>JADHLF010000042.1 GCA_016780825.1 Planktomarina sp. | reverse complement strand
TTGATCCCACAACGGCAAGCGCACATATAGCAAGTGGTCTTGCGGATCTCGTCACTCACCTTGGGTGACAAGTTCAGTTTTGGTTCTTCAAATCCCATGGGTAGGACCCCCTATTGCCTGCAATTCAGGTATTTTTTTGGACGGCAGCTTGAGCGGCCGTTACACAAATCATGTCAATGATATCATCCGCAGTGCAGCCGCGCGACAGATCATTTGCGGGTCGTGCCAGGCCTTGGAGAATTGGGCCAATGGCCTTGGCACCGCCAAAACGCTGCGCAATCTTATAGCCGATATTGCCCGCATCCAAATTCGGAAAGACAAAGACATTCGCCTGCCCGGCGACAGGTGACCCCGGCGCTTTCGCGGCGCCGACTGATGGCACCATCGCCGCATCAAATTGCAACTCCCCATCGACCACAAGATCCGGTCGCGCCGCTTGCACCAAAGCGGTCGCCCGGCTCACTTTGGTGACACTCGCATGTTTGGCACTGCCACGCGTGGAGAAAGACAGCATGGCAATTTTTGGCTCCAGCCCGGCGAGACAGCGCATCGACTGCGCAGAGGAAATCGCAATATCGGCCAATTCTTCGGCGCTGGGGTCAATCACCAGACCGCAGTCGGTGAATACGTTGACCGCGCTGGGCACATCCGGGCGATCATCAAAGAGCATGAAGAAAAATGACGACAGGAGCTTTGTGCCCTCCGCCGTGCCAATCACCTTGAGTGCTGCGCGGATGATATCGGGTGTGGAATAGACCGCCCCACCAATCGTGCCATCAGCATCCCCGGCCGCGACCATCGCCGCCGCGAAAAAATTGGCTTGGGACAATTCAAGCTGGGCTTTTTCAGGCGTCATGCCCTTGGCCGCACGCTTTTGCACATAAGCCGCAACATAGCCGGGCAAGCGCGGGCTGGTGGCGGGGTCTTCGATCACGATGTCGACTGCACCGCCAGCGGCGGCCAGCGCGGCCTGCACCAAGGCCGGATCACCGATGCAAATAATCTTGGCCAAATTGGCAACAGAAGCCGCAACCGCGGCTTCTGCAACGCGAGGGTCTGCACCCTCGCTTAATACAATGGTTGGAGTGGCGCCCGAGGTGGCGGCAAGAATATCGCGAAATGCCGCCACACCGAAGCTCCTTATTCAGCAGCCATATCTGCCGAAGACACGCCTGCAACTTGGACAGGTTTTTTCATTGCGTCCCGACGGAAAGGCTCACCCAATTCTTGGTTCAACAAGACCTCAATCAAAGTGGTTTTATTGTTTTCCATTTGATCTTTGATGGCTTGGTTTAACACATCGGTCAACTCTTCCATGGTTTTCACTTGCACACCAATCAAACCACAGGCCTGCGCGATGCCGGCATAGGAGACTTTGGTATCCAACTCAGTGCCAACGAAGTTATCGGCGAACCAGAGGGTTGAGTTGCGCTTTTCTGCACCCCATTGGTAGTTGCGGAACACGATCTGCGTAACGGCGGGCCATTCGTCCCGACCAATGGCCGTCAGCTCATTTACCGCAATCCCAAAGGCGCCGTCACCCGCAAAACCGACCACGGGCACGTGCGGCTGGCCGATTTTCGCGCCAACAATCGCAGGCAGACCGTAGCCACAGGGGCCAAAGAGACCCGGAGCCAGATACTTCCGACCTTCATCAAAGGAGGGGTAGGCGTTGCCGATGGCGCAGTTGTTGCCAATGTCAGAGGAGATAATTGCCTCTTTTGGCAGAGCCGATTGAATAGCACGCCAAGCCATACGCGGAGACATCCAATCTGGCTTATCCGCACGCGCGCGCTGGTTCCAAGTTGTGCCGGGATCGTCCTCTTCGTGATCCATTGATGTCAACTCTTGCGCCCAGGCTGATTTGGTTGTGGCGATTAAGTTCTTGCGCTCCTCACGACCCGCGTCGCCAGCCGTGTCCGACAGGCGGGCCAGCAAGCCTTGCGCCACTTTTTTCGCATCACCAACGATGCCAACGGTCACAGGTTTGGTCAAACCAATCCGATCTGGATTGATGTCAACCTGAATGATTTTCGCACTGGTCGGCCAATAGTCGATCCCATAGCCCGGCAGGGTGGAGAAGGGGTTAAGCCGTGTGCCCAGCGCGACCACAACATCGGCACGTGAGATCAGCTCCATGCCCGCTTTTGAGCCATTATAACCCAATGGGCCAGCAAACAATGGGTGCGAACCAGGGAAAGCATCATTGTGCTGATAGCCCACACAAACCGGTGCATCCAAACGCTCTGCCAAGGCGGCAACATCGTCAAATGCATCGGCCAGAACCACGCCGGCACCATTCAAGATCACCGGGAATTTCGCGTTGGAGATCAATTCAGCCGCTTCCGCAACCGCTTGCTCCCCACCTTGGGGGCGCTCGAATGCAACGATTTTTGGCAGCTCAATATCAACAACCTGCGTCCACATATCGCGCGGAATGTTGATCTGTGCCGGTGCAGAGGCCCGATGCGCCTGCATAATGACACGGTTGAGAACTTCTGCCACTCGGCTCGGGTCGCGCACTTCTTCTTGGTAGGCGACCATATCTTCGAACAATTTCATCTGTTCAACTTCTTGGAAACCGCCCTGACCGATGGTTTTATTGGCCGCTTGCGGTGTGACCAAAAGCAAAGGGGTATGGTTCCAATAGGCGGTTTTCACCGCGGTGACGAAATTGGTGATGCCAGGACCGTTTTGCGCGATCATCATGGACATTTCACCTGTCGCGCGGGTGTAGCCATCGGCCATCATGCCCGCGGACCCTTCATGGGCACAGTCCCAAAACGTGATTCCAGCCTTTGGAAAAATATCAGAAATCGGCATCATGGCAGAACCAATGATCCCAAAAGCGTGGCGGATACCGTGCATCTGAAGCGTTTTTACAAAGGCTTCTTCAGTGGTCATTTTCATGGGGCAGCTCCTTAAAGGGATTGACTATGCCACGGCAGTCTCTCGCAGCATCTCTGTGGGTTTATTTCTGCCCTTCTATTAGGGCATAGGCAATGACATATTTAGGGCCAGTTGCGCACCTCGAATATAGCCACATCAATATTTTCACTCAGATGTCGTTTTTTGAGACCGCCGATGCAATATTTCTTGGAGCCAATAGTCTGCTGTCTCTGGTTTGCCCAGAAAACACCCCTGCGCACGGGTGATTCCCGCGGCCCGCACGAGGTCCAATTGGCTCTGAGTCTCGATTCCCTCGGCGATGATTTCAAAACCCATGGATTTGGACATCTCGACCAATCCGCGCATAATCCCCTCGCGGCTATCTTGTGTCAGGCTTTGCACGAAGCTTCGGTCAATTTTCAAAATATCAATCGGATATTCCAGCAATCGCTGTAGGTTGGACATCCCAATGCCGAAATCATCTAACGCAATCCGCACGCCCTTGGATCTCAGCGTGTTGATGAGCCTTTTGGTGGCCTCGGGATTTTCAATCACGGTGCTCTCGACAATTTCAAAAACTGTCATTTCTGGCGGCAAGCCATTGAGCAAGGCTTTGAGCCAGTCGGCGTCCGCTCCCGGCGTCACAGTATTGTTTAAAAACTTGCTGGAAATATTCCATCCGCAGTAGATCGGTGGGTCTAATTTCGAAAAGCCAATCGCTGCTTGATTGGCCTGCTCAAGCGGCGGCCGCACACCACGTTTGTAGCTGTCCGCCATGAGATCCAAGAATTCCCCTGGTAAAAGAATCTCACCATCCGGTTTGACCCATCGGATCAAAGCCTCAACCCCCTCAATTCGGTCGTGTTCCAAATCAAAGATTGGCTGAACAAAATAGGTGATCTCCCCATTTTCCAAAGCAGCTCCCACCTCCTCAGCAGAGGGGCGTGATTGTTTTTGCCGCATGCGGCGCACAACTTCGTGATCCGCGGCTATAATTGTATTTTTGCCCTTCGATTTCGCCTCATAGAGCGCCGCATCAGCGACGTTCAAAGCATCTTCCATGCTCTGATCGGGCCGCAACTCGCAGACCCCAATGCTGGCGGTGCGGATCACCCGGCGCCCCATGACCTCTACATTGGCCCCCACCACCGCCCGCAAAAAGCGGCGTGCCACCTGCTCACCTCGCTGCAAATCACAGCCTTTCAGAAAGACACAAAACTCATCCCCACCAAGCCGCGCGACAAAGTCTCCAGGCCGACAGGTCGCCACCATTGCATCGGTCACCTTAATCAACAGCGCATCCCCGACTTCATGACCATAAGTGTCATTCACGGTTTTGAACTCATCCAAATCCACATAGAGCAGCGCGTGGGTTTCTGTGCATTTATGGCGGTCTATCCGATCCACCAGATACCGCCGCGATTGCGCCGCCGTCAGATCATCAAGATCAACATAGCGAGAGAGCCTAGAGTTCGACAGACGTAACCGCTCGATCAGGCGGCGCATTTTCTTTTGCTCCACGCGGTTGCAGTGAAGCTTGTAAAATAAGAAGACCAGCGCCACAAAAAGCAACGCAATAAATAATGCGTGAAATATCAATGTCATAATAAGATTATTAAACCCTATCTTGCGCCCATTGCGCAAGATAAAATCGCGCGCTGCGCGGATGGTCGCATGTAACGTCCAATCTCACCCTACGTCACATCTCGCAATAGTCTCGTGATTTCAATTATATATGAACGCGTCACCTGAAATTCCATGGCGCAGACGCTTGAGCTATGGTCCATTGCGAGTTAGCAAAGACTTTGAAAATTCTTGCCCAGGAGCACTCTCATGGCTGACTATAAGTTCGACACCCTATCGCTTCACGCCGGCCAAAGCCCCGATGCGCGCTTTGGCAGCCGGGCCGTGCCCATTCATCAAACCACCAGCTATGTTTTTGACAGCACCGAACATGCGGCTGCCCTCTTCAACATGGAAGTTGGCGGGCATATTTACTCACGCCTGACCAATCCCACGGTCGCCGTGCTCGAGCAGCGTTTGGCCGCCCTGGATGGCGGAGTTGCGGCCATTGCCACAGCCTCGGGCATGTCGGCACTCTTTGTAACCGTTCTGGCGCTTTGCTCGGCAGGCGATCACATTGTCAGCTCCTCGCAAATGTATGGCGCGAATATCAATCTGTTTCAGCATACGCTGAAACGCTATGGGATCGAGACCAGCTTCGTGGCACCAAATGACCCCGAAGCCATTGCCAGCGCCATTCGCCCCAATACGAAAATGGTCTTTGGTGAAGTGATCGGCAATCCCGGCATGGATATTATGGACGTGCCCGCTGTGGCCAAAATCACCCAGGCCGCGGGGATTCCTTTGGTGATCGACGCAACATTCAACACCCCCTGGATGGTCAAACCCATCGAAATGGGCGCAAATGTGGTGATCCATTCGCTCACCAAATGGATGGGAGGCCATGGCATCGCTTTGGGCGGTGCGGTGATTGATGGGGGCAATTTCGATTGGGGCCAAAATGATAAATTCCCCACGCTCACAACCCCGCATTTCGGCTATCAAGGCGCGGTTCTTTGGGAAGAATTCGGCCCCGCAGCCCTCTCCGTTCGCATCCGCACTGAAGGCATGATGAATGTCGGCCCCTGCATGTCACCGCAAAATGCGTTCTACATCTTACAAGGCCTCGAAACGCTTGGTCTGCGGATGGAAAAACATATGTCCAACACCGCAGCTCTGTTAGAGTTTCTGGTCGGTCATGAGCAAATCGCCTGGGTCAAACACCCGAGCTTGCCTGACCATCCAGATCATGACACCGCCATGCGTCTCATGCCCAAAGGCCAAGGCTCAATCATTGCCTGCGGTATCAAAGGCGGCCGCGACGCGGGTCGTTCCTTCATAGAATCCGTGCAGCTGGCCAGCCATTTGGCCAATGTGGGCGACGCCAAAACTCTGGTGATCCACCCCGGCTCCACCACACATTCACATCTGACCTCCGAAGCCATGGCCTCGGCTGGGCTAACCGATGATTTGATCCGAATTTCAGTGGGCTTGGAAGATCAAAAAGACATTATTGATGATTTCAAACAAGCGCTGCGCACGGCTGGAAAACTAACGTCAACACAGGCAAAAGGATCAGGCGCATGAAACTGACGCTGAACAATACCGAAATTTTTGCCTCAACCGGCGGGCGCGATTTTGATCCGTCAGGAACGGTTGTGCTCTTCGTGCATGGCTCTGGCCAATCACATCTTGGCTTCATGTTGCAACATCGCTTCTTTGCCAATCGTGGCTTTCAGTGCATCACGCCCGACATGCCCGGACATGGGTTGTCGAAGGGTGAGGCGCTCACAACAGTGGAGGCCATGGCCGATTGGTATGCGCAATTCATGCAAGCGCTCGGCATCCCCAAAGCGATTCTGGTCGGCCACTCCATGGGCGGTTTGATCGAATTGGAATTGGCCAGCCGCTACCCGGATCTCGTCGCCAAAGCGGCTTTTATCAGCACCGCTCTGGCGATCCCGGTCAATGACGCGCTGATCAATCTGGCCGCAACGCAAGAAAGCGCGGCCATTGCTGCGATGATGGACTGGGGCCACGGCCCAGCCGGGCATATTCATGACCACACACTGCCGGGCACCTCGCATATGCTGTATGGCAGCCGCCTTATGGCCGGCAATGCGCCAGGAACGCTGCATAAAGACTTGGTGGCGTGTAACGCCTACACCAATGGTCCCACCGCCGCGCAATCGGTCACCTGTCCCACCTTGACCGTAGTATGCGGCCAAGACCGAATGACGCCCCGTAAAACTGGATTGGCCCTGCAGGCTGCGCTAGGGGGTGAGCTGGTCGAAATTGCCCCATCGGGCCATATGTCGATCACCGAACACCCTTTTGACGTCAACAAAGCCCTCCGGGCATTTTTCTAACAGGCACAAAAAGCATGACCTTCAAACGCATCGCAGTTATCGGCGCTGGCACCATGGGCTCTGGCATCGCCGGCCAAATCGCCAATGCAGGCCATAAGGTTCTCCTCTTGGACCTCACCACCAAAGCCACCGACTATGCTTTGGAACGGCTCCAAAAGTCTGAACCCGCGCCTTTGCACCAGCGTAGCAATGTTGAGCTGATTGAAACGGGCACAATAGAGGCGGATTTTGACAAGCTGGCAGACTGTGATTGGATTGTTGAAGCCGTGGTCGAACGCCTCGACATCAAGCGCGATCTGTACAAACGTTTGGATGCGGTGATCCGCGACGACTGTATTGTCACCTCCAACACCTCCACCATTCCAATAAAGCTCTTGGTGGCGGAAATGCCTTTGGCCTTCAGGCAACGGTTTGCCATCACCCATTACTTTAATCCCGTGCGCTACATGCGCCTTTTAGAGCTTGTCCGCGGCGCAGATACCCGCGCCGATGTGATGGAGCGCCTGTCGCGCTACAATGACGAAATTCTGGGCAAAGGCGTGGTTCCTTGCAATGACACCCCCGGATTTTTGGGCAACCGCGTTGGGGTCTTTGCGCTGCAAGTGGGTATGGACGAGGCCTATAAGCAAGGTCTTTGCATCGAGCATGCCGATGCTCTGATGGGCCGTCCCATGGGCATTCCAAAAACCGGGGTGTTTGGTCTTTATGATATGATCGGCGTGGACCTCATGTCCGATGTGGTGGACACTCTGGGCGATATTCTGCCGGAAAATGACGTATTTCACGCAGTTGGACGCTCCAACAACCCGGCAAACGCCCTGATCGATAGGATGATCTCAGAAGGCTTCACCGGCCTGAAATCAGGCAAAGGCGGGTTTTATCGCGAGGATCACGCCCTTGATCTGACCAGCGGAGCGCTGCGACCGCGCATCACCGAGCTGCCAGCCCTGGCCCAAAAAGCCGCCAATGCTCAGCAAGATGGGCTCGAAACCCTGCCCATGATGATCGAGGGCGCGGAGCCGCATCACCAATTTTGTCGCAATTTTCTCGGCCGCGTCCTCGCCTATGCGGCCGCTTTGATCCCGGATGTCACCGGCACGCCGCAAGACATTGATGACGCGATGAAGATGGGATTCAACTGGATCCGCGGCCCATTTGAAATGATCGATGCTTTGGGCGCAGAGGTCGTGATCAAACTGGCCCAAGAGGCGGGATGCAGCATTCCCCAAGCGCTGCAAACATCCGCAGAACATGGCCCGTTCTATCAGGTGCAAGAGGGCACTTTGATGGTCCGCAATTTTGATCAAACCGCATCACGGCTCAAACCCGTACAGCTGCCCGAAGGCACAGAGCGCTTTAGCCTCACGCGCCGGACACTGACCCCCATCGCCAGCAACCGCGCGGCCAGCCTTTGGAGCCTGCCCGGCGATCTGCGCTTGGTGGAATTTCATTCCAAAGCCAATGCGCTCACAGGTGAGAGCATGGCCATCGTGCGCCAGGCGGCCAAGGATCACGGCGCAGGCATTTTGATCCATAACGACGCGCAGCACTTCAGCGCGGGGGTCGATTTGAACCGCTTTGCCGATTTCATTGCCCGCGAAGCCTGGGGGGAAATGGACGCCTTCCTTAATGACTTCCAACAAGCGGTCGCGGCGCTGAAATATTGCCCCGTGCCAGTCGTGGGCGCGCCCTCGGGTCTCTCGCTTGGCGGCGGCTTCGAGGTGCTCTTACATTGCGACCGACTGCTCACCCATGCCAATTCCGTGCTGGGATTGGTGGAGAGCGGCGTTGGGGTTGTGCCCGGCGGTGGCGGGGTCAAAACCACTTACCAACGCTGGTTTGAGGCAACGGGCGATGCGGATACCGCCGCTTGGGAAACCTGGATGCAAATCGGCTATGGCAAGACCGGCGAAAGCCCTGAACAGGCCACAAAACTGCGGTATTTCCGGCCCGGTCATGACGAAACAGTGATGAACCGTGACAAGCTCATCACCCGCGCCAGCGCGATGATCCGCGCGATGGCCTCGAGCTACACGCCGCCAGAGCCACCAAAAATGACCCTGCCAGGTCAAGCCATCTACGCAAAAATGGATGTCTTTATGGCCGATGGCGTGACAAAGGGCTGGTTCAAACCGCACAATAAAACCACGGCCATGGAAATCGCGACCATCGTGGTCAACACCACCTCCGATGCTCCGCTGGAGGTTACAGAGCAAGATATGTTCGACCGTGAACGCGCCGCCTTTCTTCGGCTCGCCAAAACACCCCAGACCAAAGGCTGGATCAACGCCATGCTCAGCGGGGCCGCAATCGAATAAGCCTATCTCTGGGGTGGCAGTTGGATGTCGAAGGCCGCGCGAATACGGGCATCGGCTTGGGCCGATAAATAGGTCGGATGCCCCTGCAACAGGGTGCGCGCCTTGGTTTTGGCCCGGGTCTGCGCATTCATACTGCCCCTTTCGCGCCAAGTCATCGGCGCCTCTCGATCGGCGGTTTCGGGATAGAAGTAATCGCGCTCCATCGCCGCCATAGTTTGGGGATGACCTAGGAAATGCCCCTCCCCTTGGACCGCGTCGACAATCACCTCAAAGCCGAGGTTCTCATCGGTCACCTCAACCCCGCGCAGCATGCGATAAATATTGCCGAGCATATCGTTGTCGAGAACAAACCCTTCGAAAGAAACCCCGAGCAATGCAGCGGTCATGCCGGCGCTTTCGTAGATCATATTGGCACCCGATAGGGCTGCGGCGAGGGCCGTCACCCCCTTCTCCGCGCCATATTGGGCGTCAATCGCCTTGGAATCGGTCATAGAACTGGCCACTCCGCTGACCAGACCCAACCAATTTGACAGCTGCGCAGATGCGGCATTCATGAGGGCCGTCTCACCACCCCCGCCCGAGAACGCTCCGCTGCGCAGATCAATCACGAATGGCCAGTTGGAAAAGATCATTGGATGGCCAGGCTTCATCACATGCACCATGGCCAGAGCCGCCAATGTTTCCGCCAAAGATTGCGCCAAAAATCCCGCGGGAGTCGCTGGCGCTGTTGCGCCTGATTGGGCCGCGGTGATGCAGCTGACCGTGATATTATGCGCCACGCATTCAAAACACACCTCGACCGCATCCGCGCCAAATCGCAGCGGTGAAATCATCGGGCTGATATGGGCCGCCAACCACGGCCGCTCCGAAAACGCCCCCTCGCGACCCTCCGCCATATCCATCATCTTGACGATGGGCGCCACATGGTCCGCCAAGGTGAAAGAGGTGGCCACAGGTTTGCTGGTGCCTGCAAGCAAGGCATAGGCTGTATTTATATCCAAGGCCTCCTCGCCAACCATATCGGTGGCAACGCAACAACGGGTAAACCAGCTGACATTGGTCAATTGATCCTGAAGCCGTGCAAAATCATACAGATCTTGCAGCGTCGATGCGCGATAAACGCCGCTGTGCAAATCCAAAGTCTGCACCGCCGCGCCTCCGGTGCCAAAATGCACCCGGTCTCCCCCCACTTCGATGCTGCGCGCGGGATCCCGACCGTGTAGCGTGATGGTTTTTGGGGCAGAGGCAATGGCCTGCGCAATCAAGCGACGCGGTATATGAATCCGCTCAGCTTCAAATCGAGCCCCCTGCTGCACAAAGAGATCCCGCAATCGGCCCGGCACCTCGCCAACCCCAAGCTCTTCGAGCAAGCGCAGGGCGACATCGTAGATCCGCTCCATATCAGAAATACTCAAGGGTTTGTATTGCCCTCCAAACCCGCCCGGGGGCGCGGGATTGATTGGTAAGGCTTGACTGCGCCGCAGATGTCGACCCGCTCTGCCACCTGTTGCCCGCGCCATGACACTCCCTTCGATTGGTTTTGCAGGCATCGTCTCGCGCGCGCAGGCTTCGGTCAAGAAAAATAATCGGGCTATCAGACTGTCAAATAGCGAAAAAATATTTTCAATACCCCTTCCCATGTGGCAGGAATAAACTGCGGATCAGGAGGCAGGCAATGAAATCTCAAGCACGCGTTGTGGTTATTGGCGGCGGAATCGCCGGTTGTTCAACCCTTTACCATTTGACCCAGGAGGGGTGGAGCGATGTGGTCCTCGTGGAGCGTGATGAATTGACCTCCGGCACCACTTGGCACTCTGCGGCACAGGTCACCAATTTCGGTATGTCTCAGGTCATGATCGGTCTCAAAAGCCATTCGATCAAACTCTACAAAGAACTGGCCGCAGATCCTGAGTACCCGGTCGGGTATAATTTTGGAGATGGCGGTATCCGGCTGGCAAATACCCAAGCTCATATGGACGGTTACGCGCATTTCACCAGCCTGGCCAAAGGTATGGGGGTTGAGTTCGAAGTATTGGATGCGCAGGAATGCGCGCGGCGGCATCCGTTGATTTCGACCGAAAACCTCATGGGTGGCCTTTGGGACCCAAGCGATGGGCACATCGATCCGGCGCAATTGTGTCAAGCCTTGGCACGGCGGGCCCGCGCCGCCGGGGCTGAGGTCTACCGTTTCACCTCGGTCACGGACCTGACGCAACATGCCGATGACAGCTGGACAGTGCACACCGACAAGGGCGATATTCGCGCAGAGATCGTCGTCAACACCTGTGGATACCGGGTCAATGAAGTTGGCGCGATGATGGGGGTGGAGCACCCTGTTGCCAGCATGGAGCATCAGTATTTCATCACCGAAGATATGCCGGGCGTCATGGAGGCCGGGCGCCGGATCCCACTGCTGCGCTGCCCCATTTCAGACTATTATTCGCGGCAGGAAAAGAATGGCCTTTTGGTCGGGTTTTATGAACAAGGTTGCAAGACCTGGGGCATGGATGGGATTGATCCCAAATTCAGCAATGATTTATGCCCCGATGATCTGGACCGGGTTATGGATGTGTTGGAAGGGGCAATTGCCCGTATGCCAGCCCTTGCGGAAGTTGGCATCAAACAGGTGGTCAATGGCCCCATCACCTATACCATCGACGGCACCCCTTTGGTTGGGCCGATCCCCGGCAAGCGCAATGCCTTTTGCATTATCGGGCTCAGGGCCGGGCTTGGTGAGGGCGGTGGTCACGGTTGGCTCTTGGCGCAGCAAATTGTCCATGGGGAGGCCTGTTATGACACATGGGCCTTAGATCCGCGGCGTTTCACCGGCCATGCCACGCAAGAGTTGACGTCTCTTTACGCCATCCAAGACTATCAAAACGAGTTTCGCTTCCATCTGCCCCATGAGCATCGCCCCGCCGGGCGCCCAGCGAAAACGACCCCGCTGACCCCGATCTTAGAGCAGGCCGGCGCGCATTTCACCGTGGTCAATGGCTGGGAACGCTCTGACTATTTTAAACCTACCCCGGATTTTGTGGAAGACTATGGCTATCGCTTCACACAGGTGCATGAGGTGGTTGCAGCCGAGGTGGCGCGGGTTCAAACTCATGTGGGGCTTGCGGAAGTGAACGGGTTCAATCGGATTGAGATCACCGGCACAGGCGCGCGCGATTGGCTGGATTACATGATCTGCTCTCGCGTGCCGCGTAAAATTGGAAAAGTGGGGCTTGGCTATCTTCTCAATGACTATGGCAATGTGAAAGCCGAAGCCACAATTGCCAATCTCCCAGATGGCCGCATTTGGTATGGATCGGCCGCAGCCGCAGAATTCCATGATATGGATTGGTTGAGCAAACACCTTCCGAAAGACGGCTCTGTCACATTACGCAGTTTAACCAATGACCACACGATCTTAGTCTTGGCCGGGCCAAAATCCCGTGCCGTGCTCAGCGCTTGCGCCCGAGGCGATTGGTCAGCCGCAGGCTTTCCCTGGCTTTCGGTCCGCGAGGCCCGCATTGGACATGCGCCCGCAATCGTCATGTCGGTAAGCTTTTCGGGTGAATTGGCCTATGAAATCCACGTTCCCAATTTCGCGCTCTTCGCCGCTTATTCGGCGCTGATGCGGGCTGGTGCGCCCCATGACATCGGACATTTCGGGGCGCGCGCCGTGGAGAGCATGCGGATGGAGAAAGGCTACTTGCACTGGAAATCAGATCTGATCACTGAATTTGACCCCTATGAGACTGGGCTAGACCGCTTTGTCTGCCGGGACAAAGACTTTCTCGGCAAGGCAGCACTCATGGCCCGAGGCGGCAAGAAGCGCCGCCAACTGCGGATGCTTGAGATTGATGCCACGGACGCAAGCCCACAGCCCAGCGACAGCCTTTATGCCGGCGGGCAGCTGATCGGCTCGGTCACCTCCGCCGAATGGGGACATCGCACGGGCAAGAATATCGCCTATGCCTTTATGCAGCCCGATATCATCGAGGGCATCACGGTTGATATCATCGGCAAACCCCATGCGGCCAAAGTCCTGGGCGGGCCAGTCTATGACCCGGACAACAGCCGGGTCAAATCTTAGAGCCGGAAACGAAAACGGGCCCAGAGGGCCCGTTCGATCTATCCTTAAACTCTGCCTTTCCAAGGCACCAGCCAGCTTTCGAGCTTGCGGATTCCAATGTCGATGGCAAAACCAATCACACCAATGAGAATAATCCCCACAATCACGATATCTGTCAGCTGAAACTTGGCCGCGACCATGATCATCATGCCAAGACCTTTTTCCGCCGCGACCAATTCAGCCGCCACAACAGTGCCCCAGCACACGCCCATGGCCACCCTGGCGCCTGTAAAGATCTCAGGCAATGAGTTTGGAATGATCACCTTCCCAAGGATTTGCGTTTTACTGGCACCCAAGGAATAGGCCGCATGCACTTTGGCAATGGCCACACCGGACACGCCGGAGCGCGCAGCAATGGCCATGATCCAGAGCGCTGCAAGAAAGAGCAAGATCACTTTGGACGTCTCACCAATGCCAAACCAAATAATCATCAAGGGGATCAAGGCCAAGGGAGGCACCGGGCGCATAAATTCGACGATCGGATCAAACCACCCCCGCGCCCAATTGGTCAGCCCCATGGCATAGCCGAGGGGAATGCCCATAAGTGCACCAAAGATAAAACCAAGCAATACACGCTGCAAAGAGGCCCAAGTATGCTCAAGCAGGGTGAAATTGCGATAACCTTCACGATTCAGCTGTAAAAAGCGGTTCGTCGTTACTTCTGGAGCGGGAAGATAGAGCCGCGCCATGCGGAATCCACTCGAGGGTTCGAAAAAAGGCGTGCCTTTTTCGGTGAGCGCCAAGCGCCCCTCGGCGAGGATGATCTGTTCCCCAGGCGTTAGCGCCTGTCCATTAAGATGGGTCACGACGGCGCCATCGGATTTTTTGAACTCATCATTTTGAAATACTGAGATCAGCTTTGATCCATAACGCGGGATGACCAATGAATCATTCTTTGCGAACCCTTCGCCGAGATCAACTTCAGGGGCCGCAGGGATTTTCCCGGAGGCGCCATCGGCATCTTCTGTCAACTGAATATCTTCAGGGTAAACCAAAATCGACACGGTTGCGTCGTCACTGCGCCCATCTGGCAGGGTGGAGGTATAGGTGAATTCCACCGCGCCCTCGAACGGACCCTTGGCCTTAAACAAAGGCAAGGATGAATTGGTAAAAGCCACCCAAAGAGCGAAAATCGCCAGAACCGAAATCACAGACGCGGCCCGGTTCGCCTTCACCGCGCTTTCATCGCCAAAAGTCACCGTCTTCAGCGAGGTAAAATCAGCGCGGGTAAAAAATTGTTTGGTAGCCCAAGCTACAATCACCATACTTACCGCAAAAATCGCGATATATACGGAAAGAAGGATCAAACCCGTCATGCTCTTTCCTCCGAACGGCCCATTATTTCTTCTTCCATTTCCCAAATCATGGCCAAAATTTCCTCGCGGGTTTTGGCATAATCGGGATGTTTCTTAACCGCGCGCAAATCGGCGCCAACGCCCATTTCTGCAAAGGGAAGGCGGTACTCTTTGTGAACGCGCCCGGGGCGCGGCGCCATCACCAGTAGGCGCTCGCCCAAAAGCAGGGCCTCTTCCACGGAGTGGGTGATCAAAATGATGGTCTTGCCGGTCTCTTTCCACAGATCCAGCACCAAAGATTGCATCTTTTCGCGGGTCAGAGCATCCAGAGCCCCCAAAGGCTCATCCATCAAGATCACATCCGGTTCATTGGCCAAACAACGGGCCAAAGCCACACGCTGCTGCATGCCGCCCGACAGCTCATAAACCGCCTTATCTTTGAAATCTTGCAGACCCACGACTTCCAACAGACGATCTACGATTTTCGCACTGTCTCGGCGGGGCATTTTTTTCATATCCGGGCCGAAAGAAACATTCTGCCGCACCGTCATCCATTCAAACAAAGCACCTTGCTGAAAGACCATGCCGCGTTCTGGCCCGGGTCCTTTGACCGCACGGTCATTGACAACGACCTGCCCCTCGGTGGGTGCTAAAAACCCAGCCACGATATTCAGCAAAGTGGTTTTGCCACAGCCTGACGGGCCAAGAACACTTAGCAATTCTCCAGATTTAATATCTAAGGTTACGTTTTTGAGCGCTTGCACTGACCCCCCATTGGGCAAATCGAAGCGCATAGAAATATTGTCAATAAGCAGGCCTGACACCTGAAGCTCCCCTCTGGCCAAAAATGTTTGGCCTACTCTCTTGTTAACGGAGGATTCCCGCGGATTAATCGCACAGTAAAAGAGAGGTAGGCGATCTGAAACCGCCTACCTCATTGAAAACTTACATGCCTTTAGCAGCAGCCAAAGGACCTGTGTTGACATTGTCCGCATAGCTGTCTTTGGCGCTGTCGATTGAACCTGCGCTCACGAAAACATCCGCAACACCTTTCATGAAGGTCTGCGCGTTGCCGCCGAGCCAAGACTTAGACAATTGTGTGTCGATGTCTGGAAATACGAATGTGCTCATGGAGCTTTTCGCATCTTCAACGCTCATACCGGCATCTTGAGCGATCATATTGGCCATGAACTCAGGCTGAGATGCATTCCATGCCGCATTGGCATCGGCGGTCACAGCCAAGAATTTTGCCACAACATCGGCATTTTCAGCAACAAAGCTAGATGGTGCTGTGGTCACGTCAAAGACCAAAATGCCCAACTCAGTTTTTTCTGCACCTGTCAGCAATACGTTGCCAGATTCTTTCATACGGCGCAGCGCACCGCCCCAGCCGCAAGCCATATCTACAGCGCCTTGCGCCAAGGCCGCTTGACCTTCAGCAGGAGCCATATCCACAACAGTCAGGCTGTCCAAGGATACGCCAAAATGCTCCATTTGCTTCAAGAAGCCGTAATGTGCGGCAGTGCCCAACGGCACGGCAACTTTCTTGCCAGCCAATTCGCCTGCGGAGTTTTTGTCAATTTCCAAACCGGACGCGACGACACAGTTGTCATTGTCCGCATAGGACACAGCCACATCAACGATCTGCAAATCCTGACCCGCAGATGTTGCAACTACGAAAGGAGGCACACCCTGAGACACGGAAATATCAATATCACCTGAGGCCATGGCCGCGGACATTGCTGTGCCTGTGTCAAAAGACACCCAGTTTACCTTCATGCCGAGGGCAGCGTCATAGGCACCAGAAACTTTTGCCGCTTGGAATGGCATCGGCCACTCAAGAAAATAAGCCACGTTCAACTCGCCATGTCCGCCCGCAAATGCAGCGGAGCCAGACACCAAAGTCAACCCAGCAACAGCACCCTTCAATGCAGTTTTCAATTTCATATCATTTTCTCCCAGTTGCGCTGGCGCAAAATGCCCAGCTATTTCGCTTCATCTATTCTCACCAAAATAAGACCGGTTTTCACGGTCAAAAACGGCAGACTTTAGGAGTATACCGAACCATGAAATAAAAGCCACGCAAAACATATTCTTGAAGTTTCTTTGAAAACATCTTGCGATGTCCTTCAAAAGACTATGTGTCCAGATTTGCACAGCGATTGATTTGGTCTCTCCCAGTTTCACAACGAGCCGCTGCGGATCTTCGAGCCCGCATGTCGGCATCAGTCGCGCAACACTGCAAACAGTCGACGCATCCAGCAAGTAGAAATGCTTTTTGGATATACAGAGGACATATATCTGGACCTATTTTTGACATGGCTTTTCTGCGCTGATAACGATCAAATAAGAGTACAGAATTCGACTATCCCATAAGATCTAAAAAGGAGCATGGCCTATGGACGGCAATCTGCAAAATGATTTGAGTGAAGTTGTCGCCAACGACAAAGCCCATGTTTGGCATCACCTGATCCAACATAAAATGTTCGAAACCGCCGATCCCAATATCATTGTTGAGGGCAAAGGCATGCGGGTTTGGAACCAAGCCGGCAAGGAGCATCTGGACGCGGTCTCCGGCGGCGTTTGGACCGTCAACGTCGGCTACGGCCGCGAAAGTATCGCTGACGCGGTGCGCGATCAACTGGTCAAAATGAACTATTTTGCCGGCTCCGCTGGCTCGATTCCTGCGGCTAATTTTGCCAAACGCTTGATCGAAAAAATGCCTGGCATGAGCCGGGCCTATTTCTCGAACTCCGGATCAGAGGCAAATGAAAAAGGCTTCAAGATGATTAGGCAAATCGCGCATAAAAAATATGGCGGTAAGAAGAATAAGATTCTGTACCGTGAGCGCGATTATCATGGCACCACCATTGCGGCTTTGGCCGCCGGTGGCCAGCATGAGCGCAGCGCGCAATATGGTCCCTTCCCAGAGGGGTTCATTTCCGTGCCGCATTGCCTTGAATATCGCCAAGCAGGTCAGGACAACCTCGGACAGGGCGAAACCTACGGGTTGCGCGCTGCAAATGCGATTGAAGATGTCATCCTGCGCGAAGGTCCAGACACGGTTGGCGGCTTGATCCTTGAGCCCATCACAGCTGGTGGCGGCGTTATTGTGCCGCCCGAAGGCTACTGGCCACGGGTTCAAGAAATTTGCAAAAAATATAATGTTTTGCTGATGATAGACGAGGTTGTTTGCGGCCTTGGGCGCACAGGCACCTGGTTTGGATATCAACATTATGACATTCAGCCAGATATTGTGACAATGGCCAAGGGTGTTGCCTCTGGCTATGCGGCCATCTCATTGACCGTCACCACGGAAGAGGTGTTCGAGCAATTCAAAGATGCCAGCGACCACATGGGATATTTCCGCGATATCTCCACCTTCGGCGGTTGCACAGCAGGTCCGGCAGCGGCCCTGGAAAACATGCGCATCATTGAGGAGGAAAACCTTCTTGAAAATTGCCAAGCCCGCGGCGCGCAGTTGATTGCCAATCTCGAAGCCCTGGCTGAGAAACACAGCATCATTGGCGATGTCCGTGGCAAAGGCTTGTTCTGCGGCGCAGAGCTGGTGACGAACCGCGAAACCCGCGAACCGGCACCCGAAGCAAAGGTGCAGGCGGTGGTCAAAGACTGCATGGCGCAGGGCGTCATCATCGGCGCAACAAACCGGTCCTTGCCAGGATTCAACAACACTCTTTGCTTGTCACCGGCATTGATTTGTACGGCCGAAGATATCGACCTTATCACCGATGCCATAGATCAGGCCTTAAGCCGCGTATTCGGCTAATCCTCCCCAAGCCTGACTAAAAAGGCAGGGCGCGTCCCTGCCTTTTTTATGTCCAGCCGAATATATGCAAACCTGCGCCAATTTCTTGACCTTGCGCCCTCTGAGAAAACTCGGCATCAATAGATCCAAAACTCATATAGGTTTAGGTCCAAAATGGCGATTTCTGAAGAGACGTTCTTTTTGCCGCCCGATTCGGAAGGCACGTTGCAGAACCAAATCCAACAGCTGGTCGCCGAAGCCATTCTCAGCGGACGCTTTCGGGCCGGTGAGAAAATGCCTTCAAGCCGAAAATTGGCGGCCCATTTAGGTGTGAGCCGGATCACCGTGACCCTTGCCTATACGGAGCTTCTGGCCGATGACTATCTCACAAGCCGCGGTCGCTCCGGCTATTACATCAGCTCAAATGCTCCACAGCCGCCAAAATTTCCCATCATGCCGCGAGAAGACAAAGTGGATTGGGGCCGCGCCATTGGTCAAAAGTTTTCTGGCGGCGCTTCTCTTATGAAGCCCTCCGATTGGGGCAGTTACAAATATCCCTTCATTTACGGCCAGGCCGATGAAACCCTGTTTGATCGGTCGAATTGGCGGCTCTGCGCTCTTCAAGCCTTGGGCTCGAAAGACTATGACGCGCTGACCAGTGATTACTTCGATCGCGATGATCCAAAGTTGATCGAGTTCATCCTGCGCCACACGCTGCCCCGACGGGGAATCCGGGCGGAACCAGATGAGGTTTTGGTCACTATGGGGGCCCAAAATGCGCTGTGGTTGACCGCAAATGTCTTGCTGAATCAAAGGCGCACAGCGGCATTGGAAAACCCCTGCTACCCATCCTTACGCGATATTTTGACCCAGTCGCGCTGCCAAGTCGCCAGTGTGGAGGTGGATGCGGGGGGCTTGCCGCCCGATGCTTTGCCCTCTGATATCGATGTGGTCTTCACCACCCCATCCCACCAATGCCCTACCGCCACCACAATGCCGCTGGACCGCCGCCGAACGCTCCTGGCGCGCGCCGCCCAGCAAGATTTCTTAATTGTTGAGGATGACTATGAATTTGAGATGTCCTTTCTCAAGGCCCCCTCTCCGGCGCTGAAATCCTTGGACCGTGACGGGCGGGTGATCTATGTCGGCAGTTTCTCTAAATCGCTATTTCCGGGGTTGCGGCTCGGGTATCTGGTGGGGTCCAAGCCGTTTATCCGCGAGGCTCGGGCGCTGCGCTCAACCGTGCTGCGCCATCCGCCCGGCCACATTCAACGCACGGCGGCCTATTTCTTGTCACTCGGCCATTACGACGCGCTGATCCGCCGGATGGGCACAGAATTTCATGCGCGGCGCCTGGCCATGGAGGAGGCTTTCGCAAAAAATGGCCTGACCGTTGCCGGGCAAGGCGCCTTCGGCGGCAGTTCCTTTTGGATGCGTGCCCCAGCCCATGTCGACACAGAGGATGTCGCCGAGCGTCTGCGCAGCAAGGGCGTTTTGATCGAACCGGGCCGGCCGTTTTTCACCCAGAAAGATGCGCCGAAGAATTATTATCGCCTGGCCTATAGCTCTCTTCCCGTTCGGAAAATTGCCGAAGGCGTGGCCCATATTGCCAGCGAGATGCACCTATGATGCAAGCGGCCTCGGCAGCCCTGGCTTTGCCACCCGATCACCTCGCATTGCTCGGTCTGATTTGCTTCATTGCCGGTCTGGTGCGGGGCTTTTCGGGCTTTGCACTTTCCGCCATGGTCATGGCATCCGGGGCCTTGATCCTGCCGCCGGTCCAACTGATCCCCGTCTGTTGGTGGCTTGAGATGACCGCCTCGCTGTTCATGCTGCGCGGCGGCTGGCGGGAAGCCAATCGCAAAGTCGCGCTGGGACTGGCCATTGGCTCGACCATTGGCGTGCCTTTTGGCCTGGCCCTCACCACGCAGGTGGCTGTGGGCACCTCAAAGCTGATTGCGCTGGCGGTCATCGCCTGTCTCGCCGCCTTGCAACTTGCCCGGGTGCAATTGCGCTTTTTGGCGAGCCATTGGGGGCTTTACGGATCGGGTTGGATGGCGGGCGTGGCCACGGGATTGGCCAGTGTTGGCGGCATGGTTGTGGCACTCTATGTCTTGGCGCAGAACGCTCCGCCGCGCGAAATGCGCGCCTCATTGGTGTTATTTTTGTTTCTGGGCAGTGTCACGACGGCCGTCAGCCTGCTGGCTTTTGGATTGATGGACCGAACCGCTATTGCCCGCGGATTGGCCATGGCCGGGCCCGCAGCGCTTGGGGTTATCTTCGGACAGCTGTCCTTCATCCCCAGATGGGAGCATTACTACAAGCCGTTTTGCCTTCTGCTATTACTGGCCCTGGCCAGCTGGGGCATCCTGCGGATGATCTTTGGAATTTGACGCCGCTAGGCGGCGCGCCCTATCGAATCCGGGCTTCACTGGCCGCATCGAACAGACGGGCAGAGGCGGGATCAAGGATCAGCCCCACCGTATCGCCCTCGGCGGAGCGGGTTTCACCGCGCTCCTCAACGACAATTTTCTCACCCGTCGCGCCCTTCAAATAGGCGTAGGACACACCACCCAGGCTTTCGGTCATCTCAATGCGATGAGTGCGGCCCTTGGGGTCAAGGGTCAAATGTTCCGGACGCAAACCAATTTCAACCGCCGTCCCATCTGCGGGCAGCGAGACGGGCAGGTCCACGGCAGTCTCCAAGCCGGGCACATCAACCGCACCATTTTTCACCACAGCTGAAAGGAAATTCATTGCCGGGCTGCCGATGAACCCGGCCACAAATTTATTGTCGGGATCACGATAAAGATCCATTGGCGCGCCGACCTGTTCAATCACCCCGCCCCGCAGAACCACGATCTTATCGGCCAATGTCATGGCCTCAACCTGATCATGGGTGACATAGATCATGGTCGCACCGATTTCCTTGTGCAGCCTGGCAATCTCAACCCGCATCTCAACCCGCAATTCCGCGTCGAGGTTCGACAGGGGTTCATCGAACAAAAACACCTCTGGCCCGCGCACAATGGCCCGGCCGATCGACACCCTCTGCCTCTGCCCGCCCGAGAGCGCCGCCGGCTTGCGTTTTAGGTAATCATCCAGTTTCAAAATCCTGCTGGCTTCGGCAACCTTTTGAGCAATTTCCTCCTTTGGGTGGCCATTCATGCGCAGACCAAACCCCATGTTTTCTTGCACGGTCATATGCGGATAGAGCGCATAGGTTTGAAATACCATGGCCACGCCGCGCCGCGCCGGGTCTTCCCGGGTGACATCACGCGCACCAATAGAAATGGCGCCGCCTGTGGTGTCCTCAAGCCCAGCCACCATCCGCAGCAGGGTGGATTTGCCGCAACCGGACGGTCCAACAAAAACACAGAATTCACCATCTTTGATCTCAAGATCAATCCCATGTATGACCTGAACTTCGCCATATTTTTTGGTTATATTAGATAGAGTTACACCAGACATTCATTCCGTCTCCCTATTGGTCAGCCCCATGTCGGAACCTGCCATAATTCTGCTTGAGCCCCAATAGAATTTGCGGTGTCGCGCAAAGCGGGCCAATGTTCGTTCAAATCTTCAATACAATATCGATTGGTGGAGGTGGCGATGGACACAGCGCCGACGACTTGCTCCTGCCCAGTCACAATCGGGCAGGCTATGGAAATGATTCCAAGTTCGTGCTCTTCGCGGTCATAGGCCACGCGCGCCTTGCGGATGGTTGACAATTCCGCAGCTAGGGTTGTGCGGTTTCGGTGCGTATTGGGAGTATAGGCGACAAAAGATTGTTCGTCTAAAGCGCGATTTTGCAGGCGCTCTGGCATGAATGCCAAAATCACCTTCCCCACGCCCGTGCAATAGCCCGGCGCAATCTTTCCAGCCTGCGCCAAAGTGTCAAATTTATCAGTCACTTTGTAT
>JADHLF010000041.1 GCA_016780825.1 Planktomarina sp. | reverse complement strand
CAACACTCGGCTTCTCATATGCAATGGACGCTTTGACTGTTGGTTATACAGCAATCAAGCCAGGCACAGTTGCTGGTGCGGATTCATTTGGCGACGAGTGGGACTTTTCAATTAAGTACTCTGCAGGTGCAGTGAGTACATCATTCGCAATCGACGAAGCTGACGCAACAACAATCATCGCTGATTACGCACTCGGTGGCGGCGCATCTGCTTTTGCAGCAATGCACGACAAAGCTGGTACAGCCAACGACCTGACAACTGTTGGTTTGAACTTCGCATTCTAAGCGAAACCAACTTAGGTTAAAGAGAGAGCGGCGCTTCGGCGTCGCTCTTTTTTGTTGCAGCCATGAGATTGCGGCGCGTTTACTCACTTTTGCTACTTCCTGATTGCGTGCCAGAGGGGCTGGCGGTATCGAAGGGGCAGCAGCGGCCATGGAACATGACTTGATGAGATCAACGGCACCTTTGCAAGGATCCTCCTGACATGGATCACGCCCAAGCGCAGTCTCAAGATGTTTTTGACCTATTGGTTGTGGGCGCCGGCCCCGCGGGGTTGATGGCGGCAGAGCAGGCGGCGCGGGCTGGGTTGCGTGTGGCTGTGGCAGAGGCAATGCCCTCCCCGGCGCGAAAATTTCTCATGGCTGGAAAATCTGGTCTCAACCTGACCAAGGCAGAAGATCGAGAGATTTTTTTACAGAATTTTGACACCATCACGGCCTTGAGGCCGATTCTATCGGAATTTGGACCGGCTGAGGTCACAGCCTTTGCGCAGGGCCTTGGGCAGGAGGTCTTCACAGGCAGCTCAGGCCGGGTTTTTCCGACCTCTATGAAAGCGTCGCCCCTTCTGCGGGCCTGGTTGGCACGGCTCGATGCGCTGGGCGTTGTATTGCTGCGCCGCCATCGCTGGATTGGTCCATTGACCACAGATGCGCAGCATCTGCTCGGCACACCAAAGGGCCAGGTCGCCGTCACGGCCGGGGCGTTGATCCTCGCGCTCGGTGGCGCGAGTTGGGCGCGTTTAGGGTCTGATGGCGCTTGGCAGATGGCCTTCGCTGCGGCCGGCGTGCCGATTGTCCCTATTCAAGCGTCCAATGTGGGACTTGAGCGCGCTTGGTCGGATCATATGCAGCCGTTTTTTGGCCAACCGGTGAAGAATATCGAACTTTCAGTCGCAGATCGGCGAAGCCGGGGTGAATTTGTGATCACACAATCGGGTGTGGAAGGCGGGGCAATCTATGCGCTTGGGCGGATGCTGCGTCAGACTCCATTGGCCCGGATTGATTTTGCGCCACAGATCTCGGTGCCGGCCCTAACCAATATGATTTCAAATCGCAATCCAAGGGACAGTCTGAGCAATTTCTTGCGAAAATCAGTCAAGCTCGATGCGACCAAACGTGCCCTGCTGTTTGAGCTGACCCGCCCGATGCCGCGCGATGCCCAAGGGCTGGTTGCCGCAATCAAAGCCGCGCTGCTGTCACTGTCGGGACCGCGCCCCATGGATGAGGCGATCTCGACGGCGGGTGGCCTATCGTGGGAGGCTTTGACACCTGAGTTGATGCTTCGGGATCTGCCGGGCGTCTTCTGCGCGGGCGAGATGCTCGATTGGGACGCGCCGACAGGCGGCTATTTGATCACCGCCTGCCTTGCGACGGGCCGTTGGGCAGGGCGCGCGGCCGCTGATTATATCTCCGCCAAAGCCCTTTGATAGGCCGGACGCGCTCGGCAGCGTTTGGCATAGTCTTTTAAGACAGGGGTGGCGTCTGGAAATTTCGCGGTATAGGCCCAGTTGAGACAATGCACGGCCAAAATGTCAGCGATTGTAAAATGCTCTCCCATGAGAAACGGGCCCTGAAGCCGGTCTTCAAGCCGTTGTAAACTGCGCTCAAATTCCCACTTCAACACGGGTTTCACGTCGCTGGCACGGTGCTCGGGTGGATTGACGAAAGTGTTTTTCGCCGCAACCCAGAGCAGGCCGTCGAATTCTTCGATCAAAAAATGGATATGCCCATCCATGCGTAAACGTTCGATGGATCCTGCGGGAAATGTTAGGGCATTGTGGCGGTCGGATAGAAAACTCATGATCGCGACGCTATCGGGCAGCGCCTCTCCATCGACCACCAGCGCCGGCACTTTACCGCTGGGGTTGAGCGCTTTGACCTCGGCTGAGCCGGGGTTGCCTTTGACTTGATCATAGGGCAAGCCCAATTCCTCAAGTGTCCAAATCACTCGTAACGTTCGATTTTTTGTCGATCCTAGTACCGTATACATTTATCTTTTCCCCATCATTGAAATTCGGATGAAACATCTCTCAACCTGTGCCATTTGCGGTGCGGTTTGCCCAGCAGATCGCAGTTGCAAATCAGTGTCCAGCAATAGCGAAATCACCTGTTCCAACCGGTCCCGGCGCCATGCGCCGACCTGCCGAAGGATGAGATCTCGACGTGGGCCGTAAAGGGGCGGCCGAAGCTTTGCCACGCCCTGCTGCGCGCCAGCGGGATCAGAGGCTGCGGCGTGGAGAAGGCGGAAATGGCGCAGGGCGGCGATACAAAGCCCGGTGGCTGTTCCCCCCTGAGCGATCACGCGGTGCAACACCGGGGCAATTTCATCCGTCTTCGAATCCGCCACCAGTCCAATCACATCATCAAGCGCCGCTTCGGTCGATTGTGGCGCGCAGACCTCGACATCTCGCAGGGTGACAGGTCCAGCTTGGGACATGCAATATAAAGACAATTTTTCCAAAAATTGATTGAAGTCACCTGGATCTATAACCTTGGAAAGATCGGTAATGGCCGCGCGGGCCTCAGCCTCGACCTCGCCTATTCCTGTTTTTGCCAAAGCAGCCTCCACTTCGGCGGGGGTCGGGGGGTCATCAAAAATGGCGATGGACCAGGTATTGGGATGGGCTTCAAATGCTTTGCGGATCTTTGAAGTCGGCTTTAAGGCGCCGCCGATGACAACCATCTGCGCGTCGCCGGCCTGCCAATCGTCCAATGCCGCTAAGATTGCCTCGGCGCAATTGTCGTTTGCGTCTTCCACCAGAACCGCCCTTGGACCGGGGAAAAACCCTATGGCTTTGATCGCATCATTCAGCGCAACCCCGTCGCGGCGCAACTCGCCACCCTGCAGACGGGTGACGCGCATTTCCTCTTCACCTTGTGGGCCGATCAACCCCTTGATCAATTGCTGGCGCTTTAGCGCCACGCGCATCGCGTTGGCGCCATAGATCAAAACCCCTGTCTTGTTGGGATCGGGCCTTGCAAGAGCCGCCAATGCGTCGCGAGCAGAGAGCTTCACGGCAGGTCCAGCGTCAGCAGCGCTGTGGAAACTTGGTCTGCCAGAATGACCATTAAGCGGTCATAGGCGTCTCTCTTAGCCCGCTGGGTGGCCACTGTGGTGCCAGTGGCGGAATAGCCGGTAAATGATTTTGCAGTTTGACGGGTCAGAACGGCGCCCTTGCTGTCCAGCAAGGAATAGTCCAGCGCGCCGACAAGGCTATAGCGGCTGATCTCTTGGGCGGCGGAGACAACGATAGTATCCTCAGTAACGTTCAGTTCATAACGCAACGCAAAGCGCGCGCTCGTTGCTGTTCCAAGCTGCGCCTCCAAGCTGCGCACCAGCTCATATTCCGCCCGATTGACCGGCGCTTGGATCAATATCTGATTGTACAGCGGTTGCGAAACGGGCTCCATGACAGGTGTAAACCCGCAGCCCGCCAGGACCAGGGCTGCACTTAGAAATCCGCGTCGGCTAGATAACCACATTTACGATACGTCCGGGTACAATGATGAGTTTCCGAAGCGTAGCACCATCCAAAGCTTTAACCACAGCTTTATTCTGCAACACCAAGGCCTCCAGCTCTTCTTTGCTCATATCTTTGGCCACGGTGATTTCGTCACGGCGTTTGCCGTTGATTTGGATGGGCAATGTTACCACATCTTCGACCAAAAGCGCCGGATCTGCTGTTGGCCACGGTGCATTGGCAATAAGCCCCTGGCCGCCTTGATGCGCCCAAATCTCTTCGGCCAAATGCGGCGTCATCGGCGCCATCAATTGCGCCAGAGTCATGATCGCCTCGCGTTGGGCGGCATATCCAGCCTTGGATTTGGCCAATGTCGCGGTGAATCCATAGAGCTTGGCAATCGCTGCATTAAAGCCAAAACTCTCCACCCCGGAGGTGACGTCTTCAATCGTTTTGTGCAGCGCGCGCAGGAGATCTTTGTCCCCTTCGCCAGTTTGATTTTCGTCCATATTGGCGATCTTATCGCAAAGCTGCCAAACGCGATTCAAATGTTTGAACGCCGCTTCCGCGCCCGAGGCGGTCCACTCCACATCGCGCTCCGGCGGGCTGTCAGACAGAACAAACCAGCGCGCGGTATCGGCTCCGTAGCTGCTGATGATGCTGATCGGATCAACCACATTATTCTTTGATTTTGACATCTTTGCAGAAGGCACAATGGTGACCTCAGCGCCGCCCTCAAGCAGGAAGGCCTTGCCATCCCGCAGCACCACTTCCTCTGGGTAGTGATAGACAGGGCGGCCCTCTTTGCCCTCTGATTTATAGATTGCATGGGTGACCATGCCCTGGGTGAACAGCGCGTCAAAAGGTTCAATCGCCGAAGCGGGCAAATGGCCACACAGCTGCATGGCCCGGGCAAAGAAACGCGAATACAGCAGGTGCAAAATCGCATGTTCCACACCGCCGATATATTGATCGACGTTCATCCAATAGCTGGCCTCCGCCATATCCGTAGGTGTGGCTGCGTTGGGGGCCGTAAAGCGCGCATAATACCAAGAGGAATCCACGAAAGTATCCATTGTGTCGGTCTCGCGGCGGGCGGCCTTGCCGCAGGCCGGACAGGCGCAGTTGCGCCAGGTCGGATGGCGATCCAAAGGGTTCCCAGGAATGTCAAATGTCACATCATCAGGCAGGCGGATGGGCAGGTTGTCCTTCTTCTCAGGCACGACGCCGCAGCTGTCACAATGCACCACTGGAATCGGACACCCCCAATAGCGCTGTCGGCTCAATCCCCAATCGCGCAGACGATATTGCGTTTTACCGACGCCGAGACCCTGCGCTTCGGCCCAATCAATGGTGGCCTCAATCGCCTCTTGTCCCGTGGCCTGTTGCAGGCCGGCAGGTTGGTTGACCCAGCGAACCGTTTCCGTTTTGGCGGGAACAAAGGCCACATCTGTCACGGGCGTGTTATCGTTGAGCGCAAAGAAGGTATCAATCACCGGCAGATTGTATTTCCGCGCAAAATCGAGGTCGCGCTGGTCATGGGCGGGGCAGGCAAAGATCGCGCCGGTGCCGTAGTCCATCATCACGAAATTGGCGACCCAAACAGGCAATGGCGCGCCGCCAATCGGATTTTGCACGGTAATGCCGGTATCAAAGCCCTCCTTTTCGGCCTTTTCCATGGCCGCTTCCGTGGTGTCCATTTTCTTACATTCCGCGCAGAAGGCCGCCAAGGCGGGATTCTGTGCCGCCAGGCTTTGGGTCAGCGGGTGATTTGGGGCAAGGCCGATGAATGAGGCGCCGGCCAATGTATCGGGGCGGGTGGTGTAAACAGTGATGCCCTCGTGACCCTCTTGTGGCATGGTCAGCGGGAAGGTCATTTCCAACCCGCGCGATTGACCGATCCAATTCTCCTGCATCAAGCGGACTTTGGCGGGCCAATTTTCCAGCCCGTCCAAGGCGCTGAGCAATTCGCCCGACATGGAAGAAATATTGAAAAACCATTGTGTCAGCTCGCGGCGTTCAACCTCGGCATTGGAACGCCAGCCTTTACCGTCAATCACCTGCTCATTGGCCAGAACGGTCATATCGACCGGATCCCAATTGACCATCGCATTCTTGCGATAGACCAATCCATTGGCCAGCATATCGAGAAACAACGCCTGTTGTTGTCCGTAATATTCAGGGTCACATGTGGCAAACTCGCGCGACCAGTCGATGGACAGGCCCAAGGGCTTCATCTGTCTGCGCATGGTTGCGATGTTGTCATAGGTCCATTCTTTTGGATGCCCGCCGATCGCCATCGCGGCATTTTCGGCCGGCATGCCAAAGGCGTCCCAGCCCATCGGATGCAGCACGTTATGTCCAGTGGACAGCTTATAGCGCGCGATCACATCGCCCATGGTGTAATTGCGGACATGGCCCATGTGAATGCGGCCCGACGGATAGGGAAACATTTCTAGGACATAGTATTTCGGACGATCGGCAGTCGCCACGGCCTTGAAGGTCTCGCCCTTGGCCCATGCCTCTTGCCATTTGGCTTCGATTTCGGCGGGGGAATAGCTGCTCATAGGATCTGCCTCGTCTATATATTCATGGGCCAAACCCAGATTGGGCGCCCGCCGCCAGTCATAGGCTGCTTTGTCTCAGGTTTCCAGAGCTCCGAGGGATCCATGCCGAAAAATCATCTGTCAAAAATGAAAAAGGCGACCCTTTCGGGCCGCCTTCTCAAGGTTCGATTTCAATCGACTTAGAATGCGAAAGAAAGCTGGAAGGTCATGCCTTCTTTGTAGTCTTTTGCACCAACTTCGTCGTCGCTATCATCGTTGTCGCTGTCATCTGCGTAGGATGCCAAGAGCGATGCACCGCCGCCGAGATCATAGCTCACACCAGCATATGTATCTTTGCCACCGTCATCAGCACCGACGAAGAGGTTCATGCCGTTGCCCATGTCGTAGGACACGTCAACATTCCAATCGTCGCTTTCGTCTGTAGCCACAGTCACACCCACTGCGCCCTCGGCATAGGCAACTTTCACATCCCAGTTTGCTTTAGCGCCAGTTGCGCCTTCAGCAACATAAGATGCTGTTGTGGTGAATGCGCCCATTGGGTAGCTAACCTCAACGCCGGTTGAACCACCATTGTCGTTTTTGGCATGACCCAATGCAACGGTTGCGCCACCCCAAGTTGTGCTCACACGAACACCGGTTGTTGCTTGTTGGGACGCTGCTGAGTTGTCATCATTGTCCAGCCAAGCGGTGTTTGCATTTTGATGGGCCAGTGCATAGGAGAATGCGCCTGCAGTGCCTGTGATGCCGAGTGAAATGTAATCTTTTTCATTACCTGGAACAGCAGGGGTCGCATTAGTGGGGTTAGCGAGATTTGTATCGTCACCCAAAGAGATGCCGATTTTTGCGCCGTCAAAGGTCATGTCAGCGCGGGTCACCATTTCGCCGTCTGCCGCACGGAAGGTGTCATTATCCATGGAGCCAACAGCAGACCATGCGTTTTGAGCGCCGTGTTTCGTGTCACCATAGTGGATGCCGGAATCAGCATTTGTCAAAGAGATCAGAGCATCAGAAGCAGAAATATCGTTGCCTTGGTTCGTATCAGCATAGTCAAGCTCAACAGAAGCGGCGGCTGTGTAGCCGTTGTTCAGCTCTTTTGAAAATGCGATGTTCAGATCCATGTCGGAAAAAGCAGCGCCAACAGATGCGCCATTTGTGTGATCTGTGTCGTTGTAACCAAAGTTTGCTGTGCCGGAGAAGGTCACTTCTGCAGCGGCAACACCTGCGGTCATCACCAGAGCAGTAGAAGTAAGGAGAATGCTTTCATGCTAAAGTTGGTCATTGGTACTGCTTTTTAGACGAATCAGTTCCAAATAGTGTTGTTTGTCAGTATAAAGGCGCTCGAGGAGGGCCTCAGTATGTCTATTTTTTCAAACATTTTTAAAACAACCGATTTAAATTCGTCTAGCAATCTCCAAGAATTTTCCTGCTTCGAAGATTTCTTTGACCATAAATACTACCCGTTTTCCAAGGCGACCAAGCGTCGGAGCCACTTGGAGCTTTATATGTTCGACAAACATATCAGGCCCATCTTTGGGCGGAAGACCCTAGCGGGTATTACCAGCCAAGATCTCGACCTATGGATGACGGCGCAATTGGAGGCGGGCTACAAACCTGCGACGGTGAACAAGCATTCGAGCATGTTGAACAGAATTTTGAACATTGCCGTGCAATGGGGCTATCTCGACACAAATCCGTTCAAAGCTGTGGTCATCAAGAAATTGCCAACAGGCGATTATATGCAGCGGTTTTTGACCCATTCGGAGATTAAAACTCTGCTGAGCGCCTGTAAGCGCAGTACGCATCCGTTCTTGCATTTATTTGTCAAATTGCTCTTGCTCACCGGGGCGCGAAAGAGCGAACTGCGCCTGGCCAAATGGACGTCCATTGATGTGCAAAAGGGTGAGCTTTTCGTCGCTGTCAGTAAAAGCGGCCGCAGCCGCACGGTGGTGTTGAGCAAGAAAGCCCTGGCCGTTCTGGAGCAGGTGAGACTGCGCTCAGAGGCGCTGGGGCTGCCGATCACCTGCGACAGCTGGGTTTTCGCCAACCCCCGCACGGGCCAACCCTACACCAGCCTGCATATTGCGTTTTTTAAGGCGCGCGACAGTGCCGGGTTAAGTTCTGTTCGGATGCATGACCTGCGCCACACCTATGCCAGCCTATTGATCAATAATGGCGCCAGTATTTATGAGGTTCAGCAATTGCTGGGGCACTATAATATTTCAATGACCGAACGCTATGCCCGCCTCTTTCCCAATACTTTGCAAGATCGGGTTGATATCGTCGCGGATTCGCTGGATTTTGATCGTCTTTAAATGCGGCCGGTCGTGGGCGTCAGTCGTTATTGTAGGACCGGCGGGTTGATCGGCCCGAATGTTTCACGGTTTTCGAAGTGAAAATCTTGCGCATATTTGGCGAAGAAATGCGCGAGAAAGGTGTTCAGGCTCACCCGCACCCGAGGGTCTTCGCCGATCAAGGGTGCGGAGGCCTTGAGCGCATCAATCATGAGCGCCACCCACCGATGCGCGCCTTTTTCATTCATCAGACTATGGGCATTGTGGGTGTGATGGAAATTCAGCCTGAATTCCGCCCCGTGATAATAGGGTCCGCCCCCCATAACATCGAGCCACATGCTGGCCTGAGTTGAAATATGGTGATTTAGGTTGCCGACCCGCGCGAAAACCGATGTGAACCACGGCTCGTCGTCAAAGACCCGCTGATAAAATTCAGCAACAATCCCGACAATGGGCTCGGGCCCCAAAACAGAGAAAAGCTGCCAAAATTGGATCGCTACCTGCGGATCATGGGATGCCTGTAGCGAGGTGATCTTCTCCATGCGCCTTGCGTGAGGGGGCAAAAGCCCAGCTTCCACAGCGCGCTTGATGTAAGATTTTCGAGTGGCCTGTGTGAGGTAGCCATTTTCAGCTTGATAGCGGGGGGCGTTTGTACGGCTCAAGGGGCATTCCTTATGGCTGGCCAGAGGTATCTGACTGGATCGTTGCCTTACAGGCGCCGTGCAGACCTGTCAAAACGCATTATGCGGTTTGACCTCACCGGTGGTTGCAATACCATGGTGCAATGGTTGGCCGTAATCATACGGCAAGATTTGGGGAATGCTTATGATATTTGAAAATTCTGCTGTCGCAGTTGTGTCCGGTGGGGCCTCTGGGTTAGGCGCGGCCACCGTGCGAAAGCTTTCGGACATGGGCGCACGGGTGGTGGTTTTTGATCTGAACACGCAGGCAGGTGAGGCCGTGGCCCAGGAGGTTGGCGGGTTGTTTCAACATGTTGACGTGGCCGATCCTGTGAGCGTCGCCGCAGGTTTTGCCGCAGTGGTCGCGGAGCTCGGCACGCCGCGCATCATGATCAACTGTGCGGGTATTGCCCCGGCCATTAAAACCGTATCACGCGGCGCGGCGCATGATCCTGCGATATTTGCGAAAACGATCCAAGTGAATCTGATTGGCAGTTTCAACTGCGCATCTCAAGCCGCCTGTTTGATGGCGGCGGCCGATCCATGCGGGCCCGATGGGGCGCGGGGCGTTATTGTCAATACAGCCTCGGTGGCGGCCTATGATGGGCAAATTGGTCAGGTGGCCTATTCCGCATCTAAGGGTGGCATTGTCGGGATGACCTTGCCAATGGCGCGGGACTTGGCCGACAAGGGCATTCGTGTCTGCGCCATTGCGCCGGGTATCTTTGCCACTCCCATGATGGACGGCATGCCGCAAGAGGTTCAAGACGCGCTGGGCGCGCAGGTGCCTTTCCCGCGGCGCTTGGGTCAGGGGGCGGAATATGCCAGTCTGGTTGGACATATCATCGACAATCAAATGTTGAATGGCGAAGTCATCCGCTTGGATGGCGCAATCCGCATGGCGCCGAGGTAGCCCCTCCAGATGCTGGATACAGAGCGCCCAGTCGCGATTCTTGGAGCTGGGTTGATTGGCGTCAGCTGGGCCGCATTGTTTATGCATCACGGGATCCATGTGCAGGCTTGGGATCCTGACCCCGTGGCACGCGATACGCTTGAAGAGCGGGTCAAGGCGCCCATAGGGCAATTGAGCCAACTGGGGGCCGGCGCGGAAAACCCGGGGCGTCTGACAGTTCATTCTGAGCTCATCGAGGTGTTGTCACGCGCGATATTCGTGCAAGAGAATGCACCTGAGCGCCTGGACGTGAAGCATGATCTTTACCGCCGCTTTGAGCTGCACGCCGAGGCTGATGCCCTGATCGCTTCCAGCGCCTCTGGTCTGCCTTGGTCACAGCTGAGCGCGCAGATGGACCGGCCGGAGCGTCTGCTGAACGCCCACCCCTACAACCCGCCGCATCTCGTGCCTTTGGTTGAGCTGTTTTGCCCGGCGGAGGCGAGTTTGGCCCGCGCGGAAGTGCTTTACCGCCGCATTGGCCGGGTGCCCGTGCGCATGAAGCGTGAGGCGGTGGGACATTTGGCCAATCGGCTGGCCTCTGCGCTCTGGCGCGAAGCGGTGCATATCGTAGCCGAGGGCATCGCGGATGTGGAGGCGGTGGATCTTGCTTTGATGAACGGGCCCGGGCTGCGCTGGGCCGTTATGGGCGCGCATATGACCTACCATCTGGGCGGCGGCGCTGGGGGCATGGCCCATTATCTTGAGCATCTCGGCGACAGTCAGGAGGGGCGTTGGCGCACGCTTGGCACGCCGCAACTGACCCCAGAGCTGCGGGCGGCGTTGATCGCAGGGGTTGAGGCAGAGGCCAAGGGAAAATCTATCGCGCAATTGGAGCAAGAACGCGATGCCGCTTTGATGCGCATCTTGGCCACGCGCACGGCTTTGGATACCTGAGCCGCGCGCCGCTTTGGATCACTGGCCGCGAAACACGGGTGGGCGCTTCTCATTGAAGGCCGCCACCCCTTCGCGGCGGTCGTCGGTGGGAATCGTGCGATGATAGGCCTCGATTTCCATAGCCAAACCATCCGCCAGCCCCAAGCCGCTCCCGCGCCCAATCGCCAATTTGGCTTGGCGCACGGCAATTGGCGCATTGGCCGCTATGGTTTTTGCGGTCTTGAGCGCTGCGGGCAGCAAGTCTTCCATCGGATAGATGGCATTGGCGAGACCCCAATCTAGAGCCTGCTCCGCTGTGAAGACTGCACCGGTGAGGATCAATTCCTTGGCCCGTCGCTCGCCTATGGCGCGCGCGAGTGTCTGCGTGCCGCCCGCGCCAGGAATAATCCCGATTTTGACTTCTGTCTGTGCAAACCGTGCGCCCTGGGCCACATAGGCAAAATCGACCGCTGCGGCCAATTCGCATCCGCCCCCATAGGCCGCACCATTTATGGCGCCAATCACGGGAATAGGGCAGGTCATCACCGAACGCGCCATGCGCTCATAGATCAAATGCTGCTTGGACCATGCGGCGTTGCTCATCCCATGGCGTTCTTTCAAATCCCCACCTGCGCAAAAGGCGCGGGTGCCGGATCCGGTGAGAATGATCGCGCGGGTTTCGCTGGGGTCCATGGACAGAGTTTCGAAAATATCCACCAGATCCAACGCCATTTGCGTGTTGAACGCATTGGCAAAATCAGGGCGGTTCAGCGTGATTTGCACGACATGCTCCGCCGGGCTGGAGATGAGCAGGGTGTCATAGGAGTTCATATCAGGCCCCTTACCTTTGAGCGTTTGCAAATTGCACCAGCGCTTCTATGGTGGCGTCAAAATCATAATGCGGCGCCCAGCCCCAATCTGCCCGCGCGGCGCTGTCATCAAAGACATCTGGCCAGCGCTGGATCAGGTCATCGGTTGGGCTGCCTGGGGTGAAGGTGCAGGTAAACTCTGGAAAACGGCTTTGGATTGCCTCAACCAGATCTTGGGCCGTGAACATATAGCTGTGCAAATTATAGGCATGTTGGGTCAATGCAGCCCGCTCGGCAGAGCAAATCTCAACGATGCTGCGGGTCACATCATTGAGATAAAGCGTCGACATGCCCGTATTCGGGGCGACGGGCATAACGAAGTTGCCGCCTCTGGCTGCAGCGGCGATGGCATGGCTAGGATAGGCGGTCATCGCACCGGCTGGGGCTGAAGGCGACAGAACCATAGGGAACCTCAGGCAGCGAAAATCAAATCCATGCTTTAATTTGAGGTAAACCCCCATGCGCTCAACTGCGACTTTTGTTGCCCCGTAGATGTTTTCAGGCCATTGGGGCGTGTTCAAGGCCACGGGGCTGGCCAGGTCAGGACCGTAGGTTGCAGCGGTGCTGGCGAAGAAAAACGGTCCGATATTTCGGTCCAAACATAGGCGCATCAAGCGAATGGAACTGGAGGCGTTCACTTCCCAAGCCAATTCGGGATTGGCTTCAGAGCTGCCCGAAAGCATGGACGCCAGGTGGATTACCACGTCGGGCTTATGGGTGCCGAGCGTGTCCTCCAAGAGGCTCTGGTCGCGCATGTCTCCCAGGACGACCGCATGGCGTGGCGCACAATGGGCGCCTTCGCTGCCGGGCAGGTCAAAGCTGACCACCTTTGTGCCGATGGCTTCCAGATGTTGCGCCACCAAACGGCCAAGATTGCCATTGCCGCCTGTGACCAATGCTGTTTTGAACATGAGACCCCTCCAATGAAGCTGTGCGCATCATGCCGGCAAGGCGCTCAGATTGGCAAGTTTGAAAGCACCATTGCGCGAAGATTGGCAGGGTCGCGGCGTTTATGCTTTCTACAGGGTGTCAAAATCGCTTGCGCTGTGACGCTCCGCCAGACGTTCAGCAGCCGGCCCATGGGTGCGGTTGACCATGCGGCCGCGCTGAAAGGCGGGACGGGCAAAGATCTCATTGGCCCAGCGCGTCACGTTCTTGTAGCTGGTGACGTCAAGAAACTCTGCGGCATCATAAAGCAGACCTTTGACCAAGGCACCGTACCATGGCGCGGTCGCAATATCTGCGATGGAATAGCTGTCTCCCGCCAAAAATTGCCGCTCTGCCAGGTTGCGGTCGAGCACGTCGAGCTGGCGCTTCACCTCCATTGAGAAGCGATTGATGGAATATTCAAATTTCTCTGGAGCATAGGCGTAGAAATGACCAAAGCCGCCGCCCAAATACGGGGCGGATCCATGCAGCCAAAACAGCCAGTTCAATGTCTCTGTACGCTGGGCGATATCCTGGGGCAGAAACTCTCCAAATTTTTCTGCCAGATAAATCAAAATTGACCCGCTTTCGAAGATACGAAGCCCGGTTTCTTGATCCAGCATGGCCGGAATCTTGGAATTGGGGTTGAGGCCAACAAAGCCGCTGCCAAACTGCGCCCCTTCACCGATCGGGATCAGCCAGGCGTCATATTCCGCCCCTTCATGCCCAAGCGCGAGCAGCTCTTCGAGCATTGCGGTGACTTTCACGCCATTGGGCGTGCCTTGAGAATATAGCTGCAAAGGATGCTGGCCGAGGGGCAGCTCTTTGTCGAAGGTTGGCCCTGAAATTGGTCGGTTGATGTTGCTAAATTTGCCGCCATTTTCGGCGTCCCATGTCCAAACTTTGGGAGGGGTATAGGGCATTTTTTCTCCAATGTCTTCGCATTGCAACATAGGGAGCGCAGTCGAAAAAACAATGGCGAAAGGCGTTAACTGGCTGCCAGAGAGAAAGAAAGGCTTTTGCGCAAATGGGATTTTAACAATTCCGTCGCCGCCTCGGAGTCGCGCGCGAGTGCGGCTTCAAAAATCATTTGCTGTTCTTCGAGCGCCTTTGCCCAGCGATAATTGCGCAGCACCAATTGGTATCCAATATATTTTTCATATATATTCTGAAAGACTGAGATCATATGCCGAGAGTTGCAGGCGCGCACCAAGGCAAAATGAAATTCCCAATCATAGTGCAGTTGACGTTCTGGAGGAACGCCCTCACCAGCTATAATTTTCTTACCAATCATCGCCAGTTTGTGGTGGGCCGATACCAGGTTGCCCTCCCATTCTTCATCACCAAACGCTAAAGAGGCCTTCAGCGCGGCGCATTCCAGCAATACACGGAGATTGGACAGCTCAATCAGATCTTCGTTAGACATTTTGCGGACCAAAAATTCGCGTTGCTCCGGCGCTTCGACAAAACCATCACTGGCCAGCCGGTTAAGTGTTTCCCTTAAGGTTGAAACACTGGCCAAGTATTGCACTTTTAAGGTGTCTAATTTCAGTTTTTTCCCCGGCTTTAACGCGCCGGTGATAATGTCGGATTTAATCTTCAAATAAACCGAAGATCCGACGGTTGTCGCGGCACTCGTAATTTGCACTACCCTGCTTCGCTAATAAAATAATCATACACATTTTCAGGGAGTTCCTCAACATAACAGAATATCTGACAAAGTTTTAAGTACCATACAAAGCATGAGTAATATTTCATGTATATGAGATAATATCAGATATAACGGCTTCAAATTGGAGATTGTCAGTTGCGGAACGATTGTGATCACGATGTAAAAACTGCGAATCAAAAAAATCGTATGATTATTTTTTAATCACATATAAATGCAAAAATGATGAAATTTATAGCGTTAACTATTCATCTATAGGGAGTGCCTGCTGACATGAACTCAACCCCTTTTTTTAGCCTTAATTCTCCCGATCAAGGTCCTGTCCCGAATATCGGGAATTTAACCTGCACGCCAAAAATTATCCGGTAAACCTTCTCTTATTACCGGGATAGCGAGACCATTGCAGCGGTCATTTAGTTCTGCCACCAAACCCAAGCCGAACACCGCATGGCTTGCTGTTCCAAGAGCGAAAACCTCTTTCATGTTCATGCAAAGAGGTTTTCGCGCCGCATATCAACCGTTGAGGACCCGATTGGCCGCAAGCGCGCATGCGCTGCACCGGACCGTTTTACGTCACCAAAGCTCTATTTTGAAATTCTGGGTTCTGCCAAGTTTTCGCAGTCAGGATATTGGCCAGAATATCAACTGCCCGGGTGATATCCTCCAGGCTGGTGAACAAGGGTGTGATGCCAAAGCGCATGATATTCGGTGCTCTAAAATCTCCGATGACCCCTTGCGCAATCAGAGCTTGCATACAGGCATAGCCATGGTCAAACTCAAAGGCCACATGGCTGCCGCGCTGTTCGGGATTGCGTGGGCTGGCGAGGGTTAAGCCGGGGCATTTGGCCTCAACACCGGAAATTAGGGCTTCGGAAAGCTCAATGGACCGGAGGCGCACATCTAACATATCGACCCCATCCCAAATATCCAATGCGGCCTCAAGCAAGGAGAATGCCGCAATCGACGGGGTGCCAATTCGCATACGATCAATTTTTCCAGGCATTGGCCGGAAGTTGAGATCAAAAGCAAATGGAGCTTCATGCGCAAACCAGCCCGAGAGCACAGGCTCAACCTGATCAATCAAGCGGGGTGCGACATAGATGAAAGCAGGTCCGCCGGGGCCAGCATTAAGGAATTTATAGCTGCATCCGACCGCGAAGTCGGCATCTGTTCCGTAGACATCAACAGGAATGGCACCGATGGAATGGGCCAGGTCCCAAACCACTGTCGCGCCAACGCTATGTGCTTTTTTGATGATGGCTGGCATGTCGTGTTTGCGGCCACTGCGATAGTCAACCTCTGTGACCATAACGGTGGCGACCTCTTCTGTGATGTGATCCAAAACATCCTCTGGCGCGGGGGTGCGCAGCGCGTAGCCCGCATCTCGCAATCCGATGAGCCCTTCAACCATGTAAAGATCTGTGGGGAAGTTGCCGCTGTCGGATAGGATCACGCGGCGCTCAGGCGCCAAGGCGAGCGCGGCGGCGACTGCTTGGAAAACCTTTATCGAAAGCGTGTCTCCAACCACGGTGCTGCCCGCAGGGGCACCGATCAACCGTCCCAACCTGTCACCGAGGGTATTGCTCTGCATGAACCAGTTTTTCGTGTTCCAGCCCCGGACCAATTCACGGCGCCACTCATCCATTAAAAAGCTGTTGATGGCTTTGGGAGCCGCCTTTGGCATCGGGCCGAGGGAATTGCCGTTGAGATAGATCATACCCTCTGGAATATCAAACAGTTGTCTGGTCTTGGCAAAATCGGTCATTGAAACTCCCTGTCGGTCTGAAAATATCTGTGAGCTGTGATTAACTTCAGTCAGCCGGCCCGATCAATAGGGCAGGCCAACATAGTTTTCCGCCATAGCTTGCTGCGCCGCGCGATTGCTGCGCAAGAAGGCCAATTCTGCCATTTGCATTTTAAAATCGAAGTCGCTTTGGCCGGGATAATGATGCATGAGCGATGAGAACCACCAGCTGAAGCGTTCGGCCTTCCAAACCCGGGCGAGGGCCTGTTCGGAATACCCATCAATGCCGGCCGCATTGCCTGTCTCGTAAAACTGCCGCAACCCATTGTAAAGATAATGCACATCAGAGGCGGCTGTATTGAGGCCCTTTGCACCGGTGGGCGGCACGATATGGGCCGCATCGCCGCAGAGAAACAAGCGGCCCCAGCGCATGGGCTCGCTCACAAATGACCGCAGCGGCGCGATGCTTTTTTCAATTGATGGGCCCGTAACCATTTTTTCCGCCACCTCCGGTGGCAGCCGACGTTTCAATTCGGCCCAAAAGGCCTCATCGCTCCAATCCTCTGGTCGGTCGGACAGGTCACATTGGATGTAATAGCGGCTGAGGTTCTCATTGCGCATAGAGCAAAGTGCAAATCCACGTTCAGAATTTGCGTAGATCAGCTCATGGCTGACTGGTGGCGTGCGCGACAAGATCCCAAGCCAGCCGAAAGGGTAGACTTTCTCGTATTCCTTTCGGATGTCACTGGGAATGGTGTTGCGGCTCACTCCGTGATACCCGTCACAGCCGGCCACGAAATCACAGCGGATCTTATGGGTTTGGCCGCCTTGGCGATAGGTTACGGTGGCCAAGTCGCTTTCGAGATCGTGAATTTCAACCTCTTCCACATGATACTCTATCTGGCCACCCATAGCTTCGCGCGCGTCATAAAGATCGCGGGTGACTTCAGTTTGCCCGTAGACCATGACGGAATGTCCGGTCAGCTCTTTAAAATCGATGCGAAACATCTCGTCGCCGTAGGAGATCAACGTGCCGTCATGGGCGAAGCCCTCCTTGGCCATCCGATCGCCAATCCCGGCCTCTTGCATCAGCCCAAGCAGCCCGCGTTCCAGAACGCCCGCGCGAATACGGCCAAGCACATAGTCTTTCGACTTGCGCTCTAACACAATCGATTGAATGCCGCGTCTATGCAGCAATTGCGACAATAGCAGACCGGAAGGGCCGCCGCCGATGATGACAATTTGTGTCGTACGCTCACTCATAACTGGTCTCGCAATGGTCAACTCTGCGCATAAGGCGCAAGTGAAACAGTGATCCAATCCGGCCGAGAGTTCAAGCATTGAGGCACCGGCAGGCGCGGCGCGCAATCGCCCATTGCGCAACGGCAAAAAAACACTAGTAAAAGTCAAAAATATATTTTCGCCTGACCCCAGGGTATCGCTAGGGTGGCGCGAACGTGTTCCAAAGGGGGCCCTATGCTGGTTGTTGGGGGAGACAATTTAATTGATCTCATCGAGATTGCGCGTGACGATGCTGCGGTTTCATTTGCAGGTGCCCGCGGAGGGTCCGGTTACAATGCCGCCCGCGCGACAGCGCGACAGGGGCAAGAGGTGGGCTTCATCACCCCCATCGCTCAGGATAACCTGGGGCATTTTCTCGCGGATAAAATGGTGGCCGATGGGGTGACGCTGCTGAGCCCGCGGTCGGAAAAGCCTTCGTCTCTGGCTGTGGTGACGCTGGTCAAAGGCCAACCTAGCTATCAATTCTACCGAGGGGATACCGCTGAACGGCAGGTGGATTTACCTTCCCTCACGGCCCATTTCCCAAAAGCGGGCAAGGCGTTTCATCTCACCTCCCTGTCCATTATCGCCGGGGCCGATGCGGAGGCCTGGACTGAATTTTTTGTGGCCAAACATAAGGCGGGTATCGTCACAACTTTGGATCCCAATGTGCGCCCTATGCTGATTGCAGATCGCGACTCTTACCTTGCGCGCCTATGGCATTTGATGTGGCACGCGGATGTGATCAAACTCAGCGATGAAGACCTAGAGTGGATTTATCCTGAGCTGTCATTTGACGCGGCCTGCACGGCGTTGCTGGCCAAGGCCACAGCCAAGCTGACCATCATCACCAAAGGAGCCGAGGGGGCCATTGGATATTGCAAGGGTTACAAGGTGATCGTGCCGGCCTACCCTGTGGAGAGATTGATCGATACGGTTGGCGCTGGCGATACCTTCATGGGAACGGTTCTGAGTGGCCTCAATGACGCAGGCCTGCTGACGCAGACGGCCTTGTCAGAGTTGACGCAGGACGGGTTGCACGATCTCTTGAGCCGGGCCGCCAAAGCGGCAGCCATCAACTGTGGGCGTGAAGGCTGTGATCCGCCGAGCGCTGCGGAATTGCTCTAAAACGCAACCGACACATTGGGCAGATTCAGAGATTTGACCAATTCCCGCAGTTCCTGCCGCGCGGCGATATTGGACATGCTCAATTGATTGATCCCGATATCCTTGAGATCAAGTAGGGTGAGGCCGCGGGGAAATAATTCGCGAAAGATCACCCTTTCACCAAATCCGGGCGCGATGCGAAAACCGATGCGCTTGGCGAGGATCGCGATGGCATCTGCCATTTTTTGTTTGTTGATCATGTTTTGCGTGCCAAGTCGGTTGCGCACCACGATCCAATCCAAGGGCGTCAGCCCGGCCTGAGCACGCAATTGTCGTGCGCTCCATACCATTTCCGAATAGACAGATGGGCCCTTCACCGTGACCCCGTCGCTCTCGATTTTGGCCAGAAGATCAAAGTCGATAAAGCTGTCATTCAGCGGTGTGATGAGGGTATTGGCCATAGCATGGGCCATTTGAGACAGGCGCGTGTGGCTGCCCGGGCAATCAATCACGATGAAATCAGACTGCGGCTCCAGCACTTCAACAGCGGCTGACAGGCGGCGGTCCATCAGGTTTTCACCCTGGTTCAGATCGCCTTCTGCAATGTCAGGCAATTCGATGTAGTTGGGCGATTGCAGTGTGATGTCGCTTTGGGCTGCAAAGCGGAGGCGGTTGGAGACATATTGGCCGAATGTTTTTTGGCGTAAGTCCAAATCCAAACCACCCACCCGGTGACCCATACGCGCCAAAGCTGTGGCCAAATGCATGGTTGTGGTCGATTTGCCAGAACCGCCCTTTTCATTGCCCACGACGATAATATGCGCCATCTCATGCCTCTTTAATGTGATGTGTTTTGCCTCGGATATAGACGCTCGATTTGGGCAAGGAAAGTGGCTTGCGACGGGGTCTGCCGAGGTCTATTTTTCGCCAAATGGTCCAAAGCCAACAAAAAAGACCGGCTCCAAGAAGCCGGCCTTTTGAATCTGTGACGGGGAATGGCTTAGAAGCCCAAACCTTCGTATTTCTTTTTGAACTTTGACACACGGCCGCCAGTGTCCATCAAGCGCGCGCCGCCACCGGTCCATGCCGGATGCACGGAGGGGTCGATGTCCAAGGACAGTTGATCGCCATCTGCACCATAGGTGGAGCGCATTTGTACGATGTCGCCATTGGTCATTTTGACATTGATGAAATGATAGTCTGGATGGGTATCTTTTTTCATGGTCCCGCTCCTTACGACTTGGGTTTATAGTTGGTTTGCTCTGTGATCCGCGCGGATTTACCACGACGATCCCGGAGGTAATACAGCTTGGCACGACGTACGCGACCACGGCGGACAACGGTGATGTTGTCGATGTTGGTGGAATGCAGAGGGAACACACGTTCCACGCCTTCACCAAACGAAATCTTACGAACAGTGAAGGACCCTGCGATGCCAACGCCATTGTTGCGTGCAATACATACGCCTTCGTAATTCTGAACCCGGCTTCTGGTGCCCTCGGTCACTTTATAACCAACGCGCACGGTGTCACCGGCTTTGAAATCGGGGATGTCTTTCCCGAGGGCGGCAATTTGTTCCGCCTCTAACTGTGCAATCAGATTCATCTGACGCTCCTTTGGTTGCTCGTGGTTGTTCCACGAAGTTTGATACCACCTCAGAGCTCTCAGTCTTCTTCCGGGTCCACCAAAGTGCCCGCTAGAGATCAGGTCGTCGTTGCTTGCCTCTGTACCCTTGGGCTTGTAGATCCGCAGGCCCCGAAGAAAGGGTGCACGTATGATCGAAAACGCAAAAGCACAGCCGCCCGAATCCATTTCTGGACCAGACCTGCGCCGTATATTTCGAGACTGCGGGCAAAGCAAGAGGATAGATTGGAGCTATAGGGCCAAGGAGCGGCTTATTTGCGATGGTTTTCCCAAAGATCTGGACGGCGCTCTTGGGTGAGGGCCTCAGACTGCTCTGCCTGCCATTTGGCCACCTTGCCATGATCACCCGATAGCAACACAGGCGGGATTTCACGTCCTTCCCAAACCGGTGGGCGGGTGTATTGCGGGTGTTCCAATAGGCCGTTGGAAAAGCTCTCTTGCTCGGTACTGGCCTGGTTGCCCAGCACGCCTGGAATGAGGCGGACAGCGGCGTCCAGCATCACCTGCGCTGCCAATTCGCCACCGGAGAGCACATAGTCCCCAATGCTGATTTCTTCGATATTGAAGTGATCAATCACCCTTTGATCAATGCCCTCAAACCGGCCACATAGGACCACAGCGCCCGGACCATCGGCCAGCGCCTGCGCGCGCGCCTGTGTTAAGGGGCGGCCGCGGGGTGACATGTAGATAATCGGGCAGGGCGGGCGGCGCAGCAATACATCTGACAAGGCGCGACCCAATACATCGGCACGCATGACCATACCCGCTCCGCCGCCGGCTGGGGTGTCATCAACATTGCGATGTTTGCCCTCGCCATAGGGACGCAGATCATGGGTGTGCAATTGCCATTTGTCGTCTTTTAGACCCTTGCCGGTGAGGGAGGCTCCCAGAACACCCGGGAAAAGATCAGGAAACAATGTGATCACATCTGCCCGCCAAACACCGGCCAAATCTGGCGTTTCCCCGTCCAAGGCCCGGGGCTTCAGCGTTGCACGGATCGACTTGCGCCCATGAGATTTGTTCGGCGCGGTCATAGCAACCCTTCAGGCGGATCAATAACAATGCGCCGCGCCGCCAGATCGACAGTGGGCACAATCGCTTTTGTAAAGGGGATCAAAGCCGTATCTGACGCGCCGGGGACGGTGATCTCAAGCAGATCATCGGCGCCGTGGTTCATCACCGATTTCACCTGACCAATTTCAACGCCTCCGGTGTCGCAGACGGGCAGGCCGATCAAATCTGAATAATAGTATTCATCATCGGGCAAAGCCGGCAGGTCTTCGCGGCGGGCGAAGAGCTGCGTGCTGCGCAGTATATCTGCCTGTTCTTTGGTCTCAACTCCAATGATCCGAGCCGAGAACCCATTCTTGATTTGGCCGATCAACGACAGCTCAAAGCTGCGAGTCCCGGATTCATCGAGTAAAGGCGCGTAGTTTTCAATATCGCTTGGAGTGGCACAATAGCTTTTCACTCGCAATTCGCCGCGCACTCCATAAGCACCTGCAATCATGCCAACACAGATCAAAGCTGTCATTGGGTCACTCCTAAACAATAGCCGTTTTTCATTTTGCCACCCGCCTCGACACATATCTCGCTGGCTTGATGGCGGGCATAAAAATACCCAACCAAAAAGCATGTTCCGATCAGCATCAAAGAGCGAATGGGGCGCAACAACATGCCTTATCCTTAATGCGAAACCTTAAAATGGAAAACCCCGCCAAAGAGGCGGGGTTCATTATTTTTCGAAGCGCAGGCGGTGCCGCGCGGCAGATTACTCTTCTGCGGTGGCTTCTTCTGCAGGGGCTTCTTCTTCCACTGGCGCGGCCGCTTTTGCGGCTTTTTCTTCAGCGCGCTCAAGGGCTTTTTTGCCCGGCTTGGCTTTGATTGGGTTGTTGCGTGTCTTGGCTGGGATCACGCCTGCGGCTTCCAGCATACGCGCCACGCGATCTGTTGGCTGCGCGCCTTGGCCCAGCCAGTGCTGAATGCGCTCAAGGTCGAGCTTTACGCGCTCTTCGCTGTCCTTGGCCAAAAGTGGGTTATATGTGCCCAGTTTTTCGATAAAGCGACCATCGCGCGGCATGCGCGCATCAGCTGCAACAACACGGTAAAAGGGGCGCTTTTTGGACCCACCA
>JADHLF010000006.1 GCA_016780825.1 Planktomarina sp. | reverse complement strand
TAGTTGGTGCCCAGAAGAGGACTCGAACCTCCACGTCCATACGGACACTAGCACCTGAAGCTAGCGCGTCTACCATTCCGCCATCTGGGCTGATGTCGTAGAGGGGCGTTTAAGCTTCTGGGCGGGGCGGGTCAAGAGGATAAATGCCTTGCAGGGTGCCTCTTGGCGTCCAGGTATTGCAGGCGGCGCAGTGGGGTGAACTGGCCTTCAAATCGGGAATGGACTTGTCATGAGGCGGTGCAGGGAGTACCTCCCTTCCAAAGAGAAATACTTGGGATGTCATCATGTCAAAGCTTGTAACTATATTCGGTGGGTCAGGTTTCATTGGGCGCTATGTCGCGCGGCGCATGGCTAAGGCGGGTTGGCGGGTGCGGGTGGCTGTTCGGCGGCCCAATGAGGCGATATTTGTCAAGCCCTATGGGGTTGTGGGACAGGTTGAGCCTGTGTTTTGCAACATTCGCGATGACGCATCGGTGCGGCTGTCTTTGCGCGGTGCCGATGCTGTGGTCAATTGCGTCGGCATATTGCAAGAATCAGGGCGCAATCGTTTCGATGCGGTGCAAACTCAAGGCGCTGGGCGTATCGCGCGGTTGGCTGCTGAAGCTGGAATCACGCAAATGGTGCATATCTCGGCCATGGGCGCGGATCTGAACAGCCAGAGTGCCTATTCCCGGTCAAAGGCGGCGGGAGAGGCGGAGGTTTTGGCGCATATGCCGGGCGCAATGATTTTGCGGCCGTCCATCGTCTTTGGGGCAGAGGATCAATTTTTCAACCGCTTTGCCAGCATGGCGCGCTTCGGTCCTGTATTGCCGATCGTCGGCGCTGAGACGCAGTTTCAGCCGGTGTTTGTCGATGATGTTGCGCGGGCCGTTGTGCTTGGTGTGACGGGAGCTGCCGCGGGCGGCATTTATGAGTTGGCCGGACCGGAGCGGGACAATTTTCGCGGCCTGATGCAGCGCATGTTGGATGTGATCCAGCGGCGGCGGTTGATCATCGGCTTGCCGATGTTTGTGGCGCGGCTCATGGCGGCTGGTTTTGCTCTCGCAAACACAGTGAGCTTTGGTTTGGCGCCAATGCCGATCACCCGGGACCAAATCCACAGTCTGAGCGTGGACAATGTGCCGAGTGGCACCTTCTTGGGCTTGGCGGATTTGCAGATTGAACCGACGGCTTTGGAGAGCGTGCTGCCAAAGTATCTGTGGCCCTTCCGGGTGTCAGGCCAATATGCGGCTATCAAGGCCTCTGCGAAAAATCTTAAAGCCTAGGGGCATCAAAACCCTAGGCTACCGCTATAACCGATGGCAAGCAGCGCCAGGCCGAGCCCTATGCGATAGACCACATAGGGCGTATAGGTCAGGCTGTTGAGCAACCGCATCATGAGGCTGAGAGCCAATAGCGCTGCCGCGAAGCTCAGGCCGATAACGATAGAGGTGTCGCGCAGGGGCACGGTGCCGCCGATCAAGTCCAAAGATGTGAGCGCTGCGGAGGCGATAATGGTCGGGATCGACATTAGCATGGCGATGCGGGCGGCTTCTTTGCGCGTGAAGCCCGCATGGAGGGCCCCGGTGATCGTGATGCCAGAGCGCGAGGTGCCAGGGATAAGCGCCAGAGCTTGCCACAGCCCAAGGATCCAAGCATCTCGCAACGTTAGGTCTTGGATTTGGCGCGTGGTGCGCGCCCTTTGATCCATCCAGTAGAGCAAAATGCCGAAGACCAGCATGCTCCAACCGATGACGGTGATGGAGCGCAGGGCGCCTGACAGGCCGGTGAGCTTTAAGATCAAGCCCAGCACCATGACAGGCAAGGTGGCCAGGATCAGCGCGACGAGCAGCCTTGCGGAGGGGCTTTCAAACTGGCCGCGCATGACCTGCGGAACACCGCGCGTGATGTGGTGTAGATCGGACCAGAAATAGACGATGACCGCCAGTAAGGTTCCAACATGGGCGGCGACATCAATGACTGGGCCTTGATCGGTGAGACCCGTGAGCCCTGGCAAGAGGATCAAATGCCCCGATGAGGAGACGGGCAGAAATTCTGTTATGCCCTGAATCAGCGCAATTAATATCAAATGATAAAGCGGCATGTGTTGGGATCCTCTGCACTCCATGGGACAATATACCCATGGCGCATAAGTGCCAGCGGAAATATAGATCCGGTTCGGACCTAAAAAGAGCTTGAAGATTGAAAAAAAATATCGCCATATTGATATTCGTGCTTTATAGGTCACTCGTACTGACATTAATATGTCAAAAGATCTTAAAAATATAGCGCTGTTGCGAATCGAGGATGTTATGGCTGAAAATCCGATGCTGAAATTTGTGAAGATCCCACGGCTCATGCCTCAAAAGCGTGCCGCGTCCGATCGGACGCATGATTTTGGCGAGATTTACGCAGAATTTTCGGAGGCTAAGGCCGCAGAGCAGTCCAGCCGCTGTAGCCAATGCGGCGTGCCTTATTGCCAAACCCATTGCCCGCTGCACAACAATATTCCCGATTGGCTGCGCCTCACCGCCGCGGGTCGGCTGCGCGAGGCCTATGACATCAGCCAGGCCACCAATACTTTCCCTGAGATTTGCGGCCGCATTTGTCCGCAAGATCGCTTGTGCGAAGGCAATTGCGTGATTGAGCAGTCGGGTCATGAAACAGTCACCATCGGATCGGTTGAGAAATATATCACTGACACCGCATGGGCTGAGGGATGGGTGCAACCGATCACGCCCGCCGCGACGCGCGGGGAATCTGTCGGCATCATCGGCGCAGGCCCCGGGGGATTGGCTGCGGCGGATATGCTGCGCCGGGCCGGCGTGCAGGTCACGGTCTATGATCGCTATGATCGCGCGGGAGGGCTTTTGACCTATGGGATCCCGGGATTTAAGCTCGAAAAAGACGTGGTGATGCAGCGCGTGACCCAGCTTGAGGAAGGCGGCATAGAAATTGTCACCAACTGCAATGTGGGCGTTGACATAAGTTTTGAGGAGATCCGCAGCAAACATAATGCGGTGATCATCGCCACGGGCGTTTATAAATCCCGCGATTTGGCGGGGCCGGGCTCGGGCGCAGATGGCATTGTGAAAGCCATTGACTACTTGACCGCCAGCAACCGCCATGGTTTTGGCGATACGGTGCCTGAATTCGACGATGGCAGCTTGAATGCGGCTGGGAAGCGGGTTGTGGTCATTGGCGGCGGTGACACCGCCATGGATTGCGTCCGCACAGCGATCCGGCAAGGGGCCACCTCCGTGAAATGCCTTTACCGCCGCGACAAAGCGAATATGCCTGGGTCGTTGCGGGAGACGCAAAATGCCGAGGAAGAGGGTGTGGAATTCGTCTGGCTGACCGCGCCCAATGGCTTTATTGGCAATCCTGTCACCGGGGTCAACGTGCAGAAAATGCGTTTGGGTTTGCCGGATGCGACAGGACGCCAGAGCCCAGAGGTGATTGACGGGGCGGATTATGTGGAACCTGCGGATTTGGTGATCAAGGCTTTGGGGTTTGAACCAGAAGATTTGCCGCAGCTCTGGGACGCAGAGGGTCTCGAGGTGACTCGCTGGGGCACGATCCGGGCGGATTTTGAAACCGGCCAAACCCGTCTGCCGGGCGTTTTTGCCGTGGGTGATATTGTCCGCGGTGCCTCGCTCGTGGTTTGGGCCATTCGCGACGGCCGCGACTGCGCAGCCGCGATTTTAGCACAGTTTGACGAGGCCCGATCGATCGCCGCTGAATAAGCGCCTGCGTGGATTGGAACCTTTGCGATATAACGATGTCCCGCGTGGGCATTTTAGGAGATGAGCATGACGAAATTTGATGCAAACTGGGTGAAAGCGGAAGAAGCCAAGCGCAAGTTTATGGCTGAAAACGGCCTTTACTCTGAGGCGGAAGAGCACGCCAGCTGCGGTGTGGGGCTTGTGGTGTCCATCGATGGATCGCCAAGCCGCAAGGTGGTGCAGGCGGGTATTGATGCGCTCAAAGCGGTATGGCATCGCGGCGCTGTTGATGCGGATGGCAAGACCGGCGACGGGGCCGGCATCCATGTGCAAATTCCTGTGCCATTCTTCTATGATCAAATTGAACGCACCGGTCACACGCCGCGTATGGATGAGCTGATGGCTGTGGGGCAGGTGTTCCTGCCGCGCACCGATTTCGGCGCTCAAGAAACCTGCCGGACGATTGTGGAAACGGAAGTTCTACGCATGGGGTATTATATCTACGGATGGCGCCATGTGCCTGTGAATGTCTCCTGTTTGGGCGAAAAGGCCAATGCCACACGACCTGAAATTGAGCAGCTCTTAGTGTCCAATTCCAAAGGTGTCGATGAAGAGACATTTGAGCGCGAGCTTTACGTCATTCGTCGCCGGATTGAAAAAGCGGCGCAAGCCGCTGGAATTCATGGGCTTTACCTGGCCAGCCTGTCCTGTAGGTCGATTATCTATAAGGGCATGTTTCTGGCTGAGGATATGTCGGAGTTCTATCCAGATTTGAAAGATGAGCGCTTTGAGTCCGCCTTTGCTTTGTATCACCAGCGCTATTCGACCAATACTTTCCCGCAGTGGTGGCTGGCGCAGCCCTTCCGCATGTTGGCCCATAACGGCGAAATAAATACGCTGAAAGGCAATAAAAATTGGATGAAGAGTCATGAAATTCGCATGTCATCTGATGCTTTTGGAGATATGGCTGAAGACATCAAACCTGTGATCCCCGGTGGGTCTTCGGATTCGGCGGCGCTGGATGCGGTGTTTGAAATGTTGGTGCGTGCTGGGCGCAATGCGCCGATGGCAAAGACCATGCTGGTTCCAGAAAGCTGGTCAAAGCAGGCGGTGGATCTTCCGAAATCTTGGCAGGATATGTATTCTTACTGCAATTCCGTGATGGAGCCTTGGGATGGGCCAGCCGCCCTGGCGATGACCGATGGGCGCTGGGTCTGTGCGGGCTTGGATCGCAATGGTCTAAGGCCCATGCGCTATCTGGTGACCGGCGATGGCTTGCTCATTGCGGGATCGGAAGCCGGCATGGTCACCGTTGACGAGGCCAATGTGAAAGAAAAAGGCGCGCTGGGCCCCGGGCAACTTTTGGCGGTCGATATCGTCGAGGGCCGCCTGTATCACGACACTGAAATGAAAGATATGCTGTCCGCGAGTCAAGACTTCGGCGCTTGGGTCGGCAAGATCAATGAGCTTGACGACGATCTGGCCAAGGCGGTGGAAAAACCGATTTTTAAAGGCGCAGAGTTGCGCCAGCGTCAGATTGCAGCGGGCTACACGATTGAGGAGCTTGAACAAATCTTGGCACCGATGGCCGAGGATGGGAAAGAGACTTTGGCCTCAATGGGCGATGATACGCCCTCGGCGGTATTGAGCGAAAAATATCGCCCGCTGTCGCATTTCTTTCGGCAAAACTTTAGCCAAGTGACCAACCCCCCGATTGACAGTCTGCGCGAGTTTCGGGTCATGAGCTTGAAAACCCGCTTTGGAAATCTGAAAAATGTGCTGGATGAGAGCAGTGCTCAGACAGAAATTTTGGTCCTGGATTCGCCCTTTGTCGGCAATGTGCAATTTGAGCGATTGTTGGAAAATTTCAACGCCCCGATGGTGGAGATAGATTGTACCTTCCCGGCGGGCGGGGCGCGCGGAGAGTTGCAAAAGGCACTCAATCGCATTCGCTCCGAAGCCGAAGATGCTGTGCGCTCGGGCGCAGGTCATTTGGTTTTGACCGATCATCATGCCTCAGAGACCTCGGTCGCCATGCCGATGATCTTGGCCACCAGCGCGGTGCATTCATGGCTGACCCGTAAAGGGTTGCGCACATTCACCTCGCTCAACGTAAGGTCTGCGGAATGTATTGATCCACATTATTTTGCCGTTTTGATTGGCTGTGGTGCGACGGTGGTAAACGCCTATTTGGCCGAGGACAGCTTGGCCGATCGCATTGATCGCGGTCTGCTTGATTGCTCTTTGACCGAGGCGGTGGCGCGATATCGCGCGGCGATTGATCAGGGCCTGCTGAAAATTATGGCGAAGATGGGGATCTCGGTCATTTCATCCTATCGCGGCGGCTTGAACTTTGAGGCTGTTGGCCTGTCTCGGGCCATGTGCGCAGAGTATTTTCCCGGCATGACATCGCGGATTTCGGGCATTGGTGTCGTGGGCATTCAGCGCAAGGCCGAATCCATTCATGCCTCAGCATATGCTGCGGCCTCGCATGTTCTGCCGATTGGCGGTTTTTATAAAGCGCGCCGCTCTGGCGAAAAACACGCTTGGGAAGCGCAAACCATGCATTTGCTGCAATCGGCCTGTGACCGCGGCAGCTTTGAGATGTGGAAAAACTATTCGGCTAAATTGCAAGCCAACCCGCCGATCCACCTGCGGGATCTGCTGGCGATTAAACCTTTGGGGCCGGCAATTTCTGTGGATGAGGTGGAAAGCATCACCTCTATCCGCAAGCGCTTTGTCACCCCTGGCATGTCGCTTGGGGCTCTGAGCCCGGAGGCGCATAAGACGCTGAATGTGGCGATGAACCGGATTGGAGCCAAGTCTGACAGTGGTGAGGGCGGAGAGGATCCGGCGCATTTCCTGCCCGAACCCAATGGGGATAACCCTTCTGCGAAGATCAAGCAGGTGGCGTCAGGCCGCTTTGGGGTCACGGCGGAATATCTCAATCACTGTGAGGAATTGGAAATTAAAGTGGCGCAGGGGGCCAAGCCCGGCGAGGGCGGACAACTGCCCGGTATGAAGGTTACCGATCTCATCGCCCGCTTGCGTCATTCGACCAAAGGTGTGACTTTGATCAGCCCGCCGCCACATCACGATATCTATTCCATCGAAGATTTGGCGCAGTTAATTTACGATCTCAAGCAGATCAACCCGCGCTGTAAGGTGACGGTGAAATTGGTGGCGGCCTCTGGGGTGGGCACGATTGCGGCCGGTGTGGCAAAGGCAGAGGCCGATGTGATTTTGATCTCTGGCCACAATGGCGGCACGGGTGCTTCGCCGGCGACATCGATCAAATTTGCCGGCCTGCCCTGGGAGATGGGCCTGACCGAGGCGCATCAGGTTCTGGCGATGAACAACCTGCGCGAGCGGGTGACATTGCGCACCGATGGCGGGTTGCGCACGGGCCGTGATATTGTGATGGCGGCTATGATGGGTGCGGAAGAATATGGCATCGGCACCGCGGCACTGATCGCAATGGGCTGTATCATGGTGCGGCAATGCCAATCCAATACCTGCCCTGTGGGGGTTTGCACGCAAGATGAAGCCCTGCGGGACAAGTTCACCGGGTCGGCCGATAAGGTCGTCAATTTGATCACTTTCTATGCGCAAGAAGTGCGCGAGATTTTGGCCGGTATCGGCGCGCGCTCCATGGATGAGGTGATTGGCCGCGCAGATTTGCTCAGCCAGGTGTCGCGCGGGTCTGCGCATTTGGATGATCTGGATCTCAACCCGCTTTTGATCACGGTCGATGGTGCCGATCAGATCACCTACGATCGCAATAAGCCGCGCAACGCGGTGCCAGATACATTGGATGCCCAGATCGTCACCGACGCCGCGCGTTTCCTACAAGATGGTGAAAAGATGCAGCTGCAATATGCGGTGCAAAATACATCGCGCTCCATTGGCACAAGGGTGTCGAGCCATATTGTGACCAAATTCGGCATGCGCAATAGCCTGCAATCGGATCACTTGACCATTAAGCTGCAAGGTTCGGCCGGTCAGGCGCTTGGCGCGTTTGCGGCGCCGGGGTTGAAACTGGAAGTGGCGGGAGAGGCCAATGACTATGTGGGCAAAGGTCTTTCGGGCGGCGTGATCGTCGTGCGCCCTGCGCAGATCAGCCCCTTGGTGGCGTCGGAAAACACAATTATCGGCAACACCGTGCTCTATGGCGCGACCGATGGTTTCCTCTTCGCTTCTGGCCGCGCCGGTGAGCGCTTTGCGGTGCGCAACTCCGGCGCAAAAACCGTGATTGAAGGCTGTGGTTCGAATGGCTGCGAATATATGACCGGCGGTGTTGCTGTGGTTCTGGGCTCCATTGGGGCCAACTTCGGCGCGGGGATGACGGGCGGCATGGCCTACCTCTATGATCCGGCCGGAAAAACGCCTGCGATGATGAATATGGAAACTTTGGTGACCTGCCCGGTTTCGGTGGCCCATTGGGAGGAGGAGCTGAAGTCTCTGATCACCCGCCATGTTGAGGAAACCAATTCTGTCAAAGGCACGGATATCTTGCAGCATTGGGAGGAGGAAAAGCATAACTTTGTGCAAGTCTGCCCCAAAGAAATGCTGGTGCATCTGCCAGCGCCTTTGCAAGATGGTCAATCCCAATCCATGCCGGCAGAATAAGCCGGCAGGCGATTGGTGATTTTGCAGGGCCAGTCGCAGAGGAGGGCTCAGGTCTGGTCGCCGATAAGTTGACGGAGCGCCTCTGATATGGTGTGGCATATCTATGACTGAGCCAATTGAGGATCATCTTGAGAGCCCCGACGGCCCCCGTCGGCATCGGCTCGGGCGATTGGGGCCTGTGCTGCACGGCGCGCGGCGGGTTTTGCTTTGGAGCCTGCTCGCGGTGGCGTTGGTCTTTCTGGCTTGGGGATTGATCTACCGATGGGTCAACCCGCCGATCACCTTTTACATGATGCAAGAGCGTGCGCGGCTTGGACAGATCCAATATCAATGGGTCGATATTGAAGAGGTGGCGCCGATGCTGCGGCGCGCGGTGGTGGCGGCAGAAGATGCCAATTTCTGCACCCATTGGGGGATTGACAGCGCGGCGGTGCGCCAAGCGCTGCGCGAAGGCGCTATGCGCGGCGGCTCTACCATCAGTCAGCAAACGGTCAAGAACGCCTTTCTTTGGCCTGGGCGCAATTGGCTGCGCAAAGCGGTCGAAGCACTGTTGACCCCTTATGTCGAAATGGTGTGGAGCAAACGGCGCCTGTTGGAAATTTATCTGAACATTGCCGAGTTTGATACCGGGGTGTTTGGTATTGAGGCGGCAGCCTGGCATCACTTTGGCGTTGCGGCCAAAGATTTGAGCCGTGTTCAAGCCGGGCGCCTTGCGGTTGTCCTGCCCGATCCCAAAGGCCGCAGCGCCATTCGTCCGGACAAAGAGACCAAGAAACGCGCGGCCTCTGTGATCGCAGGAGCCGACTTGATCCGAAAGGATGGGCGTGCGGCGTGTTTTGAGGATTGATTGCGCCGACAAAGGGCGGTTAAGACAGAATGACCCGAGCAAAGTGAAACCCAATGAATATCTTGTATCACGTCCCCCTATCGCCGTTCTGTCGCAAAGTGCGCCTGAGCTTGGCCGAAAAGAAAATCGAAGTGCAATTGGTGGAAGAGCGCTATTGGGAAGGGTACGCGGATTTTTTGCGCCGCAATCCCGCTGGAAAAGTCCCGGTGCTCAAGATGGGCGGGGAGATCTATGCGGAATCTTCCGCCATCTGTGAATATCTTGAAGAGCGCTTCCCACAGCCACGCTTGTTGCCCCAGGAGGCGCAGGCCCGCTATGAGGTGCGCCGTTTGGTCTCGTGGTTTGATGATAAGTTCCACCATGAGGTGACGGCAAATCTTCTCTATGAGCGGGTAAATCGAAAAATCCATGGATCGGGTTATCCGGTCTCTGCCAATGTGAAGGCTGGAGCCAAGGCCATTAAATTTCATCTCGATTACATGAATTGGCTCTTGGACAATCGCCGCTGGCTTGCGGGTGATGAGATGAGCCTTGCTGATTTCGCCGCCGCCGCGCAGCTGTCAGCGCTGGATTACATTTGTGATGTGGATTGGAATCGATCGGCGGCGGTGAAAGATTGGTATGCCACGATGAAGTCGCGCCCGGCGTTCCGGTCGATCCTTGCGGATAATGTGCCGGGGTTCCCGCCTCCGCACCATTATGCCAATCTTGACTTCTGATCTGAAATCCAGGCTTCTGCCACAGGCCTTGGCCGAGGGCTTTAGCAATGCCAAGATCACCAGGCCCGATGCCGTGCCGCAGGTGCCGGCGCAGTTGGAGGCGTTTTTGCAGGCGGGCTATCACGGGCAAATGACCTGGATGGAGGCGCGCAAAGACTGGCGCGCCGCGCCGCAGCTCTTGTGGCCTGAGGCGCGATCTGTGGTGATGCTGGCGGAAAGCTATGGCCCACAGAGCAATCCTTTGGTCAATCTCGACAGGCCTGATATTGGCAATATCAGCGTCTATGCCCAGGGCAAAGACTATCACGACATTGTCAAGAAACGGCTGAAACGCTTGGCCCGCTGGTTGATTGCCGAAGGGGGCGGTGAGGTGAAAGTCTTTGTCGATACGGCGCCGGTTGCGGAAAAGCCCCTGGGGCAGGCCGCGGGTTTGGGCTGGCAGGGCAAGCATACCAATCTGGTGAGCCGGGCAACTGGAAATTGGATGTTTCTGGGTGCGATATTTACCACGCTGGAGCTGGAGCCGGATGCGCCGGAGGTGGATCACTGCGGTTCCTGCCGGAAATGCTTGGACATTTGCCCGACCAAGGCTTTCGTTGCGCCTTATAAAATGGATGCGCGGCGCTGCATTTCCTATTTGACCATTGAGCATAAGGGCCCGATTGATGCCGCATTGCGGCCGGGCCTCGGCAATCATATCTATGGCTGTGACGATTGTTTGGCGGTGTGCCCCTGGAATAAATTTGCAGTTGCATCCGCCGATCTGCGCTATGCCGCTCAGGGGGATTTGGCGGCGCCGCCGCTCGGTGAGCTGGTGGTCTTGGATGATGCCGGGTTTCGTGCGAAATTCTCGGGCTCCCCCATCAAACGCATTGGCCGCGACCGATTTATCCGCAACGTGCTCTATGCCATTGGAAATTCGGGCAACCCATCCTATGAGCCGTTACTGCAGCCCTTGTTGGCGGATGCCGATCCGGCAGTGGCAGAGGCTGCTGGCTGGGCTTTGGCGCGCATTGCGCCCTAATCTTCTGGAACGGCAAAGGTGAGATTGGCCCAGAGGCTGTGCCAAACTGGATCCTCTGTATTGGCGGGCTCCACAGGGCGCAGCGCAACATTGTCGACCATATAGTCGTGACCGCTGAGAACGGGGAACCGCGCAATTCCATCGGCGTTGGTGCGATAGAGTTGGATCAAAGCCGGCTCTTTCGTGCCTGCGGGGCGTGAAAAGACTTCGACCTGCACATCCGCGCGGGGCGCGGCATTCAACAACACCTGAACCGCCATGCCCTTTGAGAGATCGTCGGTATAGGGGTTGGACAGCGCGACGATCTCAATCTCCAGCCCGACCGGCCGATCTTGCCCCGCCCCGCTGCCCACAGCAATGAGGGATTTTGCAAAGCGCCGATAACTCTCAACAAAACCGACATCTGGCAGGCCGCGCGCCCGATGCGCCTCGGGCAGTCCTTCAAAATCTTTGTGTTCAACAAAGGCGACAAATTTTTCAAATTCTCGATAGGTGAGGGTGCTGTCGGTGGTCTCATGCACCAAAACAGCCAGCCCATCGCCTAACCCGGGATGCTGCATGGCGGGCCGGTCACCCTCCCGCGCGCTGATCTCAAGGGCCGCGCCGCCCTGATGCAGCTCATGGCGGGCTGTATAGCGGCTGAGGTAGGAATGGCTGCCCCCCTTGAAATCCTGCCCAACCCTGAAATGCGCACCGATTGGGCTTTGGACGTCAACCTGAAATTCCACTGGAGAAATCCAAAATTCATGTGCATAGATAGGCCCAGCAAAAATAAGAGCGAAAAGTAATTTCAAGGAGTGCTGAAACATGATGAGATCTTTCCAAAAAACTTTCATGTTGATGGTGTGGTGTTTCCTTTTGATGTCAAGTGCACTTCTGGGGTTTCTCAGTTTGGCCGGGCAGGCCAGCGCCCATGAATTGCGGCCGGCAGTGGCAGAAATTTCGATTGACGAGGAGAAAATTCAAATCTCCCTACGCCTCGCTGTCGAAACTCTTTTGGCAGGCATTGATCAATCTCAAGTTGCAGACACCGATGAGGCGCCCGAAGCTGAGGCCTATGACCGGTTGCGGGGCCTGCCAGATCAAGCATTGGCGCAAATGGTTGAAACGCGATTTGCTGATATTTCGGGTGGGATTTCACTTGAGGGGGCCGGACCCTTGAGCTTGGCATCGGTGGATGTGATCGCTGAGCCGGATCTCGAACTGCCCCGCGATACGGTGGTGACAATGTCTGCGGAGCTGCCGCCCGGGACGGCGCCGGTCTCTTTGGGATGGGCTGCGCGAAATGGCGGGTTCGTGGTGCGCCATGGGGAGGGTCCAGACGCCTATGCGGCCTTTTTGCAGGACGGCGAGGTCAGCGCTCCCTTGCCCCGGTTGGGCGCTGTTGAAGAAAGCACGGGCGCTGTGTTCCTTCGATTTGTGGTGGAAGGCTTCGAGCATATCATTCCAAAGGGCTTAGATCACATTCTCTTTGTCTTAGGATTGTTTCTTTTCTCGCTGGCTTGGCGGCCGCTCTTGGCGCAGGTCACGGCCTTTACGCTCGCCCATACGGTGACGCTTGGCCTTGCGACTTTGAGCATTATCACCATTCCGCCAGCGCAGATGTGGCTGGTAGAGGCTTTGATTGCCATCTCCATTGCCTATGTGGCGATTGAGAATATTCTGCGCCCAAAACTGGGGTGGTGGCGGATCCTTGTGGTTTTCGGCTTTGGCCTTTTACACGGGCTGGGGTTTGCCTCGGTCTTGGGAGATCTTGGCTTGGCACAGGGGCAATTTATTTTGTCGCTTATTGCTTTCAATATTGGTGTCGAACTTGGGCAATTGGCGGTGATTGCGGCAGCCTTTGTTCTCTTCGCCCTGCCCTTGGGGCGCAGCGCAATGTATCGCCCTGTGGTGGTGATCCCGGGATCTTTGGCCATTGCTTTCGTGGGCCTATGGTGGGCCTTTGAACGCAGCTTTATGTAATGCCCTCGGGCAATTTCTGGGCGCGCCATGCTCTGCTGACAAAAAAGACCTCAACCCAAAGGGTTGAGGCCACTGTTTCTGCCCTGGCGTCGCCTGCTTAGGCGCGGACCAGTTTTTCGTAGCTTTCGGCGATGTCACGGGCCAGAGCGCCCACTTCAAATGTGTAATCGCCGATTTGACCCACGGGGGTCACTTCCGCCGCGGTGCCGGTCAACCAACATTGTTCAAAGCCTTCCAGCTCCTCGGGCATGATATGCCGTTCGATCACAGTGATGCCGCGCTCTTGCAACATGCCCACCACGGTCTGGCGCGTGATGCCATTGAGGAAGCAATCGGGTTTCGGCGTGTGCACCTCTCCGTCTTTGACAAAGAACAGGTTGGCGCCGGTGGCCTCAGCCACATAGCCGCGATAATCAAGCATCATCGCATCTGAACAGCCTTTGGCCTCGGCTGCATGTTTGGACATGGTGCAGATCATGTAAAGCCCGGCGGCCTTGGCAAAGCATGGGATTGTCTCCGGGCTTGGGCGTTTCCATTTCGCGATGTCGAGCTTTGCGCCCTTGAATTTAGCCTCGCCATAATAGGCGCCCCATTCCCAAGCGGCCACGGCCATGCGCACTGGGTTGCGCGCGGAAGCGACCCCCATATCGTCACCCGAGCCACGCCAGCAAACCGCCCGCACATAGGCATCCTGGAGACCAGAGGCGGTCAAGACCTCCTGTTTCGCCGCTTCAATGTCGTCCACAGTATATGGGATTGGAATGTCCATATATTCGCCGGATTTCAAAAGCCGCTGGGAATGTTCAACGGATTTGAAAATCTTTCCGTTATAGGCGCGCTCACCTTCGAACACAGAGCTGCCGTAATGCAAGCCATGGGTCAGGATGTGAACTTTGGCGTCGCGCCAGTTCACCAATTTGCCATCCATCCAGATGACACCGTCACGGTCGTCATATGCGCCAGCCATGTATAGTTCTCCTTTTGGTCGGCCAAGTTTTCAATTGTGTCGCATATTACGTCCGTTTCGGACATAATATTGCGCAAAACGTGATAATCGCTAACAATTGATTCTTGGAATGTCAACAACACTGACATATTGTTGAAATAGATTTAATCAGAAAGGCATATCATGGCGCAGGGGCAAAATCGATCAGAACATACCCATGGTTTGCTGTTTTTAACTGATGAACAGCTGCGCAAAGGCATTGAGGCTATGTTTTTTGCTTATCGCGGATTTACAGCGGATCCAGATCGCATATTGGCGGAAAAATCCTACGGCCGCGCGCATCACCGGGCGTTGCATTTTATTCAGCGCAGCCCTGGTACAACCGTCAACAATCTACTGGCCACGCTCGGCGTGACCAAGCAAAGTCTCAACCGCGTGTTGCGGACCTTGATTGAAGATGGTCTGGTGCTCAATGAAGTGGGCACCAAGGACAAGCGCCAACGGCATTTGTCTTTGACCGATGCGGGCAGAGAGTTGGAGCAGGCGCTTTCCAACGCCCAACGGGATCGTATGCGCTCCGCCTATCGCCAAGCGGGGGCCGAAGCGGTCCATGGCTTTTGCACCGTGCTTGAGGCTATGATGGATCCAGAGTTGAAGAAACATTATGATCAGCTGACTGGCGGAGAGACCGTATGACTCCAGATGCTCATTTGCTTATCGTCGATGATGACGAGCGCATTCGGACTTTGTTGCAAAAATTTCTGATTAGAAATGGCTTTTTGGTATCCGCGGCCCGTGACGCCGCGCATGCACGGCGGATCTTATCGGGTCTCGACTTCGATTTGATCGTTTTGGATGTGATGATGCCGGGCGAAGATGGGATTTCATTAACCAAAGAGGTGCGGCGCACCAGAGATACTCCTATTTTGTTGCTGACCGCCAAGGGCGAGACCCAAGATCGGATCTTGGGGCTTGAGGCGGGTGCCGATGACTATCTGGCCAAGCCTTTTGAGCCCAAGGAGCTATTGCTGCGTCTCAATGCAATTTTACGCAGAGTTCCAGTGCAAGCGGAGGTCGTCCCCTTGCCAAAGGTCATGCATCTGGGCCAGGTGCATTATGATGTGGACCGCGGCGAGATGTGGCAGGGTGAGGCGCGGGTGCGTTTGACCGCAACCGAGAGCCAGCTGATGCGGATTTTTTCCAGCGCGCCGGGCGTGCCGTTCAGCCGCTCCAATTTGGTGGAACAGCTCGGGCGTAATGGTGGCCAGGCGCAGGAGCGCGCAGTAGATGTGCAAATCACAAGGCTGCGGCGGAAAATTGAAGTAGATCCGAAACAGCCGCGCTATTTACAGACCGTGCGCGGTGCGGGATATATGTTGGTTCTGGAACAGAGGTATGCGTCGTGAGCACAATAATAATCACCCATGATGATTGTTTGGACCATGTGAACCCGCCGGGTCATCCCGAGCAGGTGGCGCGTCTGGAATATGTATTGAAGGCACTCGCGCCTTTGGGTTTACAGAGGGTGACCGCGCCGCTGGCCCCCGATGAGGATCTGCTGCGATGTCATCCGCAAAGTCACATCAACGCTCTGCGCGCCGCGGCGCCGCAAGATGGGTGGAGCCGTTTGGATGCGGACACCCATCTGTCCCCCGGTACGCTGACAGCAGCCCTGCGGGCGGCGGGGGGTGCGATTCGGGCGGTGGATATGGTGATGAGCGGAGAGGCGGGCAATGTCTTCGTCGCAACGCGGCCCCCGGGGCATCACTGCGAGCGTGAAACGCCGATGGGCTTTTGCTTTTTTGGCAATGTGGCCTTAGCGGCCAAACATGCGCTGGACCATCACGGGCTGTCGCGCGTCGCAATTGTGGATTTCGACGTGCACCATGGCAATGGCACGCAAGATTTGGTGGAAGGAGATGCCCGCATTTTTTTCGCCAGCACCCATCAGATGCCGCTCTATCCTGGGACAGGCCACGCTCATGAGACGGGCGGCTATGGCAATGTGCTGAACTGTCCCTTGCCAGATGGCGCGGGCAGCGCGGCGTTTCGCACAGTGATGGAGGCAGAGGTTCTGCCGGCGGTGGAGCGGTTTGCCCCAGAGTTTTTATTTATCTCAGCCGGATTTGATGCCCATGTTGCAGACCCGCTGGCGGGGATGAATTTGACCGAGGATGATTTTTCGTGGATCACGCAGCGTCTTTGCGACGTGGCAGCCAAACATTGCAAAGGTCGGGTGGTATCCTGCCTCGAAGGCGGCTACGATCTGGAGGCGCTGGCTGCGAGTGCTGCGGCGCATGTGAGTATTTTGAAGGAGCAAACCCATGGCTGATGCACAGATTGCGCAGATGAGTTTTGAAACCGCAATGGCCGAGCTGGAGCAGGTTGTCACGCAATTGGAGCGGGGCGACGTGGCTTTAGATGCCTCCATTACCCTTTATGAACGCGGCGCGGCGCTAAAAGCGCATTGCGAAGCCAAGTTGAAATCTGCTGAAGAGAAAGTCGCAGCCATAACCTTGAACGGCGATGGGCAACCGACGGGCGTTGCTCCTTTGGACGCGGGTTGAGCCTTTGGGCGCGGCGAGGCCACTTATGCAGGCCGATTTTCCCACCCATCTCAAGGCAGCGGCCAATGCAACGCAGGCCTGTCTTGCAAAGGCCATGCGCCCCTATGGTGATTTGCCGATCGCTCAGGGCATGCGCCATGCGGTGACGGGTGGCAAAGGTTTGCGCGGATTTTTGGTGATTGAGAGCGCCCGGCTTATGGGCGCGCCCGAGCAAGAGGCGGTCTATGCCGGCGCGGCAGTGGAAGCTCTGCATGCCTATTCTTTGGTGCATGATGACCTGCCCTGTATGGATGATGACGATCTTCGTCGCGGTCAGCCGACAGTGCATAAGAAATGGGACGAGGCCACGGCGGTTTTGGTGGGCGATGCGTTGCAAACCCTGGCCTTTGAGCTGCTGGCCCGGCCTGGCTCATGCTTGGGTGCGCAGCGGCAATTGGATCTGATCACAGGGTTAGCAAAGGCCAGCGGGGCCGCAGGAATGGTTTTGGGTCAAGCGCAGGATATGGCGGCTGAGACCTCTGCCGTGCCTTTGACCTTGAGCGAGATTGCAGATTTGCAAACCAACAAGACCGGCGCGCTGATTGAATGGTCCGCCACAGCGGGGGCTGTCATGATGGGCGCTGATCCAGCGCTGCTGCGCCGCTATGCGCAGAGCCTGGGCCTTGCGTTTCAAATTGCCGATGACATTTTGGATGTGGAAGGTACGATCGATGTGGTGGGCAAAGCTACGGGAAAAGACAGTGCTTCCGGCAAGGCCACCTTTGTCTCCTTATTGGGTCTGGAGGGGGCAAAGCGGCGCGCGCAAGACTTGGTGGACGAAGCCTGCGTGGCATTAGACGATTTTGGCGATTGCGCCGATATATTAAAAGCGGCGGCACGATTTGTTGTGTCGCGAGATCTATGAAGAGGCGGCGCGCGTGACACAAACACCTCCCCACACTCCTTTGCTTGATCGGGTCAGCATCCCTGCGGATTTGAAGATCATGAGCGACAGAGAGTTGCGGCTCTTGGCCGATGAACTGCGGGCGGAGACGGTATCTGCGGTCTCTGAAACCGGCGGGCATTTGGGGGCCGGTCTTGGGGTGGTTGAGCTGACCGTTGCGCTGCATGCGGTGTTTGATACGCCGAAAGATCATCTCATTTGGGATGTGTCGCATCAAACCTATCCGCATAAAATTCTCACGGGTCGGCGCGATCGCATTCGCACCCTGCGGCAAAAAGGCGGGCTCAGCGGCTTCACCAAACGCAGTGAAAGCCCCTATGACCCCTTCGGCGCAGCCCATTCCTCAACCTCCATTTCCGCGGCGCTTGGTTTTGCTGTGGCGCGTGATTTGGGCGGTGCGCCGGACCATGGGATTGGCGATGCCATTGCGGTGATCGGTGATGGGTCCATGAGTGCTGGCATGGCTTTTGAGGCGATGAACAATGCGGGTCATTTGAAAAAACGCATGTTTGTCATTCTCAACGACAATGAAATGTCGATTGCCCCGCCTGTGGGTGCCTTGTCGTCCTATCTCAGCCAGCTCTATACCGGCGCGCCCTTTCAAGAGCTTAAGGCCGCTGCCAAAGGGGCTGTGTCGCTGCTGCCTGGTCCATTTCAGGAAGGGGCGAAGCGTGCGCGGGAGATGTTGAAGCATATGACCGTTGGCGGCACGATGTTTGAGCAGCTGGGCTTTAGTTATCTCGGCCCCATTGATGGGCATGATCTCGATCAATTGCTGCTGGTGCTGCGCATGGTGCGCGACCGCGCGACCGGTCCGATGTTGATCCATGTTGTCACGCAAAAAGGGAAGGGGTACGGCCCGGCGGAAGCGGCGCGCGACAAAGGGCATGGGGTCGGAAAATTTGATGTGGTGACCGGCGCGCAGGCCAAAGCTATCCCGAATGCACCCTCTTATACATCTGTTTTTGCGAGATCTTTGCTTGAGCATGCCCAGCAAGATCCAAAGATCTGCGCAGTGACGGCCGCTATGCCCGACGGTACGGGGCTTAATCTCTTAGCGGAACGCTATCCCAGCCGATGTTTTGACGTGGGGATCGCCGAGCAACACGGGGTGACCTTTGCAGCCGCCCTGGCCGCGGGCGGCATGAAGCCTTTTTGTGCCATGTATTCAACCTTTTTGCAGCGCGGCTATGATCAGGTGGTGCATGACGTGGCGATTCAACGCCTGCCCGTGCGATTCGCGATTGATCGGGCTGGATTGGTGGGGGCCGATGGGGCGACCCATGCGGGATCCTTTGACATTGCGTTTTTGGCCAATTTGCCGGGTTTTGTTGTCATGGCCGCGGCCGATGAGGCGGAGCTGTGTCATATGGTGGCAACAGCAGCGGCCTATGACGATGGCCCAATCGCCTTTCGGTTTCCACGCGGCGAGGGCATAGGCTGTGACCTGCCGAAAAATCCGGCACCGCTGGAAATCGGCAAGGGCCGCATGGTGCAAACGGGCAGTCAAGTTGCGATCCTATCCTTTGGCACCCGCTTGGGAGAGGTCCGCATTGCGGCGGAAACTTTGGGGGCGCAAGGGATTGTTCCCACCATCGCCGATGCCCGCTTTGCCAAGCCCTTGGATCGGGAGATGATCCTTAAATTGGCGGCGGATCATGAGGTATTGATCACCATTGAAGAGGGCGCCATCGGTGGTTTTGGCAGCCATGTGGCCCAGCTTCTGGCAGAGGAGGCGGTGTTTGATCGCGGGCTGAAATATCGCTCCATGGTTCTGCCTGACAGTTTCATCGATCACGCAAGCCCAGCGGATATGTACCGGGAAGCCAAACTGTCTGCGCAGGATATACATGACAAAGTCTTGCAAACGCTCGGCATTGCCTCTCTCAAAGCCCGAGCCTGACGCCTGGATTTAAGAGCGTTCCAATTTCAGAAGGCTTTGCAGCCCTTCCTTGTAGCTTGGGTATTTCAAGCGCACCCCAAGCTCTGATTTGATCAAATCATTGCGCACGCGCTTGTTTTCCGCATAAAAACTTCGGGCCATGGCGGTCATTTCTGCGCTGTCAAAGTCCACCTCCGGTGGCTGGGGCAGGCCCAAAAGCTCAGCGGCATAGGCCAGCACATCTTGCGGCGGCGCTGGATCATCATCGCATAGATTATAGATCGCTCCGGGGCGCGGCTGTGCGATTGAGGCGGCAACGACCTGGGCGATGTCATCGGCGTGAATGCGGCTGAACATTTGCCCCGCTTTGATAATCCTGCGCGCGGTTCCATTGCGGACTTTGGAAAATGGACCGCGGCCTGGCCCATAAATACCGGCCAAGCGGAAGATATGCAGCGGCAGGTCGGTGGCTTGCCAAGCGGATTCGGCGGCAACGCGCAATGCGCCGCGCCGGGTGCTGGGGGTGAGAGGGGTGGATTCATCCACCCAGGCACCGTCATGATTGCCATAGACACCCGTGGTTGACAGATATCCCACCCAGTCAAACCTATGCGCGTTGAGGTCCACGCTTGCCAGCAAGGGATCACCCCCATCTGGACTGGGTGCGGCAGAGATCAAAAGATGTGACGCCGCCTCGAGCGCATCATCCAGATCGGTGCCTGGCCAGATGATCGAGGTGACCCCTTCGGCGCGCATCGCCTCCGCCTTTTCGGCGCTGCGCGTGGTGCCAGTGATGCTCCAACCCAGGGGGTGCAGCAGAGGGGTTAAGGCCCGGGCGGAAAAACCATAGCCGATGCAAAGGAATCTCTTAGTCATAGGGTGGTCATAGGGGCAAAAGCGGGCTGCGAGAAGGGGTGATTTTATCAGCGCCAAAACGCGCGCGCACCGTCTTTTGGTAAGGTCGCGTGAGGCTTTGGACCGCCTCACGAAATTTTGACTTGACAGGAAGTCTAATAAGCATATGATTTATATACTTAAGTTTCAAATGTTTTTAATTGGTGAGCGCAATATCCAAGTGTTGAGGGATGTCTTTGGTTTTCAAGTTTTGATTTGGGTGGCGCAGTTTCCCGTTAAAGTGATCTAGGGAGATATCAATGTCTGCATTTAACAACGCGACCAAATTTTTTCATGCCTGTGAAGGGCTCGAGGGCCCCAGCGGTACGGCGCCCTATGTTGCAGAAGGCGCAAGTTTTGAGTGCCAGGCTCAGGCGCTTACTGGGATAGAAACAGTCCAAGATTACGCCGGATGGTTGGCGGGTTTGGGCACGACAGCCTTGGCAGGTGCGGGCTATAGATTGGACAGCTCCGCCTGGGATGCGGAAAATAACTGTGCATTGTTTTTTAGCACTTTTATTGCCAAGCATACAGGCGACGGCGGCCCGGTTCCGCCAACCGGAAAAGAGACCAATTCCCATTATGTCTATGTCATCAAAATGAATGATGCAGGGAAGGTGGCACATGTGACCAAAATTTGGAATTCCAGCTGGGCGCTGCGGGAGTTGGGTTGGGCTTAATGGTAAAATTGAGCCACTATTTGTTTCTGTTGGCTTGATGAAATGTAAACTAATTCTCGGTAGGTGAGAGCATTCTTATTGGGAAAAGAGAGAGGCTCTATGATAAAGACATTTAAATGGATTGTATTTGCCGGTATTGCGGCATCTCTGACAGCCTGTGCATCACCTGAGGTGGTCGACACAAAGCAAATGGGCGATCACAAGCTCAGCTGCAAGCAGCTGGCCGCTGAAATTCAAGAAGCGAGTGAGTTTGAGCGTAAAGCGCAAAAAGAGAAAGGCGTGACGGGCACAAATGTGGCAGCGGCGGTGATTTTCTGGCCGGCGATTATTGGCACCTATGCCAATGCAAATGAGGCGATTAAAGCCGCAAAAGAGCGCAAAGAACATTTGGTTGATTTGAGCACGAAAAAAGGCTGCAGCATGTGACCTGAAGGTCAATTGCGAAAGCATTGCGCGATCTACCCGGCTTGCTGGGTAGATCGATTTGTTACTTGCCCTTCCAGATTGGATTGCGTTTCTCGGCAAAGGCTTTGGCACCCTCGAGCTGATCCTCTGAGGCATAGAGTATATCGACAGAGGCCAATTGCCTTTGGGTGATGCGATTCATACTGTCTTGAAATTTACTGTCCTCAGCATCGCGCACGATCTCTTTGATCGCTGCATAGACAAGAGGCGGGCCGCTTACCAGCAGTCGTGCCATGTCCCAAGCCTGTGGCATCAGATCTTCCGCAGGGTAAGAATGGTTGACCAGGCCCCATGATTTGGCTTCTTGCACATCAAACCAGCGGCCGGTGAGGAGCAATTCCATGGCGATGTGGTACGGAATGCGCTTGGGCACCTTGATGGAGGCCGCATCGGCCACTGTTCCAGAGCGAATTTCAGGCAGGGCAAAGCTGGCGTGATCTGCGGCAAGGATAATGTCCGCGGAGAGTGCCCATTCCAAGCCGCCACCGCAGCAAATACCATTCACCGCGGCAATCACCGGCTTGTTGAGGTCCCGCAGCTCCTGCAAACCGCCAAAGCCACCGACGCCGTAATCGCCATCCACCGCATCCCCATCGGCGGCGGCCTTGAGATCCCAGCCTGGACAGAAAAACTTTTCTCCCGCACCGGTGATGATCGCCACCCGGAGGCTTGGATCATCGCGGAAGGCGGCGAAAGTCTCGCCCATGATCTTACTGGTGGCCAAATCAATCGCATTGGCTTTCGGACGGTCCAGCGTGACTTGCAGGATTCCATCTTCAACGTAGGTTTTAATTGGGCTCATTGGGCTTTCCTTATCAAGGCATCTGCGGCAATCGCCGTCTGCTGAGTACAGATCAGCGGGTTGATCTCAACTTCCTCCACCTGCTCTGCATTGGCAAGCACATAGGCCTGCACCGCGTCAATGGAGTCGAGAAGCGCATCCAAATCAACGGGTGGCTTGCCGCGGAACCCCTGGAGGAGCGGCGCGAGTTTCAATCCCATGAGCCGCGCTTTCACCTCGGAGCGGGATGCGGGAATGAGCAGGCTTGCCCGATCGCGTAGCACTTCGGTCATCGTACCGCCTGCGCCAAGGGTCAAGACAAACCCATGCGCCGGATCGCGCGTGACGCCGACCAAAACTTCAACCAAAGACCCGGCCACCATCTGCTCAATCAAGAGCGGCCCATCGGCCAAATGCGGCGCGGCGGCCGCGACCTCTGCGGGTGTGGTCAAACCCAAAGCCAAGCCATTGGCACCGGTCTTATGAGCCAGCCCCAGGGTCTTGAGCACGACCGGAAAGCCGACCTCAGCCGCAGCCTGCCCGGCAGTGCTGCGATCGGTGACAGCCACCGATTTCGGGATCGTCAAACCATAGGCTGTCAGTGCCAATTTGGCGCTTTGCTCATCGAGAATCTCCGCATCGCGGTCGCCGCCCGGCAAAACTACCGGGTCGGCTGGTGGCGCCATCGGGCGGGACATCAAATCTAGAGCGTCCAGCCCATGATCCAGCCCATGAATGGCGCCAACGCCATGGTCCATCAGGGTCTTGGCAATATGTTCTGGCAGCAGTTCCGCCAGGCTCGCCACCACCGCATAGGGCCGCCCGGTGCGGCGCGAGGCCTCTATCGCGGCCTGCGTGACACAGTCCCAATCACTGGCATCGCAGAGATCCGCCCGCGGGTAGTCACTGATCAGCAAGGTCATGGCAATGTCATCATCTGCCATTGCCGCCCAAGCCTGGGTCATGGCCGCTTGGTTGCGCCAGATATAAGTGTGATAGTCCAGAGGATTGGCCAGGGCCACCATCGGCCCCAAGGCCGCGCTGAGATCCTTGACTTGCCGCGGGTTAAGCGGTGGAAAAACAAGCCCCGTGCCCTGCGCAGTATCGGCAGCTAAGGCGGCCTCCCCCCCCGAACAGGAAATCGAGGCGATGCGGTTGCTGGACAATTGCCCAAATTGATGGGCGAGTTTTAGGGACTCCAAAAACACCGGCAGGCTGCGCGCCCGGCGAATGCCCAAACGATGGAGAAAGGCCTCTGCCCCCGTGTCGCTGCCTGTCAAAGAGGCGGTATGGGACACAGCTGCCGCTTGGGCCTGCTGGGATATTCCAGATTTCAAAGCAATCAGGGCGATCCCCTTGGAACGGGCTTTCTCTGCGAGGGCCTCCCACCCGCGCAGATTGCCAAATCCTTCGATGTGCAAGCCAATCGCTGTGACACGCTCATCGTCCAAAAGCTGCAAGGCGATATCGGTTTGGGAGGTTTGAGCTTGGTTGCCACAGGTGAGCATATAGCCAATGGGCAGACCGCGGTTCTGCATCGTCAGGTTGATGGCCATGTTCGAGCTTTGGGTCAAAATGGCCACACCCTTCTCGACGCGGCGGCACCCATGTTGATCAGGCCAAATCGCGCAGCCATCAAATGCATTCACAAAACCATAGCAATTGGGCCCCAATATTGGCATGTCTCCAGCGGCCTTAATCAGCTGCGCTTGAAGATCTTGCGCCGCGGCATCTTCGGCAGCCGCTTCGGAGAAACCCGAGGCAAAACAGGTGGCGCCGCCGGCGTTCAAACTGCGCAGCTGTGCCACGACCTCTAGGGTGGCGTGACGGTTCACGCCGATGAAGGCGGCGTCAATGGGGCCAGGAAACTCCTCAAGGCTGGGCAGTGATTTGCGGCCTGCGATCTGTTTTCCGCTGGGGTGCACCGGATGCAACACACCGTCAAACCCAATCTGCTCGGCGGCTGAGACAATGGAAGCACACCAAGCGCCACCGCCGATGACCGCGATAGATTTGGGTTTAAGAAGTCTTGAGAGGTCTCGCATGTCTCACCTATAAAATACAGTGCGCAGGACGCGCGGCAAGGCACCGAGTCATCATGCCCCCAAAGCCCGCAGCAGGTCGCGGCTGATAATATGGCGCTGGATTTCGGATGTTCCGTCCCATATGCGCTCGACCCGCGCATCCCGCCAGAAGCGCTCAAGCGGGTAGTCGCTCATAAGGCCCATGCCGCCATGGATCTGAATGGCCGCATCCGTCACACGCGCCAGCATCTCACTGGCATAGAGCTTTGCGGAGGCAATCTCGCGGTTGGCTGGCAGCGCCTTATCTAAGCGGTCGGCGGCGGCCAGGGTGAGAAGATCTGCCGCGTCAATTTCGGTAATCATATCCGCCAATTGAAAGCTGACGCCCTGGAATTTTCCGATTTTCTGACCAAATTGTTCGCGCTCGGCCGCATAGTTCAAGGCATAGTCAAACACCCGTCGCGCACGGCCGACGCTCATGGTGGCCACCGTGATCCGTGTGGCATAGAGCCAGGTATTCATAACCTCAAAGCCGCCATCCACCTCGCCGAGCACCTGTGCCTGTGGCAGGCGGCAGTCGTCGAATTCTAAGATCATGTTCTTATATCCACGGTGGCTGACGGATTTATAGCCATCGCGCACAGAAAATCCCGGGGTGCCTCGATCAACCAAAAAAGCTGTGATCCGTTTCTTGGGGCCTTTGTCCGTTTGGTCTTCTCCTGTGGCGATGAAGACGATGAAAAAATCTGCGTGATCTGCGCCGCTGATGAAATGCTTGCTGCCATTGACGACCCAATCGCCGCCACTGAGGTGGGCGCTGCATTTCATGCCGCGGATGTCCGAGCCGGCACCGGGTTCCGTCATCGCCAGAGCATCCATGCGTTCACCGCGCACGGCAGGCATAAGATAGCGGTCAATCTGATCGCCTTCACAGGCCATGAGAATATTCTGTGGTCGACCGAAGAAATGATTGAGCGCCATAGATCCGCGCCCTAATTCGCGCTCCACCAATGCAAAATCTACATGCGACAGGCCGGCGCATCCCACGCTTTCGGGAAAATTGCAGGCATAAAACCCAAGCTCTAGGGTTTTCGTCTTGATCTGTTGGGCAATTTCAGCGGGCACTTCGCCCGTGCGTTCCACCAGCTCTTCATGAGGGTAGATTTCTTTTTCCACAAAAGAGCGTACGGTTTGTGCGATCATATCTTGTTCGGCGGATAATCCATAGAGCATGGGGGCCTCCTTCACGGCTGTTTGATGTGACGCTAGGGCTATTGCCAGGCCATATCATGCGATATTAGACTAAATCATGCCATATTCGAAAAATCCTTGCGCCGCGCCCACTCAGATTTCGATCCTGCTGTTTGATCGCTTCTCTAATCATTGCTTGGCCAATGTCCTCGAACCGCTGCGCGCTGCCAATGATTTGTCGGGCCAACATGTCTTTGAGTGGAATATTGCGGTCCTCGCCGGGCAGAGGGTGCACTCGTCCTCGGGACTGCGTTTGGAAGCGGATGCCCAGCTTGCCGATATGCGCGGTGATATCTTAATGGTCATGCCCTCTTATGGATTCTTGACGCATGCCAATGTGACCACAAGCCGGGCGCTGCGTGCGGCGGCGCGGCGGTTCCACACGCTCGCGGGGCTCGACACCGGCAGTTGGCTTTTGGCGGAAGCCGGGTTGCTTGACGGGCATCGGGCGACAATCCATTGGGACGAGCTGGATCGGTTTTCTGAGCGGTTTTCGGATATTGATGTGCAAAAAGAGGCGGTCATCTATGATCGCAACCGGATCACTTGCGGCGGGGCGTCGACCGCCTTTGCGCTGGCGATGCAATTGATCGAAACGCAGCATGGCGCTGCCCTGCGTTTGCGGGTGGAACATCTGTTTTCTGGCGCCTACGCGCAGCGGCCGGACCGGCGCGGGGGGATTGCGGCGCGCGCGGTGGATCTGATGCGGGCCAATATTGAAGAGCCTTTGCCGATTTCCCAATTGGCGCAGCAACTTGGGCGCAGTCAAAAGCACTTGGAACGGCACACTCTGGCCCGGCTTGGCGCCGCGCCGCAGGTGATTTACCGGCGGATCAGGCTTGAGCGGGCGCGGGGATTGGCGCTTGAAACCTCCATTTCTGTGGCGGAGATTGCTGTGCGTTGCGGCTATCAAGACGCCAGTGCGATGACCCGTGCATTTCGCTCAGAATATGGCACCACGCCGCAGGCCTTGCGCCGGGCCTTGGGATAGGGGCAAGCGCTGTGCCTCAGCTGGCCAGTCTAGGAGGCGTAATTGGAGCCCTCTTCATCCAGAATGGCCTTGAGTTCGGCCAGGTGCCTGGCGTCTTGTTCGGGATAAGTATCCAGCTCCTGCGCGGTTTTCTCCGCAATTTCAGCATCAAGAATGCGCAAGGGGCGGCCGGTTTTCAGTGCCAGGAGATAAGTTTGACAGGCCCGCTCAAAATAGAACATGCGATTGAAGGTTTCAGCGACGGTTTCGCCGATGATCAAAATGCCATGGTTGCCCATGATCATGACCTTCTTTTTCGGATCGTCAAACAGGCTGGCGCACCGCGCGCCTTCCTCCTCGAAGGCCAAGCCGCCGTAATTGTTGTCGATCACATAGCGGTTATAAAACATGCAGGCATTTTGATCCACGGGCGGCAGGGTGCTGTCCGCGAGAGAGGCCAAGGCTGTGGCATAGGGGGAATGCACATGCATGGCGCAGCGTGCGTGTTTGCAATGGCGATGTAACCCGCCATGTAAACCCCAAGCGGTGGGATCTGGCGCATCGGGGCCTTCCATACTGGCCGGATCATTGGCATCCACAACGATGAGATCGGAGGCCTTGATGCGCGAGAAATGCATTTGATTGGGGTTCATCAAGAATTTGGTCCCTTCGGGATTAATGGCCAAGCTAAAGTGATTGGCCACCGCCTCATGCATGTTCAATCGCACCGTCCAGCGAAAGGCCGCGGCGAGATCGACGCGTTCTTGCCAATTGTCCATATTCGGGCGCAGATTGGATGCTGTCATGGGATTGTCCTTTGTCGTTGCGGCAAGAAAACCTGCCTTATTTGAGATCGCCGGCGTCAGGCTAGGCGCCTGGCACCAGGGCGCCATCGGCTGTGATGAGCGGGCTGCCATCTTCCTTGGCATAGGGGGCGGCGGGCCATTGCGGCAACATCTCGAGCACTTGCCCCGAGGGGCGGCAGAGGCGCACCTGCCCTTTACAGGCAACAAAGGGGCGGTTGACCAAGATGGGATGGGCCACCATGGCATCGAGCAATTGCTCTTCGGTCACATCAGGACCCGTCAACCCCAGCTCTTCGGCTGGCGATTTTGAGGTACGCAAGGCGTCCCGGGCGCTCAGGCCTGCGGTGGCAAATAGGGTTTGAAGCTGTGGCTTTGTCCAGCCGGTCACCAGATATTCAACCACTGTTGGGCTGAAACCAGCATCTTTAACAATCTGCACCACATTACGCGACGTGCCGCAATTGGGGTTGTGGAAAATAACAATATTCATACTAAACCCTTTACCCAAAGGTATTTTACTGTGAAAAAAACTCTAAAGGGACTTGCGCAGCCCGTCTAGATCGGAAAATCTAACTTATGGAAAATTCATTTAGGGCTTGGTCTGAGTGCGCTGCCGATCTGGTGGCGGTGGCCGCGGGGCGCAGACCAGCGGATCTTGTAATTTTAGGCGGCCAATTGGCCAATTTGCATACGCGTGAAATTTTGCGATGGGATGTTGCCATTGCCGCGGGGCGCTTCGCCTATGTTGGCCCGGACGCAAGCCATTGCATCGGGCCTGAGACCGAGGTGTTGAGCTGGAGCGGCTATGTGATCCCCGGCCTGTGTGACGGGCATATGCATGTGGAAAGTGGCATGCTGACCCCTGCGGAATTTGCCCGCGCGGTTATCCCGCATGGTACAACCACGATGTTCACCGATCCCCATGAGATTGCCAATGTTATGGGCTTGGCCGGGGTGAAGCTGATGCATGATGAGGGGTTGATGCAGCCGGTGAATATCTTCACCCAAATGCCAAGCTGTGCACCCTCGGCGCCGGGTCTGGAGACCACAGGCTATGAGATCAGCGCTGAGGATGTGGCGGAGGCCATGCAATGGCCCGGGATCATCGGGCTTGGGGAGATGATGAATTTCCCCGCCGTTGTGAACGGTGATCCGCAGATGTTGGCCGAGATGGCGGCCACCGCCCGCGCTGGAAAGATCATTGGCGGCCATTATGCCAGCCCTGATCTGGGGCCGGCGTTTCATGCCTATGCTGCGGGTGGCCCGGCTGATGATCATGAAGGCACCTGCGAGGCGGATGCGGTCATGCGCGTGCGGCAAGGAATGCGCTCGATGATGCGCCTGGGCAGTGCGTGGTATGATGTGGAAACGCAAATCACGGCGATCACCGAAAAGGGGCTGGATCCGCGCAACTTCATTTTGTGCACAGATGATTGCCATTCCGGAACTCTCGTGCAGGACGGCCATATGAACCGGGTGGTGCGTCATGCCATCGCTTGCGGCTGTGATCCTTTGGTCGCGCTGCAAATGGCCACGATCAACACGGCAACGCATTTTGGTCTGGAGCGGGAATTGGGCAGTATTGCGCCGGGCCGACGGGCGGATGTGATTTTAACCTCTGACCTGCGAGACCTGCCGATTGAACGGGTGATTGCGCGGGGCAAGACCGTGGCGCTGGCGGGGCGGATCACCACGGAGTGCCCCCATATCGACTGGCCGGCTGCGGCGCGCAATACGGTCCACATGGGGGCAGAGAAATCTGCCGCTGAGTTTACCATTCCTGCGCCAGATGCCGGCGCTGAGGTGGCGAAAGTGCGCGTGATTGGCGTGGTGGAAAACCAAGCGCCGACGCAGGCGCTGGAGGCGGAGCTTCCGGTGCGGGCAGGGCGCATTTGTGGGCAAGGGGATGTTTGCCAAATTGCTTTGGTTGAGCGGCACCGGGCCCGGGGCAGTGTGACCAATGGCTTCGTGTCGGGTTTTGGCTATCAGGGCGAGATGGCCATCGCCTCGACCGTGGCCCATGACAGCCATCATATGATTGTGGTGGGCACCTGTGCCGAGCATATGGCGCTGGCGGCCAATCGCCTGGCGGCGGTGGGTGGCGGCGTGAGCGTATGGAAAGACGGGCGGGAATTGGCCTTGGTGGAACTGCCCATTGCCGGCCTCATGTCCGATGCGCCGGCCGAAGAGGTTGCGGCGAAGGCCAAAGCTATGGTCCAGGCCATGGCTGAATGCGGCTGTCACTTGAACAATGCTTACATGCAGCATTCCCTCTTGGCGCTTGTGGTGATCCCAGATCTGCGCATTTCAGATCTCGGGCTGGTCGATGTGCGCAGATTTGAGCTTGTGCCTTTGGTGCAAGAGGAGGGGGCGCAAGATGCACGCGCCTGAGCCTGTTTTCACCCTCCCGGATGACGCCGCCCCGCGGAGCTTTGCGCATGCGCCTGCGGCCGTTGCACATTTGATCGCCCTTTACGAAAAGGCCTCTGGGTTTTTATGCGAAAAATTTATCTCTGTTTTGGAATCGGGCGGCAGCAGCACACGCTATCGGGCTTTTTACCCAGAGGTGCGCATAACAACTTCGAGCTATGCCTCAATAGACAGCCGCCTGTCTTATGGTTATGTCTCTGGGCCGGGCGTCTTTTCCACGACCATCACCCAACCGGGCTTGTTCCGAAACTATCTGGAGCAACAATTGGGCTTGTTGATTGCAAACCATGGCTGCGAGGTACAGGTTGGCTATTCGACCACGCCCATCCCGGTCCATTTCGCCGTGGCGCATGATCCAAGCCTTGTGGTTCCAGCGGATGCGGCTGGTTTTGTGCTGCGGGATGTGTTCGATGTGCCTGATTTGGCCACCACCAATGATAATATCGTGAACGGTACCGATGTGGTGCAGCCAGATGGCAGTCAACCCTTGGCCCTATTTGCCGCGCAGAGGGTGGATTACGCCTTGGCGCGTTTGCGCCATTACACTGCGACGGATCCGAAATTTTTCCAGAACCATGTTTTGTTTACCAACTACCAATTCTATGTGGAGGAATTTGAGGCCTTCGCCCGCGAGCAAATGGCCGATCCAAACAGCGGCTATCTGGCCTTTGTTGGCCCTGACGATCAGTGCATCACAGCTGCAGATGCTCCTCTGCCAGCGCCGCAAAAAATGCCGCAAATGCCGACCTATCACCTGACCCGTGCAGATGGCAGTGGCATCACATTGGTGAATATCGGCGTTGGCCCCTCAAATGCCAAGACCGCCACCGATCATATCGCTGTGTTGCGTCCGCACGCTTGGATCATGGTGGGCCACTGCGCCGGCCTGCGCAATTCGCAAAGCCTGGGAGATTTTGTACTGGCCCATGCCTATTTGCGGGAAGATCATGTCTTGGATGACGATTTGCCGGTTTGGGTGCCGATCCCAGCCCTAGCCGAAATCCAAACGAGCCTGGAGCAGGCCGTGGCTGAGATTACAGCCCTTCAGGGTTATGATTTGAAGCAAATCATGCGCACTGGAACGGTGGCGACCATCGACAATCGCAACTGGGAGCTGCGAGACCAATCCGGCCCGGTGCATCGGCTAAGCCAATCGCGTGCCATTGCGCTTGATATGGAAAGCGCCACCATTGCCGCCAATGGCTATCGCTTCCGCGTGCCCTATGGCACCTTGCTGTGCGTCAGCGATAAGCCGCTGCATGGGGAGTTGAAATTGCCCGGCATGGCCACAAGCTTTTACAAGACCCAAGTGGCCCGTCATCTTCGAATAGGTATTCGCGCAATGGAGCTTTTGCGTGAAATGCCGCTGGAAAGAATACATTCGCGTAAATTAAGGAGTTTTGAGGAGACAGCATTTCTGTAAATTTGAGACTTTAGGCCATTTTTTTCAATTTATGCGATACAATTTGTTGTGTCTCGCTACAATATGCAGTTAACTGTCTGAGATTGGTGCCCAAGGTGTTGGGCTTGTTAGGAGAAAATAGATGTCGAAACCTATGACGAAAACACAATTGGTCGCTGCCTTGGCAGAGAAAATGGATACGGATAAAAAATCCGCTGCCGCGTCTTTGGATGCGATCTGTGAATTGATCACCAGCGAAGTGTCCGGCGGTGGCGCTGTAACTTTGCCAGGTGTTGGCAAAATCTATTGCCGTGAACGCCCAGAGCGGATGGTGCGCAACCCCGCCACTGGTGAAAGCTTCAAAAAAGATGCGGATAAAGTTGTCAAAATGACCATCGCAAAGGCGCTGAAAGACAGCGTAAACGGTTAAATCAACCGACCTGTTTGATGAAAGCCCGCGCCACGTCCAAGGCGCGGGCTTTTGCATGCGCAAAGGCTGTGGTGGGCGCAAAATGGCCTTGCTCAGGGCGCCATACTGCGCCAAGCTCCATCCGGTCGGTTAAGGAAAATACCCCATGGACATACGCGCTATTTTGGCTGGCTTGGCATTCGCGTTAATCTGGTCCTCTGCATTCACCTCCGCTCGGATCATTGTGGCAGATGCGCCGCCGATTCTTTCTCTTTCTCTAAGGTTTTTGATTTCAGGATTGATTGGCATCGCCCTTGCGCGGTGTTTGGGGCAGTCATGGCGCCTCACTGCTGGACAGTGGCGCGCCACTATTGTGTTTGGGCTTTGCCAAAATGCTTTGTATTTGGGATTGAATTTCGTGGCGATGCAGACGGTGGAAGCCTCTTTAGCCTCGATCATCGCCTCAACCATGCCCTTGGCGGTCGGCTTTGCCGGTTGGGTGATCTTTCGCGAACGCCTTTCGGCGCTGGGCGTCTTAGGCCTTTGCGCTGGTGCGGGCGGGGTTGCCCTCATCATGGGATCTCGGATACAGGCGGGGGCTGATTTTTATGGCATTGCCCTGTGTTTCATCGCGGTGGCTTCGCTGACCGTGGCAACCTTGATGGTGCGCGGCGCATCATCGGGGGGAAATCTTTTGATGATTGTTGGGCTGCAAATGCTGGTGGGCTCGGCCATTCTGCTCATCCCAGGTCTCCTTTTCGACCAGCCTTTGGTCAACTGGTCGGTGAAATTGGTGCTGGCCTTTTCCTATACGGTCTTAATGCCCGGTCTTGTGGCCACCTTCATTTGGTTCTGGTTGGTTCAACGTATTGGCGCGGTGAAGGCGGCAACCTTCCATTTTTTAAATCCATTTTTTGGGGTGATGATTGCAGCTGTGTTGTTGGGCGAGACCCTGCGTATTTGGGATATTGTGGGGGTTCTTGTCATTATGTTTGGCATTTTGGCGGTACAAATGGCCCGGCAAACATTGCAATAACAACACGATAATGTGATCGCATCGGCCTGTGTATCTTGGTGACATGGGCGGATATGTGACGCATAAAGATCAGGTGGAGATCGTTTTTGCATATCTTGCGGGGCTGCTGACCTTGATCAACCCCTGTGTGTTGCCGGTTTTGCCGATCGTTCTGGCCACGGCCTTGCAGGCCAGCAAATGGGGCCCTTTGGCCTTGGCGGCGGGGATGAGCCTGATGTTCATCGCACTGGGCATCGGCATCTCGGCCTTCGGTCCGGCGTTGGGGATCAATGATCAGGTGGTGGCACAGATTGCCGCCGGGGTCATGGTGGTCTTTGGCTTGGCGTTGGTGTCGCCGGGCTTGGGCGCCGCCTTCACCCGGCTGACCACTGGGCTTGCATCCAGGGCGGACGCGCAGCTGGATGAGGTTGATCGTGGCCGTCTTTCCGGACAATTCCTCGGTGGGCTGCTGTTGGGTATGGTTTGGTCGCCCTGTATTGGCCCGACCCTGGGCGGGGCGATTGCTCTGGCCAGCGGTGGTGGCTCCCTTCTTTGGGCTGGGGCAATCATGACAGGGTTTGCTCTGGGCGTTTCCACAATCATCTGTCTATTGGCATATGGCGCGCGCAACCTGTTGCAACGCCGGGTACAGTGGATGCGCGCTTTGTCCCATCGCGCCCGGCCTATCTTGGGGTTGGTCTTCGTTCTGGTGGGGGCTGCTATTCTCTTTGGTGTGCACCACCAGATTGAAGTTTGGGCCGTGCGAAACCTACCCTATTGGCTGCAAGATTTGTCTGTTCGATTTTAAAACCTTTTGAGGAGATCGTGTCATGAACCGTCGTGATTTTTTAATGGCTGCCAGCTGCTTTTTGGCAACCCCGGCTGTGGCGCTGGCCGCTCAAGCCTATCAGCCGGGGCTGGTGAAGCAATTGCTTGCGCAAGGTAAAACCGTGTTTGTGGATTACACCACCGAATGATGCACCACCTGCGCCGCTCAAAAACGCACGCTTGCTCGACTTTTGAAGGAAAACCCGGCCTATGGTGCGAAGATCGAATTTGTCACCATTGACTATGATCAATTCGGCCGCGGAGAACTGGCCAAAGAGCTTGGTATTCCACGCCGCTCGACTTTGGTGGCGCTGCACGGGGATCAAGAGCTTGGCCGTATTGTTGCGGGAACCTCCAGCAAACAGATCAAAGCGCTTTTGGACACGGCTTTATCCGCAGCCATGGCGGCTTAAGGGGCAGCGCTCAGGCTTTTGAGGTCGTTTGCGCTGTCAATATCGCGCAGCATATCGACATGCGCGACCCTGAGATCTGACATGCTGGTCAGGCTGTCTTGCAAAGCATGGGGGGTCGACCAACGTACGTTGTCAAACATAGCTTTTGGGCTGGGGCGGCTGCGTTTCAGGCCGATCAGCCAATAGCCGCCATCTGGGGCCGGGCCGAAGACCGCCTCATGCGGGCCGAGGCTGGTGAAGGCTTTCCAGATATGGCGGCGCGAAATCTCAGGTATATCGGCGCCAATAATGCAAACTGGCCCTGGTGGCAGGCTGTCAAACACCTGTTTCATCCGCGCGCCAAGATCGCCTGAACCTTGCGGAATACGCGGCAAATGCGCCGGCCAAACGCGGCTTTGCAGCCCCTCATGGTCCGGCGCGACGCTCAAAATCAGCTCCCAACGCGGATCTTGCAAGCGGCGCAGCAGCCGGCGGGTTTGGTGACGAAACCACCACGCAGCGGCGGTCATACCAATGTCACGCCCGAGCCGGGTTTTGACCCGTCCTGGCCGTGGCTCCTTGACCATGACCACCAAGCGTCGCCGGTATCTAGGCGAAATAGTCACGCAAGATTCGCAGATAGATGGATTTGAGTTGATGAATTTGCGCGATTTCCACACACTCATCCACTTGATGCATGGTCTTGCCAACCAAGCCAAACTCCACCACCGGGCAATGATGCTGCACAAAACGGGCATCAGATGTGCCGCCGCTGGTTGAGAGCTCCGGGGTCCGGTTTGTTTCCACCTGTACCGCGCGTGCGACAAGGTCCGACAATTCCCCAGGAGGTGTTATGAAACTTTCGCCCGAAATGCAGGCTTTTAGGTCAATACGCACATCAAATGCCTTGGCCACTTTGTCCGCATGATCTTGCAGCCAATTGGTCAGGCTGGCGCCGGAATGGGCATCATTGAACCGAATGTTCACCACGGCACGGCATTGCGCTGGGATGACATTTGTGGCGGGGTTGCCTGTATCAATGGTGACCACCGCCAGGGTTGACGGGTCAAAATTCGCTGTGCCCTTGTCCAAAGTGGCCGTGCTGAGTTGATCCAGCAAGCGCACCATAGCCGGCAGCGGGTTATTGGCCCGATGCGGATAGGCCGAGTGCCCCTGAACACCGGTGACGGTGAACACGCCGTTCATCGAACCGCGACGGCCAATTTTGATCATATCTCCCATGACTTCAGGGCAGGTCGGCTCGCCGACCAAGCAATGATCCATCCTTTCGCCCTGCGCCTGCATCCAGTCAAGAAGCGCAACCGTACCATCCGTGGCCGGGCCTTCTTCATCGCCGGTAATGGCCAGCACAATTGAGCCATCCGGTGGGCTTTCGGTGACAAAATCGATCGCAGCGGCCGCGAAAGCTGCAACGCCAGATTTCATATCAGTGGCGCCCCGGCCATAGAGAAACCCATCACGAATTTCCGCGCCAAAGGGATCAACGCTCCATGCCTTTAGATCTCCGACGGGGACAACATCCGTGTGGCCATTAAAGCCAAAGGTTTTGCCTTTTCCCCAGCGGGCGAAGAGATTGGACACATCGCCGCGATCCACCCGTGTGCACTGAAACCCATGAGCGGTCAAAAGCCGCTCTAAAAGTTGCAAAGCGCCGCCCTCTTGCGGGGTGACGCTGGCGCAGCGAATGAGCTCTGCGGTGAGTGTGGCCGGATCAATCATCAATGGGCTCCTTTTGGTGCATTTTCGAAAAAAGGTGTCACCTGCGCCACAACAACGCTGTTCTCATCCAAAGCCCGTTGCATCAAGGCGCGCTCGTCTTCTGTGATGTCATGGCCCTCTTCGAGCCGTTCTTCCAAACTGCCATAGCCGGTTACATCCAAGGGCGCGAGATCGGCTTGTTTGAGAATGGCGACCGTTTCGCGCACGGCTTCGGGCTCATCCACGCCGCTGGCGTAGATCATCAATGCGCCGCCCGTGGCCTCCTTCGGCAGGCCGTCGCCTTCTTTGCGTCCTACTTCGACAAGCAAAGTATAGACATGGTGGGTGCGCTTAATTTTTTCAGTCATGACCCTGCTGCCTTATTGGTTGCCGTGACCCTCCCGCATATGGCCGTGCGCTGCGCACGGCCATTCCGATGACGGGTTTAGTCGCGCAAGAGCTCATTGATGGCAGTTTTGGAGCGCGTTTGCGCGTCCACCCGTTTCACGATCACTGCGCAGTAAAGATTGACGTTGTTTTTCGACGGCATCGAGCCGGCCACCACAACTGAGTAAGGCGGCACTTCGCCATACATCACCTCGCCGGTGTCCCGGTCGACGATCTTGGTGGATTTGCCGATAAAGACCCCCATGCCCAAGACCGCGCCTTCGCGTATGATGCAGCCTTCAACAACTTCCGAGCGCGCGCCGATGAAGCAATTGTCTTCAATGATGGTTGGCCCTGCCTGCATGGGCTCCAAAACGCCGCCGATGCCCACGCCGCCGGAGAGATGCACATTCTTGCCAATCTGTGCGCAGCTGCCGACGGTGGCCCAAGTGTCGACCATAGTGCCGCTGTCCACATAGGCGCCCAAATTCACAAAAGATGGCATTAAAACAACGCCGGGCGCGATATAAGCTGATTTACGCACCACGCAGTTGGGCACAGCGCGAAAGCCTGCGGAGGTCCAATCTTCCGTGCCCCAACCTGCCCATTTGCTGTCGACTTTATCCCACCAGCTGCCGCCCTGGGCGCTGCCGGCTTGCAATTCCATATCTTTCAGGCGAAAGCCCAAGAGTACGGCTTTTTTGGCCCATTGATTGACATGCCAATCGCCCGTTTCTTGCTTTTCAGCAACCCTCAGCTTGCCGCTGTCAAGCGCATTGAGCGTTGTTTCTATTGCGTCGCGGGTTTCGCCGGTGGTGGCGGGGGTGATGGTGTCGCGTGCATCCCACGCGGCCTCAATGGCAATTTCTAGCTGTGCGTTGGACATAAAGGCCTCCGGTTGATGTGAGTTTATTGCCTCATACTGAAACTTGCAGCGCAGGTCCACGGCCTATTGCAGCTTTGCCGCTCCAAAGGGCGAGATCGCCGGGTTGGCACCGCAGAGAAGCACAGCCAGGCGCTCGCCTTTTTCTGGGCGATAGGCGCCGCTGAGCAGGGCCGCGAGCGCCGCGGCCCCAGCTGGCTCAACCACGAGCCGCAGCGCGCTCCAGAGCCGTTTTTGCGCCTCTGCGATGGCCTCATCCTCCACATTGACGCAGCCGGTGCCCGTCATGCGTGCCAAATCATAGCAAATGCGCCCGGCTTGTTTCGCGCCCAAGGCATTGGCGGCCAGTCCCGAGACTTCCACCGTGGTGTGCGGCCCCTGTTCCAATGCCTTTGTGAGCGTGGGCGCATTAAATGGCTCAACCCCAACCAATTTGCGCCGCCCCTCAAGCCAGGCCATGGCCCCGCCGATCAAACCGCCACCGCCCACCGCGATCAAAACGGTATCGGCCGCGAGGCCCTGGTCTTCCCATTCTGCCATAACCGTGCCTTGCCCAGCCACGGTTCCGGGGGCATCGAAGGCGTGGATCTGTGCTGCTCCGCTGTCTTTTTCATAGCTCAAGGCCTGCTCCAATGCATTGGCATAGACACCGGGCACGACGATCAAATCAGCGCCCAGGCTTTGGATCAGGTTGATTTTTGCTTCACCCGCCAGTTCGGGCACATAGATGCGGGCTCTGTGACCCAATCGCGCCGCGGCCCAAGCGACTGCGGCGCCGTGATTGCCGCCGCTGGCGGCAACGAGGCCAGCTTTTGGCACATTCATTGAAAGCAAAGAATTCATTGCGCCGCGGGCTTTGAAGCTGCCCGTATGTTGCATCTGTTCCAATTTGAGGCTGAGGGGCATTCCAAAGGCATCGGTTTCCAGAACCGGGGTGCGCAGGACATGGGGTTTGATCCGCGCCCAGGCGTGGGACACATCTTTTGCTGTCACCATTGCGTGTCTCCCGTGCTAGGTGGAATGAATGCCGGTCTCTTTCGCAATGGCCTTGCGACTTTTGCGGGCCCGTTCGGTGGCCGATTTCAGCTGTCCGCAGGCGGCAAAAATATCTTCGCCCCGCGGTTTGCGCACGGGGCTGGCATAGCCGGCTTGGTAGACAATTTCGGAGAAGGCATTGATACGATTGTTTGAAGAGCGCTCGTAGGGCGCGCCGGGCCAAGGGTTAAAGGGGATGAGGTTAACCTTGGCGGGGATACCTTTGATCAGCTCAACCAAACGATGCGCATCGGCGTCGCTGTCATTGATACCTTTGAGCATGACATATTCAAAGGTGATCCGCTCTGAATTGCTCGCCTTTGGATAGTCGCGCAGGGCCTCCAGCAGAGTCTCGATGTTCCAGCGTTTGTTGATAGGGACGAGCTTATCGCGGATCTCGTCTGTGGTGGCATGAAAGGAGACGGCCAATAGGCAGCCAATTTCTGTGGCGGTGCGCGCGATCTCTGGCACGACGCCGGATGTTGACAGGGTGATGCGCCGCCGCGACAATTGAATGCCCTCGGGGTCCATGGCGATTTTCATCGCATCGCGGACATTTTCAAAATTATACAGTGGCTCGCCCATGCCCATGAGCACGATGTTTGACAATAGCCTTGCGGAGGTGGCTGGATTGCGCCCCGGAGCGGGCCATTCGCCCAGGTCATCGCGCGCCAGCAGTACCTGGCCAATAATTTCCCCAGCGGTGAGGTTGCGTACCAATCTTTGCGTGCCCGTGTGGCAAAACGAACAGGTGAGGGTACAGCCGACCTGGCTGCTGATGCACAGCGTGCCGCGATCCGATTCAGGAATATAGACCGTTTCCACCTCATGCCCACCGGCAATGCGCACCAGATATTTGCGTGTGCCATCTGTGGAGACCTGCTTGGAGACAACTTCGGGAATGGCGATTACAAAATGGTTCGCCAAAAACGCACGGTAGTCTTTGGACAGATTTGTCATCTGCTCAAAATCGCGCACGCCCTTTTCGTAGATCCATTGCCAGAGCTGCCCGAGCCGCATTTTAACTTGCCGTTCCGGGGTGCCCGCTGTGATCAACGCCTCTTTCAGCGCCTCGCGCGTGAGGCCGACCAGATTCACGGGCCCTTCCGGCAACTTGCGTGGCAGGGTCACGAGATCTTGGGTGATGGGAGCGGTGGCAGAGGTCATGGCCGTTATCCATATGAAGAAGGCCCTGCTTTAGCAGGGCCCGAGGTGTTTGCCAATCGTAAGGCCCATTTTAGCCGGTGCAGCGTTTTTCAGAATCGGTGACTGCGGCGGTAAAGCCCTTCAGGCTGAATGTGTCCTTGGTCACCGTGCCGCGCTCTGATTGCGCTGTGATCGCGGCCTTTGCGCCGCGTTTCATGGCAGCAACAATCTTAGCGTCATCGCTTGGGCTGGGTGGCCAGGCCCATTCGCCGTCAACCGAGAGCTCAAAATCGACGCCGTCGATGTTCAAAGTGATCGGGCGATCCTTTGCGAAAGGGTAACCACCGGTGAAGGCCACTTGACCTTTCACCTCAGTGCCTGGGCGATGAAATACAAACAGAAGGATCTGACCGCGGCGCACCGAAACGACATTGCCGCCCTTGGTGTTGACCGTTTCCTTGGGAGCCGTCACAGCCCAACATTCTTTCGGGTCACTTTCTACGAACACCGACCAATCGGTTTTGGCGGCCACCCGGTTTGATGTTTCTTGCGCGGAAGCGGCCGAGCAGAAAAGTGCCAAAACACATGCCACAGAAGAAATCACTGTCTTTAACATTAGATCCGCCTTTATTAAGTTCGCCGCTCACCCCTTGGGCGCAGAGGTTTCATCTGGCCGTCTAGGTCGTCCTTTGGTATGGGGAACCTAACGCACCAGAGACCCAAGGGGGAAGCCCTCAAAGAAGGCTCTTGGCAAAAAAATGCTTGTTTGGAGACTGAAATGTTAAATGCAACTCCCTTGATTGAAGTCTGGCGGGGCGAATTTTTAGAAAGTCAGCACCGCGGTCATGCGGTGATTTGCAATTTCGAAGGTGAAATTTTGGAGGCTTGGGGTGATCCTGAGCATGTGATCCTGCCGCGGTCATCGTGCAAAATATTGCAGGCCCTTCCGCTCGTGACCTCTGGCGCGGCCGCGGCCCAAGGGCTGAGCCCACGGCATTTGGCATTGGCCTGCGCCTCGCATCAGGGGGCGGAAACCCATTCGCAGCTTGTGCTGGAGTGGCTGGGGCAGCTGGGCAAGACAGATGCAGATTTTCGCTGCGGGACTCAATGGCCAAGGGATATAGCGGCCAGCAATCATTTGGTGAAAACAGATCAATCCGCCTGCCGTTACCACAACAATTGCTCAGGAAAGCACTGCGGATTTTTGACATTGGCGCAATATTTGCGCGCCGGGCCTGAGTATCACGAGGTGGATCACCCGGTTCAAATTGCCGTGCGGGCGGCCTTTGAAGAGATGACGGGCGAGACCAGCCCGGGCTATGGCATAGACGGCTGCTCTGCGCCCAATTGGGCTTGCAGCATCTCCGGTTTGGCCCGCGCGATGGCGCGCTGCGCTGCGGGCGGTGCCGATCCGCTTGGCAAGGCCGCTTCAGAGCTGCGCAATGCCATGATGGCGCATCCGGAATTGGTGGCGGGCGAGACCCGCGCCTGCACGGAATTGATGCGCGCGGCTCCTGGCGTGGCGCTGAAGACCGGGGCAGAGGCCGTGTTTATTGCGATCATTCCCAGTCTGCGGGCAGGGATTGCGGTGAAAATCGAAGATGGGGCGACGCGCGCCAGTGAGGCATTGATTACGGCTTTGTTGATCCGGCTTGGGGTGCTGCAGGCCGATCACCCTGCGGCTCTCAAGCGCTTGGGTCCGATCCACAATTGGGATGGGCTGCAGACCGGGAAAATTTCCGCAGTGCTCTAAAGCATCGATTCGGTACCTGTTCCAAGGTCCGAACCGGCACTCACTTTGGCCGATTAAGCGCTAGGGCGTGACAAATTGTGAAGATGAATAGCCTTGCAAGTAGAGCAGCGCGGTTAAATCGCCATAATTAATGCGCACTGACACCTGCTCTTGGACAATGGGTTTGGCATGTAGCGCCACGCCGGTCCCGGCCAGCTGCAACATACCCAGATCATTGGCGCCATCGCCAATCGCCAGTACATCTTGAGCCGTGAGGCCCCGCGCGGCCGTGAGCTCTTTGAGCGCGGTGACCTTGGCTTGCCGGCCTAAAATGGGCTGCCCCACCTCACCGGTCAAACAGTGATCTGCCTGCAACAACTGATTGGCCCGGTGGCTATCAAACCCCAGTTTTTTGGCGACCTTTGCCGTAAAGTCGGTAAAGCCGCCGCTGACAAGATCCGCATAGGCGCCATTCGCTTTCATCGTCGCCAAAAGCTGCGCGCCGCCGGGCATATAGGTAATGCGTGTTTGATAGACTTTGTCGATGATCTCAACCGCCAGACCTTTGAGCAAGCCAGTGCGCGCGCGCAAGGCGTCTTCGAAATCCAATTCGCCATTCATCGCTCTTGCGGTGATCTGTGACACCTCATCGCCCACGCCGGCTTCCACGGCCAGCTCATCGATGCATTCTTGCTCAATCATGGTGCTGTCCATATCGGCCAGCAACATTTTCTTGCGTCGCCCCGCGCTGGGCTGCACCACCAGATCAATCTGCTGCGCCTGCAGCTCTTGCCACACCTGCCAGAGGGTGTCGGGGCTTTGCAGGCATTCGAACTCCACAGCATCGCGCGGCGCCAACCAAGTGAGGTCCCGCCCGCCCCAGGCATTGCAGAGCGATTGCGCCAGCGTGGGGGTGATGGCTGCTTGGCCTGGCTGGCACAATAAAGTGGTCACAAACATCTGCAATATTCCTTCTTTGATCTCATGTGCCAAGAAGTTTGCGGAGTTGCAAGTGATCCAAAGACCGCTGCCCGCCGAAAGATATCTGAAAGATATTTGGGGAAAGGGATAAGATTATGCGGATATTTGCGGCGCTGATTGTGGTGTTTTTGGCCAATGCGGCGATTGCAGAGCTGCAGTTTCCTCTGCTTGATGCCGATGATTTGAACGGGCGCGCCGTCAGCTTGCCGCAAGATCTTCCCGGTGATCCTACGATTGTTTTTATTGCCTATAAGCGGAACCAACAGCCGAGCATCAACGCCTGGGTGGCGCGTTTGGGGTTGCAGGAGCGTGTGGGAGCGGCTTGGGTTGAGCTGCCCGTGGTGGGGCGCGGTGCGGCTTTATTTCGCAATTTTGTCGATAATGGCATGCGCTCCGGGATCACCTCAACCGCGATGCGCGGGCGGACCATTACGATTTATTCGAGCCAGCGCGCGTTCAACATGGCGCTGGGCATCGATGGGCGCGATGACATTTATACCGCGCTGGTGGGCCGCGATGGCCAAGTGTATGTGCTGATTGCAGGGGATGTGACCGCGGAAAAAATGGCCCAGCTGCGCGCGGCCTACCCTTAACAGGACACTGCGAGCAAGATCGGTCGCCTGGGCGAGAAAGTTTCCGATCGGCTCAGGCGGCGGCCCGGCTGCGATGCAATTTGTGTAAATCCCGACATTTCTGCTCTTGTGGCGCCTTGGGCAAATCGCTAGGCCAGAAAGTGGGACACCCTTCCCCAACGAAGGGCGCATATCTGAGAGGATAGCATTAATGGCTATTGAATACCCGGCATCGCGGCCGGCAAATCCGCGTTTTTCTTCTGGCCCCTGCGCCAAACCCCCCACATGGACCCAGAGCGCTTTGAGTGAGGCTTGGCTTGGCCGGTCGCATCGCGCCGCAGGTGGCAAGGCAAAATTGGCTGAGGCCATTGAGCAAACCCGCCGCGTTCTAAAAATCCCGGCGGATTATAAAATCGGCATCGTACCGGCCTCTGATACCGGCGCTTTTGAGATGGCCATGTGGTCTTTGCTGGGCGAACGCCCGGTGCAGATGGTGGCTTGGGAAAGTTTTGGCGCCGGCTGGGTCAGTGATGTGGTTAAGCAGTTAAAGATCGATGCCTCAGAACATATCGCCCCCTATGGCGAGATTTTCGACATGGCTCTTCTGAATTATGACCATGACCTTTGTTTCACTTGGAATGGCACGACATCTGGCGTGAGCATGCGTGATGGCTCTGCTATTCCAGCCGATCGCAGGGGGTTGACCCTTTGCGATGCAACCTCCGCGGCCTTTGCCGTGGACCTGCCTTGGGACAAGCTGGATGTCACGACTTTCAGCTGGCAAAAAGTGCTCGGCGGGGAAGCGGCGCATGGGGTGCTTGTTCTCTCACCGCGTGCGGTGGAACGGCTGGAAAGTTACACGCCGGCCTGGCCCATGCCGAAGATTTTCCGCCTGACCAAGGGCGGCAAATTGATCGAAGGTATTTTTCGGGGTGAGACCATCAACACCCCGTCGATGCTCTGCGTTGAGGATTACTTATTTGCGTTGGACTGGGCTGAAAGCCTTGGTGGTCTCGCAGGGTTGATGGCCCGTGCGCAGGCCAATGCCAAAGCGGTTTGGGATTTTTGCGACACTCGGGATTGGATTGACAATCTCGCAGTGGACCCGGCGACGCGCTCGGTCACCTCAGTGTGTTTGAAATTCACCGATCCGCGCATTCAAGATCCGGCAGGCTTTGCCAAAGCGGTGGCCAAACGTCTGGAGGCGGAGGGTGCTGCGCTCGACATTGGCGCCTATCGCGACGCGCCGGCGGGTCTGCGCATTTGGTGCGGTGCGACGGTTGAAACGGCAGATATCCAGGCGATGTTGCCCTGGATGGAATGGGCCTATCGCTGCGAAATTGACGCACAATAATTCTGAGCTGGGGCCAGGCGCCCCACTTTAATCCCTCATGAGATAAGGAGCGCCAACATGGCCCCGAAAGTACTTGTATCTGACAAACTCTCTGAAACCGCAGTTCAAATTTTCCGCGATCGTGGCATCGAAGTGGATTTTGATCCGAGCATTGGCAAGGACAAAGACAAATTACTCGCTGTCATTGATCAATATGACGGCTTGGCCATTCGCTCGGCGACAAAAGCCACTGAAAAAATTATCAATGCGGCCAAAAATCTTAAGGTGATTGGCCGGGCTGGTATTGGGGTGGATAATATCGACCGTGCTGCAGCCTCCAAAAAAGGTGTGATCGTGATGAACACACCCTTTGGCAATATGATCACCACCGCAGAACACGCCATCGCGATGATGTTCGCTGTGGCGCGGCAAATTCCTGAGGCCAGCGCCTCGACCCATGCAGGGAAATGGGAAAAATCCAAATTCATGGGGGTGGAGCTGACCGGCAAGACCCTGGGCGTGATTGGCGCGGGTAATATTGGCGGCATCGTCTGTGAGCGTGCCTTGGGCCTCAAGATGAAGGTTGTGGCCTATGATCCCTTCCTCTCCCAAGAGCGGGCCGAAAAGCTGGGCGTGCAAAAAGTGGAACTGGACGACCTTTTGGCGCGGGCTGATTTCATCACATTGCATGTGCCGAAAACTGAGCAGACCAGCAATATTTTGAACGCAGAGGCGATTGCCAAGATGAAACCCGGTGTGCGGGTCATCAACTGCGCCCGCGGTGGTTTGGTCGATGAGGCCGCTTTGGCCGAGGCGCTGAAATCGGGTCATGTGGCCGGGGCAGCCTTCGATGTGTTCGAAGTGGAGCCGGCAACAGACAGCTCTTTGTTTAACCTGCCCAATGTGGTTTGCACCCCTCATCTGGGCGCTGCCACAACGGAAGCGCAGGAGAATGTCGCGGTGCAAGTGGCCGAACAAATGTCTGATTATCTGCTGACGGGCGCTGTGACCAATGCGTTGAATATGCCATCGGTGACAGCCGAAGAGGCCAAGACCATGGGGCCATGGTTGGCATTGGCTGGGCATTTGGGTGCCTTTATCGGGCAAATGACCTCCGAGCCCATTAAGGCGATCAATATTTTATATGATGGCACGGTCGCGTCGATGAATCTTGCGGCGCTCAACTGCGGCGTTGTGGCGGGGATTATGAAGGCGGGCAATCCGGATGTGAATATGGTCAGCGCGCCGGTGATTGCCGAAGAACGGGGCATTAAGATCAGCACGACCAACCAAAATAAATCTGGTGTATTTGATGCTTACATCAAAGTCACAGTGGTCACGCAAACGCGGGAACGCTCTGTCGCCGGCACGGTGTTCAGTGATGGCAAACCGCGCTTCATCCAGATCAAAGGCATCAATGTGGATGCGGAAATCGGGCGTCATATGCTTTATACAACCAATAATGACGTGCCGGGCATCATCGGCGTCTTGGGCTCTATCATGGGGCAAAATAATGTGAATATCGCGAATTTTACATTGGGTCGCGCGGCAGAAGGTGGGCAGGCGATTGCCTTGCTTTATGTGGACGCGCCGATCCCTGATAAGGTTTTGGGTGAATTGCAGGAGACTGGAAAATTCAACCAGGTCAGCCGTTTAGAGTTCGATGTCTCATGAATCCGCTCTATGCGATTGGTGATATCCATGGACAATTGGCCGGGTTAACCCAAGCCATTGAATGGATTGAAAAGGACGGTGGGCCGGAGTCGCCCATCGTCTTTCTTGGGGACTATATTGATCGGGGTCCCGACAGTCGCGGCGTTTTGGATTTTTTGATCCAAGGCCGCGATGCCGGACGCCATTGGACCTTTTTAAAAGGCAATCATGACCGGATGTTTGAGTGGTTTTTGCAAACCCCAAGCCGGGCGGATCCGCATCTGTTTACGGATTTGAGCTGGCTGCATGAGCGGTTGGGCGGGCAAGACACGCTGCGCTCTTACGGGCTGGATTTCAGCACGCGCCGTCGGCTCTCCGCGGTGCATGACGAGGCGTTGCGCGTGGTGCCAAAGGCGCATCGTGAGTTTCTGTCGGCCTGTCCTTTGACCTTTGAGACTGAGGATTGGTTCTTTTGCCACGCAGGTATTCGCCCCGGTGTGGCGCTATGCGATCAATCTGAAGAGGATCTCTTGTGGATACGCGAGGAGTTTTTGACCTACACCGGCCCGCATCCAAAGCTCATTGTGCATGGCCATTCGCCGGTCGAACAGGCTTGCCATTATGGCAACAGGCTCAACCTGGACAGCGGGGCTGGCTATGGCCACGCGCTTACGGCGGCGGTGTTTGAAGGGCTGAGTTGCAGCATTTTGACCGCACAGGGGCGACGCAAAATATCTATAGCTGCATAGATCTGCCGCCTTTACGGCAGATGCTCTTTGAATGCAGCGAGCACCGAGCGGTAGACATCGCGTTTGAAAGACACAATCGCCTCGGGCAGATCGGCGGGGGCGATCCATTTCCAGGCGGAAAATTCAGGGTCATCTGTGTCAATATTGACATCTGAATCTTCGCCTAAAAATCGCATCAAAAACCATTTTTGTTTCTGACCGCGGTATTTGCCCCCCCAGAGCTGCGGGATCAAATCCGCAGGCAATTCGTAGGGAATCCAGCCCGGGGTTTCCGCAAGGATTTGCACTTTTTGCGCTGGGACGCCGGTTTCTTCCTCCAGTTCACGCAGGGCGGCCACTCTTGCATCTTCGCCAGGATCAATGCCTCCCTGGGGCATCTGCCACGCCTCAGAATAATGTTCGAGCCTTTGGGCTACGAAGACCAGGCCCGCACGGTTGATGAGCATGACCCCCACATTGGGTCGATAGGGCAGCTGTTCAATATCAGAGTGTCGCATCTGCTATTGTGCCGGTTGGATGGCCGAGAGGCCCTTGAGCAGATCAATTGCATAGGACAGCTGGAAATCCTCATCGCGCAGCTTCGCGGCCTCCTCGGCGCGGGTGCGCTCTTGCTCAATTTGATCTCGGTCCGCGTCAGACAGGCTGTCGTTGTCGAGTGACCCGCGCAAATCCGCCTCGCTGCGCACGCTTGCTTGCTCCTCATCGGCCTCATCCTCGGAGATGCTGGGATCTTTTCGGGGCTGCTCGACTATGATGTCGGGCGAGACCCCAAGCGCTTGGATGGATCGGCCCGATGGGGTGTAGTAGCGCGCGGTGGTCAAGCGCATCGCCCCATCGCCAGCCAGCGGCATGATGGTTTGAACAGAGCCTTTGCCAAAGCTCTTGGTGCCCACGACAATCGCGCGGCGGTGATCTTGCAATGCGCCGGCGACAATTTCAGAGGCAGAGGCAGAGCCGCCATTGATCAAAACGACAATCGGTTTCCCTTGGGCCAAATCGCCGGCCCGAGCATTCCAACGGTCGCCATCTTCGGGCGCGCGTCCACGGGTTGAAACGATCTCACCCTTTTCGAGAAAGGCATCCGAGACTTTGATCGCTTGGCTGAGCAACCCGCCGGGATTGTTCCGCAAATCAATGACAAAGCCGTTGATGTTTTCGATGCCGCCTGCCGTCTCAATTTGTTTTGTGATGCCGTCCTCAAGATTTGGGTAGGTTTGGTCATTAAAGGTGCTGACCCGCATCACAATGGACTGACCAATTGTCTTGTCGCGCACGGCGGTCAATTTGATGGTGTCGCGGATGATTTTGATGTCAAAGGGCTCAGGTTCACTTTCGCGCACGACGGTGATCACGATTTCCGAACCGACCGGACCGCGCATCAATTGCACCGCCTCATCCAATGTCAGACCCAAAAGACCTTCACCGTCCACATGGGTGATGAAATCGCCAGGTTCGACTCCGGCCTCGGCAGCGGGGGTGTCATCAATTGGGGTAATGACTTTTACAAACCCATCCTCTTGCGTCACCTCTATCCCCAGCCCGCCAAAGGCGCCCCGGGTTTGAATGCGCATATCGTTGGCATCATCGGGCGACAGGTAGCTTGAATGTGGATCCAAAGAGGTCAGCATGCCATTGATTGCCGCTTCAATCAGCTTTTTATCATCCACTTCTTCGACATATTGCGCGCGGATGCGATCAAAAATATCGCCAAAAAGTTCGAGCTGTTTATAGGTTTCTGCTTGGTCGGTTTCCTGGGCCAACAGAGGTCCAGCCAATTGCGGGGCGACCGCCACCCCGAGGAGCCCGCCCAGCACCGCTGCAATCAAAAACTTTTTCATTTCACAATCCTTTTTGCATCGGGGCGCTGCACCTCGCGCCACCTGACTTGCGTCTTGGCCTATATAAAGCCTGTCTTGTCCCGGCTTTCCAGCCCCTACTGCGCTGATTGCGCGCCGAAACCGTTTATTCTCGGCCAAAGATGGCAGCTCGGTGCCTCTATTGACAGATATCGGTGAGAATGGGCGGGATTTTGCCGTTAAGGGTGGGTGATCAAGGAGTGACCTGTCATTTCGTCCGGTTTGGGCAGATCCATCAGCTCAAGAACCGTGGGCGCGAGATCGGCCAATCGGCCCGCACGCAATCCGCAGCCCTGTGGCAAGCCCAAGCCGATGACAGGTACAAGATTTGTCGTATGGGCGGTGTGTGGCCCGCCGGTGATGGGATCAATCATCATCTCACAATTGCCATGGTCGGCGGTGACAATCATCTTGCCACCGCAGCGCTCCAATGCCTCAACCACCTGGCCAAGCCCCTGATCCACCGCTTCGCAAGCGGCGATGGCCGCCTGCAAGTCGCCCGTATGCCCAACCATATCAGGATTGGCATAATTGGTGATGATCAGATCATAGCCCGTCTCAATGGCGGCGACAAAGCGCTCTGTGACCTCTGCGGCGGACATCTGCGGTTGCATATCATAGGTGGCGACCTTGGGTGAGCTGGGCATAAAACGGTCCTCGCCCACCTCGGGCACTTCTCGGCCGCCATTCATGAAAAATGTCACATGGGGATATTTTTCAGTCTCTGCGAGTCGAAATTGGCGCTTGCCATGGTGCGCGACCCATGCGCCCAGCGTGTTGGGGATATCGCGCTTTGGGAAGGCGGCTGTGAGATAGGTGTCATGGTCATCAGAGTAAGTTACCATCCCCATTTGTGCGCTTAATGTGACCCGAGGCGCTGTGTCAAATGCGTCAAAATCAGGTTGGCAAAGGGCGGCTAGAATTTCTCGCGCCCGGTCGGCACGAAAATTTAGGCAAAATAGGCCATCTTGTGGCCGCAGTCCCGCGTAATCGCCAATCACGCTGGCGGGGATAAACTCATCTGTCTGCCCGTCCGCATAGGCGCGCGCGATCACCTCTTGGGCGGTGGCAGCTTTGATGCCGGCGCCTTGGGCGATGGCGCTATAGGCGGTTTGCACCCGCTCCCAACGGTTGTCGCGGTCCAAAGCATAGTAGCGGCCAATGACTGTGCCAATCTGCGCGCCTTGTGGCAGCTGCTCTTGCAGCGTGGCGAAATAGCCTGCGGCGGAGCTGGGGCTGACATCGCGCCCGTCCGCAATGGCATGGATCAGCACGGGAATGCCCATGTCACAAAGTAAAGTGCTGGCTGCCAAGAGATGGCTGAGATGCCCATGCACCCCGCCGTCGGAGATCACCCCCATGAGATGCGCCGCGCCACCGCTGGCCTTGAGTTTGGCGGCAAAGTCCAAAATAGCAGGGTTTTGAAAGAAGCTTTTATCCTCAATCGCAAGATCAATCTGCCCCAAATCCATCGCCACCACCCGGCCGGCTCCAATATTGGTATGGCCAACTTCGGAATTGCCCATCTGTCCGCTGGGCAGACCGGCATCAGGCCCATGGGTGATTAAACGCGCATTTGGGCAGCGCGCCATGAGGCGGTCAAAATTTGGCGTATGCGCTAGGGCAGGGGCATTGCCCTGCGTGGTGTCGCTCAAACCCCATCCATCCAAAATGCAAAGTACCACGGGTTTGGTCATGACAATCTCCTTTTCGACGCGCCTCTGTTTACCTGATCGCTGGCGGTATTCCACCGTTTTAGAGCTACTGGTTTTGGTACTGGGTTTTTGACCGAAAGCGGCCACCCATTCATGGTGCGGAGAATTCGGACTCTGAGCCCTGTGTGACAATTGCTGCGCTATACATTAGTGTCCGCTTTCACGAGCGCAGATCGGGGAGAATATCGAGGATGCTTTCTCCAAGCATGCTTTCTGTCTTGAACCGGTTGGCTGTCAACAGCTGCGAATATCCGTGAACGAGGCTCCAGAGAAACATCTGCTGCCGGGCTGCGACCTTCCCTGCGTCGCCGTCGAAACGCCCGAAACCCTTTGAGTTGTCCGCCAGTATCGCGAAACAGGCTCTCACATGGCGCAACAGTTCCGGATCGTTTGATGAGACTCGGTCGCGCGCGTACATCAGCTCGTAAAGAGCCGGATGATCCTGCGCGAACGCGACATAGCCCAAGAGCGCTGCGGTGCGACGGGCATCGCGGTCCGCCGTGCCTTCGATCCCCCTGAGCATATACGTTTCCAGTTCGGCGTAACCTTCCGCCGCCAGTGCCGTCAGAAGCGCCGCCTTGTTCGGGAAGTGGTTCTGGGGGGCTGTTGCGCTGACACCTACGGCATCGGCACATTTGCGCAAGGACAGGTTGCTGTGGCCTTCGACCTCAAGCAAGCGCCGTGCTGCGACCATCAGGGCCTGGCGCAAATTTCCGTGGTGGTAACGGGTCGGTTCTTTTTGCTCTGTCTTCATTTGTACAACGTAAACTTTTCCTAATCACTTGCGCAAGGCCGTCGGTGAATATATGATCAGTGCAAATATACACTGCACATATAGAGATAGAAATGAGGAAGATCATGGTTTATGCAATGGCGTCGATTGCCGGACTCGCGGCACTGGCTGCCGCATTCTGGTTCGCGAACCCCTTTGGCATGCGGGACACGTTGATGGCGCGGATGATTGTCAACATGCGCGTGGCCCCCGCGCGTCTGGACAACCCCAAGACGCCCGCCGACTACGGCATGGACTACCAAAACGTCGAGTTCGTGACCGCTGATGGCATCATCCTCAGCGCATGGGAAATCCGCGCTGCGTCGTCGTCGGATCGGACAATTATTCTCAACCATCCGCTGACGACCACGCGCTACGGATCGGTTAAGGGTCTGGATGGTGTCGAGGCGGAGTTTCTGCCGATGGTTCGACACATACATGATGCCGGCTATAACGTGGTGATGTATGATCACCGTGGGCAGGGTGAAAGCGGCGGCGGACTGGGCCGCAAATCACGCGGTATCGAGGCTCCCGTGGGCGCGGGCGTGACGGAATGGCAGGACGTTGTCGCCTCGTTGAGCTATGTCACCAGCCACCCTGATTTCGGCGATGATGAGATCATCTTCCTGTCGCAATGCATGGGCGCGAACGCAACCTTCCTCGCTTGGCAAAAGGAATCAGACTTGTTCGCCAATCCGCAAATCCGGGCCTTGGTCGCCAACCAGCCAACGATTTCCTACAGTTTCACGGATCGCATCATCCGCGCGACCCTTGGGCTCGACATCGTTGACCGGGTTCAGCAGATCCAGCAGGACAAATATGGCTTTGGCTACGCGAACGCGCTGGAAACGGTCCCGAGCGTGACGGTTCCGATCCTGTTCTCTCAGGTCGAGGCGGACAAATACACCTTTGACACTGCGACAGGGCAGAACGAAGTCTAGAAGATCATCAATGCCGCGACCGTCGAGACCGAGGTGATCTGGATCGGTCCCGATCATGAACCTGCCTATGGCACTGGCATGCGGTTCGATGCCTATACCTATTTTAACCATCACCCCGAGCGGCTACTGGACTTCCTGGCCCGGAAATTTAGCGGCGCGTAGCGAAACAGGCAAGCGTCTCCGCATTTTTGTGAACCAAATAAGCGGACCGTTGGTTTAGTGTCCTGACTGTCCGCTTCGTCCGCACAACAGACCTTTATCAGGTGCAAACCGACGTCTGCGTCGGCCAGCCCTTGGGTCAAAACTCAAGCGTATTTGCGCTGGGTCGAAACCGACTGTTTTTGCGCGGGCTCTTTGCGGCAGGACTCGACTCTGAGACAGGCTATGTCATATAGAACATATAGTGAACAAAGTCTGCGGTTATGTCACATCGACGTGTTTTATCATTATGGTTTCCTCGGATGGGTGCAGAGCGGCTGTTGCGACAGGCCCGTATGACGCAAGAGTTGCCTTTTGCTGTGGTGCAAGATCGTGGGCAGATGCAGGTGCTCTCCTCATTGTCACAAATGGCGGAGGAGCGGGGGCTGCGCTTGGATCAACCTTTGCGCGACGCTATGGCCATGTGCCCCGATCTTATCACACGGCTTCAAAATCCTCAGAGTGAAGCGCGGTTTTTAAACAGTCTGCGCCGCTGGGCCTCTAAATTTTCGCCCTGGGTGGCGGAAGAGCCGCCTCATTCTTTGGTCATTGATTTGACGGGATGTGCACATTTATTTGGGGGTGAGGAAGGGGTTATAGAGCAGGTGGAGCAAGATTGCCTGGATCTTGGCCTTTCTGTGCATATCGGCCTGGCGGATACAAAAGGCGCCGCATGGGCCTTGGCGCGCTATGCAGGTCAGCCCTTAGGGGTAAGCCGCACGGGCGATGCGATTGATCAGGAGGCCCCCGCCACCCGGTCGCGCGCCGTCAAACGCCGCAATTGGGAGCGTGGAGGCGCCGCGCCGCAGCTGCGCAGCAATCGAGGCGCATCGGGCCGTATTGCCCAGCCTGGCTTGACGCGCCAAGCCCTTGCGCCTTTGCCGGTGGCGGCCCTGCGATTGGAGGGGCATGTTGTTACAGCGCTCAGCAGGCTTGGACTTCGGCGGGTGGAAGATTTGATGGGTCAGCCCCGCGCGGCCCTTGCACGGCGGTTTGGCAAGGGGACGGTCTATCGGATGGATCAGGCTTTGGGCGTGGCCCCCGAACCCATTAGCCCGGCGAAACAAGCGCCGCATTTCGCCTGCCGTTTGAGCCTACCGGAGCCAATTGGCCTGGTTGAAGATCTTTTGGCCGCTTTGGATAAATTGCTGCCGCGTCTGGCGGTGCGTTTGAACGAGAAGGGCCAGGGCGCGCGGCGATTGCGACTGGAAGCCTATCGGACAGATCAAAGCATGCAATCGCTTGAGGTGGGATTGGCCCGACCTTCTGCCGATATTACGCGAATGCGGCCACTTTTGGCGTTAAAATTAGGGGATATCAAAGCAGAATTTGGCATTGATGTGCTGCGCTTGGTCGCGGCGCAAACCGAGCCGATCCATGCCCATCAGCACAAAGGGCATATTGAGGCTGGTCAAATGGTTGCGGCGCGCGTGTTGGAAAATACCAAGCTGGATGATTTGATTGGCACATTGGGCGCCCGCATCGGGCTGGAGGCCATGACCCGCTTACATCCCGGTGACAGCCATATCCCGGAGAAAGCCGCGCAGGTGCAGGCCGCTGCCTGGTCAGCGCCCCATTTGCATTGGCCGGCCCCGTCGCGCCTGCGGCCTTTGGTGCATTTCCCACCGGAGGCCCTGCAGGCCCATAGCGCGGCAACAGTGCCATTGTCATTCAAATGGCGCGGCCAACTTCATGAGGTGCTCAGTGCTCAGGGGCCAGAGCGGATTGCCCCGGAGTGGTGGTTGGCCGAAAGGGCCTGGCGCAGTGGAACGCGTGATTACTGGCAGGTGGTCACCAAAACCGGAGACCGGTTTTGGCTTTATTTCGCCCATGGTGGTGCCATCTCGGGCGGGTGGTTCTGTCAGGGCCGCTTTGCTTAGGACAAAGCAGCCCCGACCTTTTGGAAGCAAGCAAACGAAAGATCAGCATCGCGTATCCGAGTGGGGGCAGGAATGACACTTAACGCCAAGCTCCCGTTTGCTTGGTGCTTAGATCGCAACTTACAAAGGCCATGTCATGACCCGAAACGGAAAGTTGCGGGACCATTTCAGGGCAGGATTAAGACAGGGTTGATTATTGGTGAATTCGGCGCAACTCTACTGTCATGAATGTTGTAAATATTAGATCTGAGTCTCTGCGGAAAATTCCCGAAAAAATTGCCTTCCACCGGTTGGAATTGGCACCCATTCTTACGCTATATGGGCGCATGGTTGCCGCAGGCGAATGGCGTGATTATGGTATTTCTTGCCTGCGCGATGTGGCTGTCTTTTCGATTTTCAAACGCACAGCCGAAAACCCACTCTATCGCATCGAAAAACGCCCCAAGCTGCGCAACAAACAGGGCATGTATGCTTTGATCGGGGCACAGGGGCAGATTCTTAAGCGCGGCCATGATCTTGGATCTGTTCTGGGGGTCTTGGAGCGGCGGTTGATCCGCGCGGTCGATTAGCGCCCTACACTTTAGATCAGCTGTGACCGTTGAAGCATGGGCCCATCCCCGGCCGCCTCTATGCGTGCAATGGTAAGGTCAATAGCTTCGATGCAAACGGCCATGGCATGTGCATTGGCGTGGATCAGATGGGTGGTGCTGAGGGTCAAAGCCACATGGCCGGGCCAGAAAATCAATTGCCCAGGTGCCCAATCCCCTTGGGTTGCAGGAAAAAACTCCTGTTGCGGGCCTGAATCTCCTGGACAAGCGCGCCCCGTGGCATGGCAGGCGGCCTGCACCAGACCTGAGCAATCCACGCCCGCCGCTGAATTGCCGCCCCACAAATAGGGGCTGCCTAGGAACATTTTGGCCACCTCTCGCGGATCGGCAAAAAAATCGTCGGCCGCGCGCACATGTTGGCGGGGAATGAAGCCGACGGGAGTTTGGAAAAAATCGCCGTGCTCTGCGCTCACTGTCACCTGTGCACCGAAAGGCAGGGAGATTTGATCGGGTGATTTCAAATTGGGCGCCGCATAGGCATGGCTGGACAAGGCGCTCACCCAATGTGTTGCGGGCGTATATGGGGCTAAATCCGCGGTTTTTATATAGCCTTGATAGCCGTCTTTTGTCACCCGACCAAAACACCACTCGCCAGCGCGCTCTAAGATGGTAAAGCCATCGCCAAACAGCAATTGCCGGTCTCGTGCGCCCTGCGGCGCGCGGCACAGATCGCTGAGGCTTTGGATGATTTGAGACTGGGCGCTCATAGATTCAAAATGCGCGGCAAGGCGCGAAACAGGGCGCGCGTGCCCTGACCCACGCCGCCTTTTGGGCGGGCCGGCGCGGCGCTGGGCTGCCAGCCATAGCAATCAAAATGGACAAATTTTTGGGTTTCGGTGACAAAGCGTTGGAGAAAAAGCGCCGCCGTGATGGCACCGGCAAAACCACCGGCAGGGGCATTGTCCAAATCGGCAATGCCGGGCTCAATCATGGCCTCATAGGGCGCATGCAAAGGCAATTGCCACACCGGATCGTTAACCTCGGTGGCGGCGGTTGCGATCTCATGGCTCAAGCCAGAGTCCTGCGTGAAATAGGGCGCAATGTCCGGCCCCACCGCGACTCGCGCCGCACCGGTGAGCGTTGCCATGCAGATCATCACATCACAGGGGCTTTCATCGGCTAAGGTGAGGGCATCGGCGAGCACCAATCGGCCCTCGGCATCTGTATTGTTGATCTCAACAGTGAGACCCTTCCTGCTCGTCAGAATATCTTGCGGCCGGAAGGCCGAACCACCAATCGCATTTTCAACGGCGGGCACCAAAACCCGCAGCTGCACTGGCATATTGCTGGCCATGATCATTTTGGCGAGCCCCAGAACATGCGCTGCCCCGCCCATATCTTTTTTCATCAATCCCATTGAGGCGCCGGGTTTGAGGTTTAGGCCACCTGTGTCGAAACACACGCCCTTGCCCACCAAAGTGAGCCGTGGACCTGAGCGGCCCCAGCGAAGATCAATGAGACGTGGCGTCCGCGGGGAGGCGCGACCCACGGTGTGGATCAGGGGAAAATTTTGCGCAAGCAGCTCTGCGCCCGTCACGACTGATATATCCGCAGCATAAGTTTTGGCCAAGTCGCGGGCCGCAGTTTCAAGCTCGGCCGGTCCCATATCATTGGCTGGGGTGTTGATCAAATCTCGGGTGAGAAATTCTCCAGAAATAATCGCCTCAATGTCATCAGCATTTACGCCTTTGGGGCAGATCAACTTGGCTTTTGGAGCGGAGTTGGTGGCATAACGATCGTAACGATATTTGCCCAAAGCAAAGGCCAAAGCAAAGTCTTCGGCCCGGTCTTTATCGCAGTCAACCAGTTCAAACACCTGCTCAGGCATTGTGGGCAATCCGGCAACCACGCCGAATCGTTTGCGGTTTCGTTCGTCGGCATCGCCGTAGCCGATGGCCAGACGCACAGGCAGGCCCTGCTCGGTGAGACATAAGATCTGCCCCAATTTGCCCGACCAATTTTGGGTTTTGGCAGCGTTTTGCGCTGCGATGCCCGTTGCGGCCAGCCAGTCTTCCGCCTCCGCGCGCGCAATCAGGTGCAAGGGCAGGGATGTGGTGGTGGGCGCGGCAAAAATCGGTGACATGGCAGATCCCTCGAATGGCTTTTTGTTAGGTAAACATTGCCCTGCGGTGAATGCAATGCGGCGCGGTTTTTGCCGGGCAAAATCCCGCGCGGGGAGGGGAATGCGGCTGGCCTTGCTATATGCTATCGCTGCGTATTTTTTTGGTCCTGTATCGCCCAAAGCGATATGAGGCACATGTTGCCAAGCCGCACCAATCGCGCCACTGCGGCGGCCAGAGCGGGATCATCGGAAGCTGTGGTTAAAGCACGCACGTTATGGGCGGCATTGGTCAAGCCGCCCAGTCCAATTTGATGTCCGATGCTCATCAAAGCGTCAACGGCCTTGCGCACAGCGCGGCGTTTGTTCTGCTTGCCGGCACATTCCAGAACCGAGAGGCGAATGGCGAATTCATCTAAGGCTCCATTAATGATTGCTTTCGCCCTTTGGGGATCGAATTCACAATAGATTTCGTCAATTTTGCTGGTGCAAAAGGGAAGATGTTCGTCATGCGATAGCACGCTAATTTGAGCCATGAACTCACCTATTTACTGCGCCCCCACAGCTGGCCGCTTTTTGCCCAAAAAAGTTTACCAAACTCTAGGCTAAAATGAGGATTACCTCTCGAGTTTTTTGTAACTATTTGGTAAGTTAAATTCAATATTTATGTATCAGGGGGTGCCTATGGTCTACGTGAAACCACTGCCAAACTATTTAATTCAAAGGTATCATGGTTGGAAGGCAACAACGTTTGAAGACAATCATGCGTGGTATCGCCGATTGGCCAGTGAGGGGCAGCGCCCGCGTGCCATGGTCATTTCATGCTGTGACAGTCGCGTTCATGTGACGGCGATTTTTGGTGCAGAGCAGGGGGAATTCTTCATTCATCGCAATATCGCCAATCTGGTGCCGGCCTATCTTCCGGATGGCGAGCCGCATGGCACCTCTGCGGCGGTGGAATATGCGGTCACGGCGTTAAAAGTGTCTCATATCATCGTCTTGGGTCATTCCAGCTGTGGCGGGGTGCGGGGCTGTCACGACATGTGCACCGGGCATGCTCCAGATTTGGAAAAAAGCAGCAGCTTTGTTGGCCGCTGGATGGATATTTTGCGCCCGGGCTATGAGCGCGTCAAAGATATCAAGGATGAGGCGGCGCGTGTGGCGCGATTGGAACGCGAGGCGGTTTTGGTTTCAATTGAAAACCTTATCACCTTCCCTTTTGTGAAATCGGCAGTCGATAAGAACGAGCTGACCCTGCACGGTCTGTGGACCGATATCGCCGAGGGGTCTTTGGAACAATTTGATTCAAACTTGAAGGATTTTGTGCGGATTTGAACAGGTACAACCGCAAGACCAAGAGCCAATGAAAAGGCCGCGCATTTCAGCGAGGCCTTTTCGTTCCATATTCAGGATCTTAGCCCTTTTTCAGGACCTTATTGCCCAAGACTTCCGCGATTTGAACGGCATTCAACGCGGCCCCTTTGCGCAGATTGTCAGACACACACCACAGGTTGATGCCATTGTCGACCGTGACATCCTGCCGAATGCGGCTGATGAATGTGGCGTAATCGCCGACGCATTCCACCGGGCTGACATAGCCGCCATCTTCGCGCTTATCGATCACCATAATGCCCGGTGACTCGCGCAGGATATCGCGGGCTTCATCCTCATCGAGGAACTCTTCAAACTCGATGTTGATTGCTTCGGAATGGCCCACAAAAACGGGCACGCGCACACAGGTGGCGGTGACCTTTATCGTAGGGTCGAGAATTTTTTTGGTCTCCGCGACCATTTTCCATTCTTCTTTGGTGTCGCCGCTGTCGAGGAAAACATCGATATGCGGGATCACGTTAAACGCAATTTGCTTTGTAAACTTGGTGGGTGGTTTGTTGTCGACAGGATTGTAAATCGATTTGGTTTGATCCCAAAGCTCATCGATCCCTTCTTTGCCTGCGCCGGACACTGATTGATAGGTGCTCACCACCACCCGCTTGATCTTTGCGCGATCATGCAAGGGTTTGAGCGCCACGACCATCTGTGCGGTTGAGCAATTGGGATTCGCGATGATGTTCTTGTTGCGGCATTTGAAAATTGCATCCGCATTCACCTCTGGCACGATCAAGGGCACGTCGGGATCGTAGCGATAAAGGCTCGAATTATCGATCACAATGCAGCCGGCTGCCGCCGCTTTCGGAGCATATTCTTTGGTGGCTTCAGAGCCCACGGCAAAAAGCGCCATATCCCAGCCGGCGAAATCAAAACTCGCCAGATCCTGGGTTTTCAAAGTTCTGTCGCCAAAGCTCACTTCCGTGCCGAGGGATTTACGACTGGCCAGCACAGCAATTTCCGCGATTGGAAATTCGCGTTCATCCAAAATGTTCAGCATTTCGCGGCCCACATTCCCGGTGGCTCCAACAACAACAACTTTATAAGACATAGGTCTCTTCCTCGTTTCAAAGACGGGCTCGTGTATCGCGCCGGGTGGCCAATGGAAAGAGCCTGCTAGTCGGTTCTGTCCTGAGAGAAGATATAAATCACCAATCCCAGCAGTAATGTCACACAAAACACCAAAATAACGGCGTTATAGGAGACAATCGGCCCCTGGCTCGCCGCTATCTTGGCGTCAAACACCCGCGCGGTGACATTTTGCATGATGCCAACGCCCCCGATTCCAAAGAGGTTGATCAATGTCACGCCACGTCCCATCAAATGATCGGGGAAAAAACTGCGGCCATGTGCCACTAAAATTGGAAATGATGCTCCGAAAAATCCAATTCCGGCCATCATAGCGGCGGTGCTCCAGAAGCCTGCGTCGCCATAGAGATAGAGGATAAAGCACAACAGGCCGCCGATGAGGTTGCCTGTGAATATCACCCATTTGCGCGTTCCCAAAAGGCGGTCAAGCGGACCATAGCAAAAGGTGCCGGCAATCATCGCCAGAGCCATGAGCGTGGTCACTGTGCCAACCTGGGCCGTGGAGGCGCCGAAGACATCGGTGAAATAGGGTCCGACCCAAAGGCCGCGCAACCCGGCAGAGGGGGCATAGCTGACCAGCACCAGCGGTAAGATGAACCAAATGGCCCGCATGCGGAGCAGATCGAGCAAGCTGCCTTTTTCATCGGTTACAACCTTTGGCGGATCCTTAACGATCACATAGCACAGGGCGGCAATCATAAGCGTGATGAGGGCGATGATGACGATAGACGCGCGCCAGCCCAGGACCTCAACCAGAAGCGTGAGCGGAAAGGCGGCACCGATATTGCCAACCGATCCGATCCCCAAGATGAAGGCGGCCATCGTGGCAAAGGCTGCGGCAGGAAAACTGCGGGCGACCACATAGTAAGCGGCCATTAAAACCGGTGAGCAGCCGATGCCGAACATCGTCATTGCGGCGGAAATATGCCAAGGCTGGCTTGCGGCGGCGAAAACCAAAGCGCCCCCACCGGCGCCGAGCGCGAGCAGCGCCGCATTGGTGCGCCTTGGGCCCAAAGTGTCCAAGGCCCAGCCGACGGGTATTTGCATCAAAGCGAAGGTTAAAAACCAATAGCCAGAGGCCGCCGAGAGCTGCGCAGCGGTGGCGCCAATATCTGCCTGCAAAGGGGCTGCTAAAACCGCCAGAAATGCCCGATAAAATTGGGACAAAACATAGGCAAAAGTCAAAATTATCAATGTCGCGCGCATGGCAATCTCCAATCTGAAGCTGTGGTGCCACGGCTTGCCGGCTGGGTAAAGCCAGAAGTGATGGCTTGTGCCGATTGACCGTCAGAGCTAGCCTTTGGTCAGACACAGCTAAAGGCGTAACGAGAATGGATTTTTCAGGGCAAATAGTTTTGATAACCGGCGCAAGCCGTGGCATTGGAGCGGCGGCGGCTGAACATTTGGCATCCCTCGGGGCGCAGGTGGTTTTGACGGCCCGATCTGAGGATGAATTGGCGAAATTGGCCGAGAAAATTGGACCCAAAGCGCTGGCGATTGCCTGCGTTATCGCTGATTTTAAGCAGGTGCAGGCGGCAGTTGATCAAACTGTGGCGCGCTTTGGTCGTCTTGATATCGTCGTGAACAATGCCGGAATGCTTTTGCCCGTGCATCGGTTGGCGGATTTTGAACCTGCCGATTGGGACCGGGTGATTGATGTGAATGTTAAAGGTGTCTTTTACATGATGAAGGCGGCCCTGCCGATCATGACAGCACAGGGGGGCGGCACGATCCTCAATATTTCTTCCGGTGCCGCCTATGGGGTGCTGGAAGGGTGGAGCCATTACTGCGCCTCAAAGGCGGCAGTGCTGCAATTGACCTGCTCTGGCCATGCGGAATATGGCGATCAAGGCATTCGCTGTTTGGGGTTGAGCCCCGGCACGGTGGCGACGCAGATGCAAGTTGAGATCAAGGCCAGCGGGGTTAATCCGGTCAGCCAATTGGAGCTGTCCGATCATATTCCGGCCTCGGATGTGGCACAGGCGATTGCCTATCTCTGTGGGCCCGGCGGCGCGGACTATGCGGGGGCAGATTTTCATCTGCGTGAACCCGCCTCGCGCGCCTTGGTTGGGCTGCCTCCGCAATAATGTGCCCAGGGTGGAGCGCGGCGCCGGTTTAAAGTTCCTCTCCGGCCGTCCACTCCCCCCATTTCATCAGCGCATTGGCCCCAAGCCAGGCCAAAGGCGGCGGGGGCAGGCGGCGCGGGGGAGCTTGCTTTTGAACCTGTTGCAACAGCGCGCTGTCATGGTCACTGGCCAGGTCCGCGGCCAGCATGCCATGCAATGTGCCCTTGGCCGTGCCCAAACCGTTTTGGCAGCAGGCCGAATAGAGCCCGGGCATGACCTCCCCAAAAGCGGCAACATTATTGCGCGAAAGGCACAGACGCCCACCCCAGCGATATTGCATGGGTACATGGCGCAGCGCGGGGAATCGGGCGGAAAAACTTGCGTCATGACTGCGCGAGACGGCGCGAATGCGACGCTCAGAGACCTGCATGGACGGATCGAAAGTGGCGCGATTTCGGATGATGATCCGATCGCCGCCCATTCCCGAAATGCGCCGCACGGTTGTCCCCAAGGGATCGGCAGGTGTGGCGCCCCAGTTGCGCGCCCCGCCCAGGGCTGTCACCTCTTGTGCGGTCAAGGCGCGGGTCATGCTGGCATAGGTGAACACATGCGCAAGCTGTTGCCGGTAAAGCCCAAAGGAATTGGCGTGGCCATTGACGGCCAGAATAACCCGCGGCGCTGTCACCTGGCCCGATGGGGTGATGGCGGACCAGTCACCCGTGTGGTCAAGCGCTGTCACGGGCGAATTTTCGAAAATCAGGGCATGATGTGATGCCAAGCCGCGGGCAATGCCGCGAATATACATGGCCGGTTGCAGCATGACGGTGCCGGGGGTGTATAGGCCAGAGTGATAGTAGCTGGTTCCGGTCAATTCCGCCATTTGCGCCGCATCATACATCTCCCAAGATTCGCCCATCCGCGTTAAATGGCGGGCATAGTCTTGATTATGCTGATGGCCTTTTGCGCTGGCGGCCGCGTTGAACTTGCCGCAGGGGTTAAAGGCCTCGCGGGGCAGCTCAAATGCCTCGGCCATTTCGCGGGCGAAGGCAATGGCGGCGCGATTGGCTGCGATTTGCTGTTGGTCTTCGGTGAGTGCTCCGCCGTAATCCTCTGAGGCCAGATCATGGGGCAGATCAATCATAAACCCTGAATTGCGCCCGGCAGGGCCTTGGGCAATTCGGCTGGCCTCAAGCAGAATGATTTTATCTGCCGGGTGCAGCTGCTTGAGCCGGGCCAGTGCCGACAGGCCAGCAAAGCCGCCGCCAATCACCAACCAATCGGCGGTTTGCGCGCCCTCCAACCTTTGCGCCGGTGGGGCAGGCGGCAGCAGTTCCGCCCAAGCGGCCGGACCGGGATCTATGGGCAGGCGCGAGACTTTCATGCTCAATAGTCTTGGTTCAGCGCGTCGGCCGCTGGGATCTCGCGTTCCCGCCGCGCGATATAGTCGCATAAGGCTTCATCGATGCCGGGATCCAATTTGGGTTCCTCATAGTCGCCCAGCATTTCACGCGCGCGTATCAAACCGCGGGTGTTTGTGTCCAGCGCACCATCCGCCTGCCATTGTTCAACCGAATTATTGTCAAACATCTCGGGCATGAAAAAGGCGCGTTGGAAGTTTTCAAGCGTGTGCGCATGGCCAAGGTAATGCCCGCCGGGGCCAATGTCGCGCACGGCCTGCATCGCCGCATCAAAATCATCCCAACGTATGCCCTCGGCCATGCGATACCCCATGGCGCAAAGCTCCGCGTCCACCACGAATTTTGACATCGAGCAATGCATTCCCGCTTCGTTCCATCCCGCGCTGTGCCAAATGTAATTGGCTCCGGCCATGAGCACGGCATTCAAAGTCATGGCGCTTTCATATCCCGCCTGTGCATCAAGGATTTTCGACCCGCCCAAAGTATTTGAAGTCCGCCAGGGGACGTTGTAATGGCGCGCCATTTGGCCGATCATGAAATTCATTAAGCTGATTTCTGGCGTGCCAGCCATGGGTGCACCAGAACGCATACTGACGGTGGCCAGATAATGGCCATAGATCGCCGGCGTGCCTTTGCGGACAACCTGCGTATAGGCCAGACAGCTGAGGGCTTCCGCATTGAGCTGCGCGACTGTTGGGGCGACGGATGCGGGGGTATTGGCGCCGCCCAGAACGAAGGGGCTGCACAGGACGGGTTGGTTGTATTTGGCAAAGGCCCGCAGCGCCCCCAGCATTGTTTCATCCCAAACCAGCGGGCTATTGCCATTGCAATTGCCTGTGACAACGGGGTGGCTTTGCATATAATCCGCGCCAAAGAGCAGGGCGCACATCTCCATAACATCCTCGGCATTCTTGGGACTGGTGGTCATGCCCATGAAGGTTTTGTCGGAATGTTTCATTGACGAATAGGTAATGCGCAAATGCCTTTGGCTGATCGGGTGATCATAGGGCTCGACAATGTGGTGGGCGGAAGAGTGCATCGCGGGCAGCATATGCGATAATTTGTGGAAATTTGCCAAGTCTTCCAAGGTTGGATTGCGCCTGATATCGTCGAGATCCCGCAAATAAGGCGCGCCGGTCATCGGCACAAAAATGGCGTGATCGTGACCGAACGGCAGGTTATTGGCGGGGTTTCGCGCGTGATAGGTGAAGCTTGAGGGGATGGAGGAGATCAGTTCACGCACAAGACCGCGGTCCAAATGCACCCGGTCGCCATCGCAAATATCGGCCCCTGCGGCGCGCCAATCTGCAATGGCGATGGGGTCGCGAAACACCACTCCGACATCCTCAAGCACGCTCATTGAGGCCGCGTCGATCTTCTCGATCTGGTCTTGATCCATGGGTTCGGTCAAGGGTAGGCGCCTTTTCAGCGCGGGCAGCATCGTAACATCGCGGGTTTGTCTTATGGTTTTGCGCGCGCCGCGTCCGCGCCGCACCGATCCAACTGCATCAGCCACGCGCGCTCCTCCCCTTTGGCAAGACTTGCGGCCCGTTACCCGACATTGTCGCCATCGCGCGGATCGGTGAGATCAATCCAAATGGTTTTGGTTTCGGTGAATTGGTCATGGGCATGAATGCCATTGTCGCGCCCGCCGAAGCCTGATTGTTTATAGCCGCCAAAGGGCGTGGCGATGGACCCTTCACCATAGGTGTTGACGGTCACGGTTCCGGCCTTGATGTCGCGGGCGGCGCGAATGGCGTTGCGGCTATTGGCGGTGAAGACGGAGGCGGCCAAGCCGTAGTGGGTGTCATTGGCCAGTGCAATGGCCTCATCATTGCTGGCCACAGTAAGCACGCTCAGGATTGGCCCAAAAATTTCATCAACGGCTTTGGCATCTTTCGGGCCGATCTCGTAAATCGTCGGCTGCACAAAGGGCCCCTCTGCCGTGCCGCCGGCCAAAGCGGTCCCTGTCAGATAGCTGGCCACTTTGGCGCAATGCTCTGCATCAATGAGCGCGCCCAGGTGGTGAGCGGGGTTGAGCGGATCGCCGGTTTTCCAATCTCGCAACCGCGCCAAGATCCGTTCCAATAGCGGCTCTTTCACGGCTTGATGGACAATCAGACGAGAGGCGGCGGAACAATTCTCGCCCATATTCCAAAAGGCAGCATTGACCACATGACGGGCAACAGACTCGAGATTCTCAGCATCATCAAACACAACGCAGGGGTTTTTGCCGCCGCATTCCAGCACCACTTTCTTTAAATTGCTGTCAGCGGCGTAGCGCAGGAAATGCCGCCCGGTCTCGGTTGAGCCTGTGAAACTGACCATATCCACATCCATGTGAAGCCCAAGCGGCGCGCCCACAGTCGGCCCATCACCGGGCAAGACCTGCAAGACCCCACGGGGCAGGCCGGCCTCTGCGGCCAATTCGGCCAAGCGCAGGGCGGTGAGGCTGGTTTGTTCTGCCGGCTTCACGATGACACAATTGCCCGCCGCCAAAGCGGGCCCGATTTTCCAAGCCATCATCAACAGGGGAAAGTTCCAAGGCAAAATAGCGGCAACGACCCCAATGGGCTCGCGCAGGATCATGGCAATGGCATCCTCTTGCGCCGGGGCCATTTGGTCATAAATCTTGTCGATAAACTCTGCATGCCATTTCAAAGTTGCGATGGTCTCGGGAATATCGATGGTCTCGCAATCCAAGATTGGCTTGCCGCTGTCGAGACTTTCCATCACGGCCAATTCGCGGCGGTTGCGTGTGATCAACTTGCACAGGCGGATTAGCACCTCTTTGCGTTGCGATGGCGGGCGTTTGGCCCAATGGCCTTGATCGAAGGCCGCGCGCGCCTTGGATACCGCCAGATCCACATCTGTTGCATCACAGCCGGAAATTTCGGTGAGCGGCAACCCGGTGGCGGGGTTCAAAGTCGCAAATGTGGCGCCATGACCCGCGCGGTATTTGCCGTCAATAAAAGCAGTGCGCGGGAGGTCGAGCTCTGCGGCCAGCGCCTTGTACTCGGCTGTTGTCAGTAAGTCGCTCATGCAGCTTCTCCGATGATATTTGCAATGGCGGTATCCATTGTGGCGATGACCTCTGCCAGTTGGCGTTTGTCGTCTTTGTTGAGCGGTTGCAGCGGTTTGCGGGGCGGGCCTGCGTCAATGCCGCGCAGAGTCAAGCCGTATTTGATACATTGAACAAATTTCCCACCTTGTTCGAGCACCCGCATCAAGGGCAGCATTGCCGACATAATCGCGCGCCCTTTGGTGAAATTTCCCTCCACTGCGCAGCTTTGGTACAGAGCAATATGCGCCTCGGGGGCAAAATTGGACCCGGCGCAGACCCAGCTGCGCGCACCCCAAGCGAAGAATTCCAACGCCTGATCATCCATGCCGCAAGAGAGGGCAATATGCGGATAATCGCGGGCCAGCATATGCAGCCGATTGGGATCGCCCGAGCTTTCCTTAATGGCGCAAAAATTTGGGCTGCGTCCCAGACGGTCGAGGGTCTCCTCATCCATATTGACGCACATCCGGCCGGGATAATTGTAGAGCATGGCAGGCAGATTTGCCGCCCGGTCGATCGCCAAAGCATGTAGGGCAATTTCGCGGCCGGTTGGATAGGCATAAGGCGGGGTCGCAATCAAAAGAGCATCTGCACCGGCCTTTTTGGCGGCCCGAGCATAGAGAATTGAATCCTCGGTCCGAATAGCGCCCGTGCCGACAATCATCGGCCGCCTGCCGGCAATTATTTCATGCGCAACAGACATCATTTCAATCCGCTCATCGGTGGTTTGAGCGTAATACTCGCCGGTTGTGCCCGCAATAATCAGACCATGAACCCCAGCCTCAATCAGACGATTGATCGTGGCTTCCAATGCGTCGTGATTTAATGAAAAATCATCGTGGTAAGGGGTGATAACTGGGGTATAGATGCCTTCAAACTGCATTGGCTGTCTCCCGCGCGCTGGCCAGTTCAACAGGTAAGGGATCGGGGCGCACAAAACGCTCCATTCGGTCTTGCGACAGGGCCCAATGCTGCAAAGTCAGCTCAACGGCGACCTCTGCGTGCTGGTGTTCAATGGCGTCGATCATCTCATCATGTTGATCACAGGCTTGTCTGACAAGCGCGCTTTCCGCTGGCGACGCAGGCCGATAGAAGGTTTGGCTCAGGCGCGTATGATCAATGAGCATGCGCTGTAGGCTTGGGATCAAGTAGCAATTTTGCGACATATCCCCAATGATCTGATGGAATTGATGATTGTGCATCGCCGCTTGTGCGGGATCATAAGTGCGGGTGGCGTTTTTAAACTGTTGCTGGCTGGTCTTGAGCGCCGTCAGCTGTGACAGGCTGCGATTTTCACAGGCAAGCCGCGCAATATTGGCATAGATCAGCGGCGCCGTTTGGAAAAAACTGCGCATCACCGCCATATCCATTGAGACGACCTTGGCCCCCTTGTTTTGGGTGATATCGACAAAGCCTTCCCCGGCGAGTTTTTGCAACACCTCGCGAAGCGGTGTGCGAGACATGCCAAATTCGGCACCGAGTTTGGCCTCGTCCAAATCACTGCCCGGCGGAAGCGCGAGCGAAAGGATTTGGTGGCGTATCGCCTTCAAACATTGAGATTTGCGGGTGTCAGTCATCGGGCCTCCTCGTCATTTATTGTATACAAGTTGCATACAATAAATTTAAAAAGACGACAGAACGGATGTCCATTTGCGACAGAATAGGCCTTTAGGCCAATGTTCTGCCGTAAAATCCCAGATGCTCTTGCTCTGAAAATCGGCGACCGGGGGTTTCGTAATAGGTTAAAACCGCATTGATTCTCGGCCGGTCGCCCTGCACGGGGGTGACGCGGTGCGCCGTGTTCACGCCGCGAAACACATTCAAAGTTCCGGCTTCTTGCGGGCAAATCTGCGTCTGGCGCTTGCCCATCAAAAGCTCTGCTACCCCGGTATAGTTGGGATCCTCCGCCGTGCGCAGATCGCGCAGATATTCGAACTCACCGCCGGCCTTCGGGGCTTGTAAGAGCAGTGTTGTGGTAAATTCGGAGCGGTCAAAATGCCAGTTCAGCGCCTCGCCGTGGTAGTAAGTCATCACATTTGCCCCGGCGATTCGGTCATCCATGGTGTAAAGTGCGGGCTTATTCATGACACGGGCCAAAAAATTGGCGAAAGCCGGCCAGTCATAAAGCTGGGTCACCGGGCTGCCCTCAATTTGATCGGCGCAGATTGTATGATTGGTGGTTTCGAGCTCACGCAAGGCCGGATGATCGGGCGGAAGGCCCGGAATTTCCTTTTTAAAATAGATGTTATGGGCCCGTTTATGCACAAATGCGTCTTGCGCGATCACGGGTTTCACCCAGTCAAGCGTGCGTTCAATGGCCTCAGGGCGCAGGAAGCCGGGCAGGTTGAAAAGCCCTTGAGCCTTTAGATCCGCCTGACATCGGGCGCAAAGCGCGCGAAACTCCGCACTGTCAGGCGGGTCAATCGGGTAGCGGTGGGTGTCAATAATATCCATAACCGCAGTGCAGTGGTTTTCACTGGCTTTGTCAAAAAAAATGCCCGGCGGACCGAGCGTTTTTTATTTTTTTTGAGACAGGATTTAGAGGCTGGCGGTGAGAGCGGCGACGATGGCATCGCCCATCTGGGTTGTGGACACCGCGGTATCGCCTTCGGCCTGCAACAGATCGGCGGTGCGGACCCCATCGGCGAGGACTTTTTCGACGGCGGCTTCAATCCGCGTCGCTTCCGCGCCAAGATCAAACGAATAGCGCAGCGCCATGGCGAAAGACAAAACGCAAGCCGTTGGGTTGGCTTTGCCCTGTCCTGCAATATCTGGCGCGGAGCCATGCACCGGCTCATAAAGGGCTTTCGGGCGGCCATTCTCCATCGGCGCGCCCAGGCTGGCCGAGGGCAACATGCCGAGCGAGCCAGTCAGCATCGCGGCGCAATCGGAGAGGATATCGCCAAACAAATTGTCTGTGAGGATCACGTCAAATTGCTTCGGCGCACGCACCAGCTGCATCGCGCCATTGTCAGCGTACATATGCGACAGTTCGACATCTGCGTAATCGGCCTGATGCACTTCTGTAACCACATCGCGCCATAAAACGCCCGCTTCCATCACATTGGCTTTTTCCATCGAGCAAACCCGGTTGCTGCGGCGGCGTGCCAGCTCAAAGGCAGCGCGCGCGGCGCGTTCAATTTCGGATTCCGTATAGCGGTGGGTGTTGATGCCCACGCGCTCGTTGCCTTCTTTGAAGATGCCGCGTGGCTCGCCGAAATAGCTGCCGGAGGTCAATTCGCGCACAATGACGATATCGAGGCCCGCAACCACATCGCGTTTGAGCGAGGAGAAATCGGCCAGCGCGTCAAAACATTGCGCCGGACGTAGGTTTGCGAAGAGATCCATCTCCTTGCGCAGGCGCAAGAGGCCGCGTTCCGGTTTCAAGGAAAAATCGAGAGTGTCATATTTCGGCCCACCAACGGCGCCAAGCAATACCGCGTCCACGGCCTGTGCTTTTGCCATCGTGTCATCGTGCAAAGGTACGCCGTGCACATCGTAGGCCGCGCCGCCAACCAGATCTTCGGACAGGTCAAAATGTATGTCCCTGTGGTCGGCAAGCCAGGTAATGAGTTTGCGCACTTCGGCCATGACTTCAGGACCAATCCCGTCGCCGGGCAAAATTAGGAGGGAGTGGGTGCTCATGAGAAGCCCTTTCGTTTGTCTCAACTTGCTGACTAGCCCTATGGGCCTATGGGGTCAAGGAAGTGAGACATCCTGCCAGATCAATCTGTGCGAATTGCCATGGGGGTCAGAAAGGTCCTTGGCTGGCCAATGCACCCCGCCATCGTGCAGGGCGAAATCCCGAGAGGGGAGGATGTAATTGACCCGCAGATTGCCGGGGCGCGGATCGGGCCAATCCACTGTATCGAGCTGCGCCGGACCGCGATGCTGCGGGTTGGCAGATGCGCGCCCGCCCGCGCTGGCCGGCTTTGGATCTTGCAGCTTGGGATGGGCCAGAAGCTGCCTCATCACCTCATGGTGCCCCTCGCCATCAAAGGGATCAAGGTTGGTATTGGCCAGTAAGACGAAGGGCCTGGGAAGGTGATCTAACAGGGCGGCGGCATAGGCGATCTCATCGGCATTGTGGCGGCCGTTGCGGTCCTGTGGCCCGTCAAAGACCGGTGGGCTGGCGTGAAATGTCAGAAGAGAAATGGGCCGCTGATTCCAGGTGATTGCGGTTTGCAGCATCGCCACATAGGCCAGCCGTTGCACGCGGGCGATTTCAGGGGCGTCTGTACTTTGCGTATGCGGCACATCTGCCCAGAGAATTTGGCTGTGATCTTGGCTATACTGCGCGTCGAATGGCAGGCGCGACAGAAGCAAAAGCGCCCTTTGTCCGGCGAAAGTGCCATAGCTTTGCGCATCGCCCGGCCCGCCGATTTGGCCGTTGCCATCAATATCTACGCCGGAGGCCACGCCGGTGTTGGGGCGAGGGGCCAAAACATGCGGCATCTCCCAACCCTGCGCTTTCAGCGCCGATTGAAAGGCGCGGGCCGCGCGCAGCTCCGCATCCCAATCAAAGCGTTGTAGGGCCAAAATATCCGGTTGGATGGTCGCAATAAGTCGGAGCGCGGCGTGAATTTGCACTGATTTGCCGTGAATGATGTCACGATACAATAGCCCCGGTGCATTTCGCTCAAGCGCGGCGGTATAGCTGGCCAATCGCAAGGTTTCACTGACCGCTGGCGCGGGGTAGATCAGGTATAAAACGATCCAGAGTGCGAGCCTGCGCATCCAAGCCTGAAACCTGCGCAGGTATCGTTGCCGCCGCAGTGAGGGATGCGACGCGTGGATGAACAAAATGGCATTTGGGTCGAAAGTCCGGCTCATATCGAGCGGAAGTTGAGCTCAAAATTCTTAATTTTTGATCAATTATTATCGGGTTTTGCGATGTTTTCCAAACCCCGGTCGCGGGGTGTGATTTTGGCCAGCCAATCACTGACTGGCCAAAAGTCTTAGACCCAAGGCGCGCTTTGCGCCATTTGCGCTTCGAAGGCGTCGATAGATGCAATTTTTTCCATCGACAGCCCGATGTCGTCGAGGCCATTGATCAAGCAATGCTTGCGGTGTTGATCCACATCAAAGGAGATCACCTCGCCATCGGAGGTCTCAATCTGCTGGTTTTCCAGATCAACCACCATGCGTGCATTGCTGCCTTTCTCCGCATCTTTCATCAGCAGTTGCAGCTCGTCTTCAGTGACAACCACAGGCAAGATGCCGTTTTTAAAGCAGTTGTTGTAGAAAATATCGGCAAAGCTGGTGGAGATTACGCAGCGAATGCCAAAATCAAGCAAAGCCCAAGGCGCATGTTCGCGTGAGGAGCCGCAACCGAAATTGTCGCCGGCAACCAAAATACTGGCGCCTTGATAAGCCTCCTTATTGAGTACGAAATCTGGGTTTTCGCTGCCATCGAGATTGTAGCGCATCTCATGAAAGGCGCTGACGCCAAGCCCGGAGCGTTTGATCGTTTTCAAAAACTGCTTTGGGATAATCATATCGGTATCGATATTGATCAAAGGCATTGGCGCCGCAATGGCGGTGAGTTTTTCGAATTTTTCCATTAGAGCATCTCCCGCACATCAGTCAATTTTCCAGTAATGGCCGCAGCGGCGGCCATGGCTGGGCTCATCAAATGCGTGCGCCCACCGCGGCCTTGGCGGCCTTCAAAGTTGCGGTTTGACGTGGCCGCACAGCGTTCGCCCGGTTGCAATTGGTCGGGGTTCATCGCCAGACACATTGAGCATCCTGCCAGGCGCCATTCGAAGCCGGCCTCCTTGAAGATGTCCGCCAGGCCCTCTTTTTCAGCCTGCGCACGCACCAAACCTGAGCCCGGCACAACCATCGCGCGCATGCCGTCTTTGATCTTGCGACCCTTCAATATCTCCGCCGCAGCGCGCAGATCCTCGATCCGCCCGTTGGTGCAAGAGCCGATGAAGACTGTATCAATCTCAATGTCCCGCAGGGGGGTGCCCGCTGTTAGGCCCATATAGTCAAGGCTGCGCTGGGCCGCCTCAACTTTGCCGCCCGAGAACGCCTGCGCCGCCGGCACATTTGCGGTGATCGGCAAGACATCCTCCGGGCTGGTGCCCCATGTCACCACGGGGGCGATATCTTCACCCTTCAAGGTTAAGACCTTGTCGAAATGCGCATCATCGTCGGAGTAAAGGGTTTTCCAATAGGCCAGCGCGGCCTCCCATGTTTCGCCGGTGGGCGCATTGGGGCGGCCTTTGCAATATTCAAATGTGGTCTCATCCGGGGCGATGAGACCTGCACGAGCGCCACCTTCGATGGCCATGTTGCACACAGTCATGCGGCCTTCCATGGAGAGGCTGCGAATTGCCTCGCCGCAATACTCAATCACATAGCCCGTACCACCGGCCGTGCCGGTCTCACCAATCACGGCCAAGGTGATGTCTTTGGCCGTCACGCCCGGGCTCAATTTGCCGGTGATTTCAACCTTCATGTTCTTTGATTTTTTCTGGATCAAGGTTTGCGTGGCCAGAACATGCTCCACCTCAGAGGTGCCGATGCCATGGGCCAGCGCGCCAAAGGCGCCATGGGTGGCGGTGTGGCTGTCGCCGCAGACAATGGTCATCCCCGGCAGGGTCCAGCCCTGCTCAGGGCCAATGATATGCACGATGCCCTGGCGGATGTCATCCACCGGGTAATAGACAAGCCCGAATTCCCGCGCGTTGGTGTCCAGAGCTTCCACTTGGATGCGGCTTTCCTCGTTTTCTATGCCCTTCAGACGGTCCAGGGTTGTGGGGACGTTGTGATCGGGCACAGCGATGGTTTTTTCTGGCGCGCGTACCGTCCGGCCATTCATCCGCAACCCTTCAAAGGCTTGCGGGCTGGTCACTTCGTGGACCAAATGGCGGTCAATATAGAGCAGGCAGGTGCCATCTTCGGCTTCATGGGCGACATGCGCGTCCCAGATCTTATCATAGAGTGTTTTAGGGGCCATGTGAGGCGTTCCTTTTATAGTTCGTCGAATGTGTCGTGTCTTGCAGAGGGGATTAGCCGTGAAGACGCGGCCTTAGGTTGGATTTCGCCACACCAAAGAAGCGCCAAGGCAGGCGCGCTCTATCGGCGATATCAAAGACCATACTCATGCTCATGCCGCTGAATACCCCGGCCCAAGGCGCGGCACAAGCCTCCAGATGTTGCGGTTTGCGCCTATTTCCCTGCTGGAGTGGAGGCTTGTGTAAATTCCAGCAAATCGCCAGGCTGACAGTCCAATGCGCGGCAAATTTTTGCCAAAGTGTCGAATCGCACCCCTTTGGCTTTGCCGGATTTCAGCAGGCTGAGATTGGCCTCTGTTAAGCCAATTTCAGCGGCGAGATCTTTTGAGCGCATTTTGCGCAGCGCCAACATGACATCTAACCGAATGATAATCGCCATCACACAATACTCTCATTTTCGGCCTTGAGCACAAGCGCCTGGGTCAGAACCCATCCGATGATCCAGATCATCACCCCAGCCAAAAGGAAACCGGCGATGGTAGGATCAATAATAAATTTAATGGGCGTCTCAGCCATTAGGATAGGCATGTCTGCCATAGGATCGTGGCTGAAAACATAGGGGATCATCAGGTTTAGGGAAAGAAGTTTCAACACGGCAAGGGCAATGACGCTCAACCCGCCGCGGGACATTGAGCGGGTTACAGTCACAGTGAAATAGCGCCCTGATCGAAAATCGGCCATCACGCGCGCTCCAAAATAGAGTGCACATAAGCTCGGCACGAGAGGGAGCATGTCCAGAATGGCGATAAAGATTTGTGAGCTGCGCGGGATTTCGATCATGGGATGCGGAAATGGCGGGAGCTGGGCAAGGGCGGTTGAATCGCGCCAAAAATGACCCAAATGAAAATAGCCGTAATGCGAAACCAAGACCACGGCCAAGAGGGCTGAGAAGACTATGTATCCCGAAGATATGATTCTAATTTTGCGAGACATGATGGGACTCCTGAGAAATGCTTTGAAAATAAAATTAATTATCGTTTTATAATAATTATTTTTCCAATTTGTCAATATTGAGCGGGCATGACAGGCCGGAAATGCGGTATTTTTCCGTTTTGGGGCCGGATCGCCACAGTTTTTTGGCCGATCAAAGCAGGTGATTGAGGAATCTGAATGAGGCTGCTAGGGGTGAAACACCCGGCGCCGGGATGTTGCGGCGATTTTTTTGGAGGACATGGTCCTGTCTTTGACGTCTGACGCGGAAGGATCCGCGCGCCATTTGGCCAATGGCCAATCGAGTGTTACGAGCGATGCTATCTTAGCCGCCGTGTTAAAATCCCTAGAAGATGATAAAGCCGAAGATGTCGTGCAAATAGATTTGCGGGGCATCTCTGAGATTGGCGATCATATGGTGATCTGTTCAGGGCGCTCGACGCGCCAAGTCGCGGCCATCTCCGAAAAATTGAAGACCCGCCTGAAAGATGATCTTGGTATTCTGTCAAAGGTCGAAGGCAAGGGCACGGGCGATTGGGTGCTTGTGGACACGGGCGATGTGATTGTGCATGTGTTCCGCCCGGAAGTGCGCGAATTTTATCAGTTGGACCAAATGTGGCTTGAGCCTGGAGCGCCGAGCCCGACTGAGGCTTAATGCGCCTGCGCATTCTCGCCATCGGACGCCTGCGCAACGGGCCCGAAAAAGATCTCATTGAAGATTACATCTCTCGGTTCAACCGCAGCGGTCGCCCGCTGGGGCTCGGGCCGGTTGAGCTGACCGAATTGGAAGACAAAAAAGGCGGTGGCAAGGCGGCGGAAGCGGGATTGTTGCTCAAGGCCATTGGGCCAAGCGCGACGGTGATTGCATTGGATGAGCGGGGCAAGATGCAGAGCTCTCCAGATTTTGCGGCCCATCTTGCCCAAATTCGCGATAGCGCACCCAGCGAGTTGGTCTTTGTCATCGGGGGGGCAGATGGTCTGGACCCCGCCGTGTTGCAGCGCGCGGATTTTTCGCTGAGTTTTGGTGCCATGGTTTGGCCGCATATGCTGGTGCGCGTTATGCTGACCGAACAGCTCTACCGCGCGGCCTCCATCCTCGCCGGTGGTCCCTATCACCGGGTCTAAACGCGTATAAAGTGGTTGTCATTTCGTGCTCCACTGCCCTAGTGTCAGGGCAAATAAGAGGAGTTACAGGATGCGAACACGCGCTGCGGTGGCTATGGAAGCCGGCAAACCACTTGAAATTATGGAAGTCAATCTCGAGGGGCCAAAGGCCGGCGAGGTTTTGGTGGAAATCAAAGCCACGGGTATTTGCCACACCGATGAGTTCACCCTGTCTGGAGCAGACCCCGAGGGGTTGTTCCCCGCGATTTTGGGCCATGAGGGCGCAGGGGTCGTGGTGGAATGCGGCCCGGGCGTGACCAGCTTGAAGCCCGGCGATCATGTCATTCCACTTTACACGCCAGAGTGCCGCAGCTGTGAGTATTGCCTCAATCCAAAAACCAATCTGTGCCAAGCGATCCGCAGCACCCAAGGGCAAGGCCTGATGCCAGATGGCACCAGCCGGTTTTCCATGCTCGATGGCACGCCGATTTTGCATTATATGGGCTGCTCCACCTTCGCCAATCACACGGTTTTGCCAGAAATTGCTCTGGCCAAAGTGCGCCCCGATGCTCCTTTTGATAAGATTTGCTATATCGGCTGCGGCGTCACAACGGGCATTGGCGCAGTGATCAATACGGCCAAGGTGGAGATCGGCAGCACGGCGATTGTCTTTGGTTTGGGCGGTATTGGCTTGAATGTGATCCAAGGCTTGCGATTGGCTGGGGCCGATCAGATCGTCGGTGTCGATCTGAACCCCGGCAAGATTGAGATGGCCCGCCGCTTTGGTATGACCGATTTTGTCAATCCGGCCGAGGTGAGCGGTGATTTGGTCGCACATTTGGTCGCGCTGACCGGCGGTGGGGCGGATTACACTTTTGATGCAACAGGCAATGTTGATGTGATGCGTACGGCGTTGGAATCGGCCCATAAGGGTTGGGGGGAAAGCGTGATCATCGGTGTGGCACCTGCGGGAGCCGAAATCAGCACCCGTCCGTTCCAGCTGGTCACGGGCCGCGTCTGGCGCGGTACGGCTTTTGGCGGCGCTCGTGGGCGCACAGATGTGCCAAAGATTGTCGATTGGTATATGGACGGCAAAATTGAGATAGATCCAATGATCACCCACACCCTGCCCTTGGAGGATATCAACAAGGGTTTTGATCTGATGCACGCGGGCAAATCCATCCGCGCTGTCGTTGAATTTTAAGGTCAGGCCCGAGGTGCGGCCCGGTGCCTGCGCTTTTCGGGCTTTCGCCCGGTGAAATTAGAGCTAATGTAACGGGGCGCGCGATGCGCCCTTTTCGCATGAAATGTAGCTTTGATGATTGACGTTCTTCTCAAAACATTGCCCTTTTTCGCCATTGTTGGGCTCGGATATGGCGCGGCGCGGACGGCGTTCTTTCCTGAAGTGGCCACAGCCTATCTGACGAAATTCGTGTTTTATTTTGCTTTGCCGGCCATGATTATCCGTTTTTCCGCCAACCTATCCTTTACGGATTTGATCAATGTTCCCTTTATTTCAGCCTATCTATCCGCCTCGCTTCTGATCTATCTGCTGGCCACCTGTGTGGCGATGCTGCGGCGACGTAATGTGGCCGAGGCGGCGGTAGAGGCGCAATGCGCCACGATTGGCAATGTCGGATTTCTGGGCATTCCGATGTTGGCGATGTTGATGGGACCGGAGGCTGTGCTGTGGGTGATGTTGGTGCTGGCCATCGACCAGCTGGTGTTCGGCAGTCTGATTGTGATCTTAATTGTCGGCTCGCGCGATGGGCGTATTAGTTTTGGGGTGCTGCGCACAGTCGGACTTGGTTTGATCAAAAATCCGATGATCATGGCGATGATCGCCGGTTTGCTTTGCTCGTCATCAGGGCTGCGCTTGCCAGTCCCCGCGACAGAATTCTTCGATATTTTGGGAGCGGCCGCAACGCCCGGTGCGCTCTTTGCCATTGGCGCATCTTTGGCCAGCAAATCGGCTGAGCGGCTCTCTGTGGCCAGTTGGCTGGCCTTTTGTAAGTTGATTTTACATCCGGCGGCTGTCGCAATTGCCGCGCTTTTTGTCTTTCCGGTCGCCGCCTATCCCGCGGCGGTATTGATTGCGGCGACGGCTTTGCCTGTGGCGGGCAATATCTTTATTCTGGCAACGCATTATGAGGTCGCGCCGCAGCGGGTCTCGGCGTCAATCTTCCTGTCGACCGTCGCTTCGGTGGTCACGGTGTCTGTGATCATCGCTTGGGTCAGCGCCCTTTACAGCTAATCGCCGCCTTTGGCCCTCCTGTGTCATGATCGGAGGGCTTGGCCCTTGCAAACCGGAGCGAATTGCGTTTTCACCAAGTGACATTTGCAAAGGGGTTTTCCATGGAAATCAAATCTGAGAACGCGTGTTTCGGTGGAACGCAGGGGGTTTATGCCCATGCGTCGGAGGTCTGTGGGGGCGAGATGACCTTCGGTCTGTTTCTCCCTGAAGAGGTCAAGCTTGGTCCCGTCCCTGTGCTTTGGTATCTGTCCGGCCTGACCTGCACCCATGAAAATGCCATGACCAAAGCCGGGGCGCAGGCTTGGGCGGCGCAGGAGGGGATCGCCTTGGTATTCCCCGACACATCCCCCCGCGGAGCGAATGTTGCCGATGACGCGGCCTATGACCTGGGGCAAGGCGCTGGCTTTTATGTCAACGCCACACAGCCGCCATGGGACCGGCATTTTCGCATGTGGGATTACATTGCCGAAGAGCTTCCGGCACTGCTGGGGCGCGCATTTGCCGTTGATTTGGAGCGCCAATCCATCACGGGCCACTCTATGGGCGGGCATGGGGCGCTGACGCTCGCCATGGGCCGGCCGGGGCAATACCGCAGCGTTTCGGCCTTTTCTCCCATTTGCAATCCAATGGGGTCAGACTGGGGGCAAAAGCAGTTCACCAGTTATTTGGGGGAAGATCAAAACCTTTGGCAGCCCCATGACGCCAGCCATCAAATGCAGGAGGTGGGCTTTGACGGGCCGGTGTTGATTGACACAGGCACCCAAGATCAGTTTTTGGATCTCCTCAAGCCCGAAACCCTCGCCTTTGCCATGGCCAAGCGTCGCCAAGACGGGCATCTGCGGATGCAAAAGGGCTATGATCATTCCTATTTTTTCGTTTCGAGTTTTATGGAAGATCACGTCGCTTTCCATGCCGAAGCGCTCTATGCGGAGTGATCTATGACGCAATATGATTTGGTGATTATTGGCTCCGGTCCCGGCGGCCGCGCGGCGGCGATACAGGCGGGCAAGCTCAAGCGGCGGGTTTTGGTGATCGACCGCAAGGATCGTTTTGGCGGCGTATCGGTCCACACGGGCACAATCCCCTCCAAGACCCTGCGCGAGACCGTGCTCAATCTCTCGGGATGGCGGGAGAGGAGTTTTTATGGCCGATCCTATCGCGTGAAAGATGAGATCGGCGCGGATGATCTCAAGATGCGCCTGCATAAGACACTCGATTATGAGGTGGATGTGCTCGAGCATCAATTCAACCGCAATCATGTGGAAACCATGAGCGGTTTGGCCCGCTTCATCAGCCCGAATGAGGTGGAAGTCACCGCCGACAATGGCGAAGTGACCACGGTTGCCGGTGCGCATTTTCTGATTGCCACGGGCACCTATACCTATCGGCCGGACACTGTGCCCTTTAATGGCACCACCATATTGGACAGCGATGAATTTTTGGAAATGTCGCAAATTCCGCGGTCCTTGATTGTCATTGGCGCCGGGGTCATCGGTGTGGAATATGCCACGATGTTTTCCGCGTTGGATGTCAAAGTGACCTTGATTGAGCCGAGGGAAACCTTCTTGGATTTCATAGATAAGACGTTGATCCAGGAATTTACGCATGAGATCCGCGAAAACGGTGTGGATCTGCGGCTTGGCTCGGCGGTGGCTAAGATCGAAGATTGCGACAGCCATGTGGAAGTTGCGCTTGAAAATGGCCGTCATGTGCGCGCAGAAATGCTGCTCTTTGCGGCCGGACGTATGGGGGCGACGCAGCGCCTGGGGCTGGAGGCGGCGGGCCTCACGACCGACCACCGCGGGCGATTGAATGTGGATCGCAAGAGCTATCAAACAGCTGTGCCGCATATTTATGCCGTGGGGGACGTGATTGGCCACCCGTCTTTGGCCTCGACCAGCTTGCAGCAGGGACGTGTGGCGGCCTGTCATGCGCTGGACACCCCAAGTCTGCCGGAAAGCCCATGGTTTCCTTATGGGATCTATTCCGTACCGGAAATCTCGACCTGCGGTATGAGCGAAGAGGAGACTCAATCGCGCGGCATTCCCTATGAAGTCGGCATTGCGCGGTTTCGTGAAACCTCACGCGGGCATATCATGGGGCTGGAGCATGGCATGTTAAAAATGTTGTTTTCACTCAAAACCCGCCGGGTTTTGGGGGTTCAAATCGTTGGCGAAGGGGCAACCGAGCTGATCCATATCGCCCAAGCGGTGCTGAACCTAAAAGGCACGGTCGATTACTTTGTGCAAAATACCTTCAATTATCCGACATTGGCGGAGGCTTACAAAATCGCCGGTCTGGACGCGTTCAACCGGATGCCCATTCCTGAAGAGTTGAAAGTCAGCAAAGGGCAGATCTCGTGATTTATGTCGATGCGGATGCCTGTCCGGTGAAGGCGGAGGTGGAGCAGGTGGCCACGCGCCACAAAGTCGGTGTGAAGCTGGTTTGCAACGGTGGTATCCGCCCCTCTGCCAACCCGCTTGTTGAATTGGTGGTTGTGGAGGCCGGGCCAGATGTGGCTGATATGTGGATCGCAGAGCGTGCAGGGCCCGGGGATGTTGTGATCACCACAGATATTCCGCTGGCCTCCAAAGCGGTTGAGGCTGGAGCCAAGGTGCTCAAGCCCAATGGCGAGCCATTGACGCAGGCCAATATCGGCAACGCGCTGGCCACGCGTGACCTCATGTACGACCTGCGCGCCGCCGATCCGTTTCGCCAGGGCGGCGGCAAAGCATTTGCGAAATCTGATCGCTCGCAGTTCCTCAATGCGTTGGACCAAGCCTTGCGTCGTTGAGCGTTTTGGATTTTGATGGGCGTTTCGCGTCATCGGTCGGGTCGTATTTGGATCAGACCTAGGGGCAAACCCGGCCTAGCGATGAGCCATGGGACAAACGAAAACGCCACTTGGTGCGCTTTGGGCGCTCCTCGCTTCTTTGACATTTTCGGTCAATGATATGTTGATCAAATTTCTGTCCGATGGTTATGCGCTGCATCAAATCGTCTTCACCCGCTCGTTGACGGGCGTGTTGCTGTTGGTTATCGTCATTATTCCCTTAACCGGCGGATATGGCGCGCTGCGCACGCAGAGGTTTGGGATGCATCTGATCCGAGCATTTTTTGTCGTGGCGGCCAATCTGTTTTTCTATATGGCGCTGGCGGATTTGCCCTTGGCGATTGTCGTGGCGATCTTCTTTGTCGCCCCGTTTTTAATCACGATTTTCTCAGTGATTTTCCTGGGGGAGAGCGTCGGAAAATGGCGCTGGTTGGCGGTTGTGGTGGGGCTCATCGGTGTCTTGCTCATCGTGCGGCCGGGCACAGAGGCCTTTACCCTGACCACGATACTCCCCGTCTTGGCGGCGCTGTGCTATGCGGCCTTTCATATTTTGACCCGAAAGATTGGTCAGACGGAGTCCTTGCTGTCCTTGACCTTCTATGTCCCGCTGGTGTTTTTGGCCGTGACCACGGTGATCGGCTTAACCCTTGGGCAGGGCAGCTTTTCCGGCGATGGGCATCGCTCGGTCGAATTCTTGCTGCGGGCCTGGCAATGGCCCAGTTGGGCGGATTTATCCATCATGGTATTTATCGGCATCGGTGTCACCGTTGGCGGCGCGGCGATTAGCCAGGCCTATAGGGTGGCAGAGGCGGCACTTGTGGCGCCCTTTGAATATACAGGTCTGATCTATGCGACGGCTTTTGGTTATTTGCTCTTTGCCGAATGGCCAGAGTTTTATGAATGGATCGGGATGAGCCTGATCTTGGTCTCAGGCTTGGTTACAGTCTGGCGCGAGCGGGTGAATGCCGATCCAAGGGTTGCGCCGCCGAATTCGCCGCGATAGCAATTGTGCAAAGCGAGGAGATAAATAAAATATGACCGTCGAGGCCGTTGTTTTTGATATTGGAAATGTGTTGCTGGAATGGCATCCCGAGCATTATTTCGACCGGACCATTGGCCCAGAGCGCCGCAAAGCGATGTTTGCCGATGTCGATCTGCATGCAATGAACGATCGCATTGACCTCGGCGAAGGGTTCAAAGATGTGATCTATGCCACGGCAGAAGCCTACCCCGCCTGGCGCGCGGAAATCCGCGATTGGTATGACAATTGGATTGAGCTGGCGGCCCCGCCGATTGATCATTCCGTGCGTTTGCTGCGGGCGCTGAAATCGGTGGGGATACCGGTCTTTACCCTGACTAATTTCGGCGTGGAAAGCTTTGCCTATGCGCAAAGCCACTATGATTTTTTGGGTGAATTTGATCGCGAATATGTCTCGGGCCGTATGCGTGTCATTAAACCCGATCCGATGATTTACCAGATGTTGGAGCAAGATTGCGGGGTGGCGCCCGAGCGGTTGCTCTTTGCCGATGATCGCGCGGACAATATCGCAATGGCGGCCAGCCGCGGTTGGCAAACGCATCGCTTTGTCAATTCGCAGGGGTGGGCCGATTGCTTGGTGGCCGCGGGGCTGTTGACGCCGGAGCAAGCCCAGTGACCCCAGCGATGATCCCCTTTGACGCCGGCCAAGAGCGGTTGGACTGGCTGGATTTGGTCGCCGCTTTGAAAAGGGGGCATCAGGCACCAAAGGCGGAGATTGAGGATCTGTTTTTATATCGCGGATCTGACACGCTCTTGAGCCGCTCGGCTTGGATTGATGGCATGGGTCTTTTGACCAAAACCGCCACGGTTTTCCCGGGCAATCCCGCAAACGGTCAACCGATGATCGGCGGCGGCGTGATGTTGTTTGACGATGCCACAGGGGCGCTCGCGGCGGTGATTGATTTTCACCTGATCACGAAATGGAAGACCGCAGGCGACAGTTTGATGGCGGCTTTGGCGCTGGCCCCGGCGGGCGCGCGGGAGATATTGATTGTCGGGGCTGGCACGGTCGGGCGCTCCTTGGTGGAGGCCTTTGGCGCAGGGTTTCCTGAGGCCCGCTTCAGCATCTGGAACCGAAGCCCCAAGGCCGCGGAGATTTTTGCGCAAGAGACAGGTGCGCAGGTGGTGAGCGATCTGCAAAGCGCTGTTGCCGCTGCCGATATCATTTTGACCTGCACCATGACCACGGCTCCCATCATTCAAGGGGACTGGCTGCGGCCGGGACAACATCTCAACATGATTGGCGCCTATCGACCGGATATGCGTGAAGCGGATGATGTGGCTTTGCAAAAATCGAAGCTCTTTGTGGACAGCTATGACACCACATTGGGGCATATTGGCGAGCTGAAAATCCCTTTGGAGAGCGGCGCCATAGATTGCAGTCATCTGCGGGCGGATTACTATGATCTGGAGGCCTTTCAGGCCGGGCCGGATGACATCACAGTGTTCAAAAACGGCGGTGGCGCGCATTTAGACCTGATGACCGCGCGCTATGTTTTGGATCAATGGTCGGGCGGCTCGGAGCCGCCGCGCTAGAGCAGCCCGGCAATGCGCGCCCGGGCTGAGTTTGACCGCGGCTGCCATAGGTCTCGATCAATCGCTTCTTGCAGGCGCTGGGCAATCTCACGCAGGGCGGGCGCATTGGCCTCAGCGATGAAGTCCCGGGTGTCGTCATCTTCCAAAAAGGCCGCTTCAACCGCATCAAAATGGTGGGATTTGACAGCGCCGGTGGTTGCGGCAAAGGCGAACATGTAATCGACAGTTGCGGCGATTTCAAAGGCGCCTTTATAGCCGTGGCGTTTCACCCCATCGATCCATTTGGGATTGAGAACGCGCGACCGGATTACGCGCGCCATCTCATCGTCTAAGCTGCGGATGAGGGGGCGTTCCGGGCGTGAGTGGTCATTGTGGTAAATTGGCCGGGCTTGCCCTTGCAGGCTTTGCACCGCCGCGGCCGCGCCGCCTTCGAATTGGTAGTAATCATCGCTGTCAAGCAGATCATGTTCGCGGTTGTCTTGGTTTTGCACAATGGCGTCCACTTGGCCCAGCCGCGTTTCGAAACCGCTGCGGTCGCGCGCGCCTTGGCGGCCTTTGCCATAGGCATAGCTGCCCCATTCCAGATAGGCCTCGCCAAAGTCTGCTTGGCTGTCCCAGATGCGCTCATCAATCAATGCCTGCAATCCGGCACCATAGGCACCGGGTTTTGAGCCATAGACCCTGGCGCCAGCGCCATTGGCTTTGGCCGGGTTGACCTCCTCAGATTCATCAAGGGCCAAAACCGCCCGCGCGGCGCTGTCCACAAGATCAATCAAGCCGGGAAAGGCATCGCGGAAAAATCCAGAAATGCGCAATGTGACATCGACCCGTGGCCGTCCAAGGGTGCTGGCCGGGATCACCTCAAAGCCGGTGACCCTCCGATTGGCGCTGTCCCATTTCGGTTTTACGCCCATAAGGGCCAGACACTGCGCGATGTCATCGCCGCCCGTGCGCATATTGGCCGTGCCCCAAGCGGTCAGCAACAAGGCACGCGGCCAGTCGCCGTGGTCTTGCAGGTGCTTGTCGATCAGCAGATTGGCCGATTTCCATCCCAAGGCCCAAGCGGTGGGTGTGGGCACGGCGCGGTTGTCCACCGAATAGAAATTTCGCCCCGTGGGCAAAACATCCAGCCGCCCGCGCGTCGGCGCGCCTGAGGGGGCGGGGGGGACGAATTTCCCCTCCAGCGCCGTGAGCAATCCCTGCGCCTCCATCGGGCCGCAAGCCGCCACGGTGGGCGAGATCGTCTGGCGCACATGATCCATGACCTCAGCCGATTGGGCGCCGGGGGCGCCCCGCTGGCCGTCCATGAGAGCCTGCGCCAAGAGCTCCAGCCGCTCAACCGTATCGCCAGTGCTGCGCCAGATATCCGCACTGATGTCGCACAGGGGGCCGGGCTTGTCGCCCTGCCAAGGCGCGGCGAGATCACAATCGAGCGGGTCAAAACCCAATGCAAGATCATTTGCCATAGCCCGAAGTAAGGAGGCATCTGCGCCCTGCCCAGAGCCGCGGGGAATGCGCGCCAGGGCGATGGTCAGATCCCGCAGCTGCACCCCTTCGGGGGTTTGGCCAAAGATATGCAACCCGTCGCGAATTTGCGCCTCTTTTAGCTCGCACAGATAGGCGTCGAGCTTGGCCAGATCGCCGTCTTCATACCCTTCAAAACCGATATCTTTGTCCAGGCCGCTGGTGGCAGTGAGCGTGAGGATCTCGCGTCTGAGGTGTTCTACGCGCCGCGGATCAACTCCGGCAGCTTCATAGTATTCATCAACCAAGGCTTCGAGGTCCCGCAGCGGGCCATAGGTTTCCGCGCGGGTCAGGGGCGGGGTGAGGTGATCGATGATTACCGCCTGCGCACGTCGCTTGGCCTGGGTGCCTTCGCCGGGATCATTGACGATGAAAGGGTAGATATGCGGCATGGGTCCCAAAATTGCCTCGGGCAGGCAGCTGTCACTCAGAGCCAAAGCCTTGCCCGGCAGCCATTCTAAATTGCCATGTTTGCCCATATGCACAATCGCTTGGGCTTTTTGGTGATGCCTGATCCAGAAATAAAAGGCCAAATAGTTGTGCGGCGGGATAAGATCGGGGGAATGATAGGTTTCTACCGGATCAATATTATAGCCGCGCGCCGGTTGCAGGCCCAAAGTGACGGTACCGAAGCGCAGAATTGAGAGCTTGAAGCCGCCCTCCTTCGGGTCGAAAAATGGATCATTTTCAGGTGCGCCCCAACGCTCTTCAAGCCGCGCGCGCAGCCCGTAGGGCAGGGTCTGATAGTGCGCCATGTAATCGGCGATTGGCAAAAGCGCGCCGCCTGTGCGCGCGGCGCGATCGGTCAGCCAGTTGGTGGGGCCGGCCATGATTTGCGCCATCAATTCAGCGCTTGTTTGAGGTGCATTCGCGACGCCATATCCAGCCTCTTGCAAAAGGGCGAGTGCATGCACAGCGGAGGCGGGCGTATCGAGCCCCACCCCATTGGCCAGGCGGCCATCCTTATTGGGGTAATTGGCGAGAATGAGCGCGACCTGGCGCTGCGCAGGCGCGCATCTGCGCAGCTGGGCCCAATTGGCAGCGAGGGCCGTGACAAAGGTAACGCGGTCGCCGCGCGCCTTATAGGTTGCAATTGGGCATTCGGTGGCCGCATCGAAAAAGGCCTCGCCCTTAAAGCTGATTGCGCGCGACAAAACGCGGCCATCCACTTCAGGCAGGGCCACATTCATCGCGATATCGCGGGCAGACAGGCCATTGAGGCCTTCCTCCCAAGTGGCTTCGGTGCTGGCAGCCAGCACGACTTGCAGCACAGGCGCCTCGCGGGCTGAGGTGGCAGTGAGCGGGTTGTGCGGACTGCTGTCCCCATGCGGGTTGCCAACGGCAAATGAGGTGCAGTTCAAGATCACCTCGGGGGGGGCCGCTTGGAAGAGATGATCCAAAGTGGCCACAGAAATCGGATCCTTGAGGGACGCGACAAAGATCGGCAAGGGGTTCAGCCCGGCTTGCAGCAGGGCTTTTGTCATGCGGTTGATTGGATTGAGCCCAGCCCCTTGCACCAAGGCGCGATAAAAGATCACAGGAACGATGGGCGTATCCTGTGTCCAATGGGCCCGCGCGGCAGATAGATCCGAAATGCCAGCCCCCGGCCAATAGACCCCGGCGCGCAGCAGCGGTTCGGCCGCTTGTGGCACGGGGGTTTGCGCAATCATATGCTGGCAATAGCTGAGGAAGTTGACCGCGTTTTTCGGCCCGCCTTCCACCAAATAGGCCCAAAGCGCGTCATAGTCTTCATCGCAGACCGTCGAAAACAAGCGCAGATCAGGATCGGGTTTGTCATCGCCAGGAAGGGCTGCAAAGGCAACGCCCGCTTCGGCCAGTCTCGCGGCATATTGTTCGAAGCCATATTTCCAATAGCTCGCTCCGCCAAGAACGCGGGCCACCACCAATTTTGCCTTGGAGGCGCAGGCGTCAATATGCAAATCAACCGACATTGGATGTTGCAAATGCATCATGCTGGCCAGACGCAATCCAGGGGGGTCTGTCATTTCCGAGCGGGCCGTCGATAGGGTCGCCAGCTCCGTATCGGCCGCAGAGATGAACACGACATCCGCTGGGCTTTGGCCGAGGTCCACGGGCTCTTGACCCTCATCTACAGATCCGGGGGCGGCGGCCAAAAGATGCATTATAAGGTTCCGTCTTGCTCAAGGCCTGCGAATGGGGCATCAGCAGCGCTGAGGCCTAGGGCCGATGTAAAGGATAGACCATGGATTATAAAGACGCCGGCGCCATTAAGAAAGGCAGCAACAAGCCGCGGCACAGCGAGCATAATGCGAAAGGCAGTCGCAAAAACCCCTTTGGCAAAAGTGAAGCGAAGGCCGAGCTTTTGGCGCGGATGAAAGCGGCTGTGAAAGCCCGCAAAGAGGGCTCCTAAACTCATAGGGTTTTGGTCATGAATATGCTGCTGTCATTGGCGGTGTAATCACCAAATGGACCGCAGTCTGTAAAGCCGTGCCGCCTGTAGAGGCGCAGGGCGGCGTGCAGAGAATGGCCGGTTTCAAGCTTTATGTGGCTGAGCCCTTGTTCGCAGGCCAGATCCTGCAGGGCCCGTAAAAGGGCATCGGCCACCCCTTCTCCCCGTGCGCTCGGATCTACGAACATAGATTTGATCTCCCCATAGCCAGGCTTGACGGCCAAGGCGCCAGTGCCAAGCACCTCGGCACCCCGGCGTGCGGTGTGAAAATAGATATTGGGCGCACAGAGGTCTTCAATGGACAGAAAGCTGTTGTCCTCTGGTGGAAAGAGCGATTGCATAAGCGCGTGACTGGCCTGCAACAATGCGGTGGCCTGCGCCTCTTTGGGATCGCTACGCTCGATCACGATCATGGGTCAACGCACCGCAGCGCAGGATTTCAGCGCCGCTTCAATCGCAGCATGATCCAAGCCAGCCTGGCCGATCACGACCAGGCGCGTGGCGCGCGCGCCATCACCGAAGGGTTGATCAAAATAGGTCTCCACCCTGGGCCCGACGGCTTGCAAGGTCAGACGCATCGGTTTGCCTGAGACAGCCGCGAAGCCTTTGAGACGCAAAATATCATGGGCGCTTATGATCGCGCTGACCTGGTCTGAAAAGGCCTTTGGATCTGAGATCTCGCCCAGGGTGACGACAAAGCTTTCAAAGGCCTCGTGGTCATGATCGTGGTGGTGATCGTGATCATCCTCTGCATGGTCATCGTCGTGATCATGGTGGTGATGGTGCAATTCGTGGCGGGCCTCAAGATCGCTCTCGGCGCCAATACCCTGCCCCAGAAGTACATCTACCGGCAATTTACCCATGGAGGTCGTGACCACTTGCACACCGGCGCGCGAGGCGTCGCGCAGAGTGTTGACCAAAGCTTGGGCCTCAGAGTCCTCCAGAAGGTCAGTTTTGTTGACCACAATCATATCAGCGCAGGCGATTTGATCTTCGAAAAGTTCTGATAGGGGCGTCTCATGGTCCAGATTTTCGTCCAATTGGCGTTGCGCATCGACCGCGGCGACCGAATGGGCAAATCGCCCTTCTGTCACGGCCTTTCCATCAACCACAGTCACAACCCCATCGACCGTCACCTGTGTCGAGATGCCTGGCCAATTGAAGGCCCGCACAAGAGGTTGCGGCAGGGCCAGGCCGCTGGTCTCGATCACGATATGGTCGGGCTTATCTTCCCGGGCCAAAAGCTTTTCCATGGTTGGGATGAAGTCATCGGCGACGGTGCAGCAGATGCAGCCATTGGACAGCTCCATCACATCTTCCTCGCGGCAGGTTTCATCACCGCAGCCCTTTAATATATCGCCATCCACGCCAAGATCGCCAAACTCATTGATGATCAGGGCGATTCTGCGGCCTTGTGCATTTTGCAACATATGGCGGATGAGGGTGGTTTTACCCGCGCCAAGAAAGCCGGTAATGATTGTTGCGGGGATTTTCGAGACCATGTCAGTATTCCTTGTGATCGGGCTTGGAGTGCTTTACGCCGAATAGACGTGAGCCAAAAGGGGCGATTTTGAAAGACCGTGTGACCATATGCGATACCTGTGCGGAGCCAGGTGGCACGGCGCCCGGCGCCAAATGGGCGATGGCGCTTCGCAAAGCGGCGCTGGACTGCGGTTTGGAGGTCGAGATCGTGACCTGCTCTTGTCTCAACATGTGTCAGTCTCCCGTGGCTTTTGCGTTGCAAGGGGCGCAGAAGGCAACCTATCTCTTTTCTGGCGCAGATCCTGCGCAGGATACGCAAGATCTTCTGGGCCTTCTTAAGCTCTATGCAGATGCGCCGGAGGGCTGGATCACCGAAGCACAGGCCGCGGGGCGTTTGCGGCTTTGTCTGCAGGGCCGAGTTCCGAGGTTCTAGCCGCTGCCTCTAACGCTCCAAATGTTTCAGAAGGGCGGCCACCATAAACCCCAGCATGACCCATCCGGCTGCGGCGGTGCCCAAACTCAGCGCGGCGAATTCGGCAGCGAGCTCAGGCGGAGCCACACCGAAAAACATGTCGAGATGTGGCGCTCCTAACAAGTGCGGGATCGCTATTAAGATGACGCCTGCAAGCGGCAGATAGCTGCGTCCAAAGGCGATCAAACCAAGCCCAGTAGCGCTCGCCAAAATCGTACTGATCCACCACAGTTGCCGCTGTCCGACTTCAGCCGCGATGGTGCCCGGCAGCTCAGGTGGCAGGCCGATCGCCGGGGCCAGTTGCACAGCGATAAATCCACAAAGCCCCCAGATCGAACCCTGTCGGGCGGAGGTTGTGATGCCTTTGAGAGCTGCGAAGCTGATCAGCGCTGCCAGCATCAGCCCGTAGCCTGTGTAGGTTACGATATTAAAGGCCACTGTCATGGAGTGGCGGGTCCAATCGCCGCCCAAAGAGGGCGCACCCCGGTCGCTCTGAGGGGATCCGTCCGTGCTAAAATGCACGCGCGCTCCGGTCTCATAGAGCTCACCTTCCAAAAGCACCGGAATCACGAATGTGAACTGAAGCACTGAGGCCAATAGCCCA
>JADHLF010000040.1 GCA_016780825.1 Planktomarina sp. | reverse complement strand
CAAAAAAATACCTGAATTGCAGGCAATAGGGGGTCCTACCCATGGGATTTGAAGAACCAAAACTGAACTTGTCACCCAAGGTGAGTGACGAGATCCGCAAGACCACTTGCTATATGTGCGCTTGCCGTTGTGGGATCAATGTCCACATGAAGGAGGGCAAGGTCGCCTATATCGAGGGCAACCGCGATCATCCGGTGAACAAAGGGGTTCTTTGCGCCAAGGGCTCGGCGGGTATTATGCAGGTCAACGCCCCCTCGCGACTGCGTGCTCCGCTCAAGCGGGTTGGGCCGCGTGGCTCCGGGGCTTTTGAAGAGATCTCATGGGATGAGGCGTTGCAGCTGGCGCAGGATTGGTTGGAGCCGGTCCATAAAGAAAACCCCGAAAAACTGGCGTTTTTCACTGGGCGCGATCAATCTCAAAGTTTCACCTCCTTTTGGGCGCAGGGCTTCGGCACGCCAAACTATGCAGCCCACGGCGGCTTTTGCTCGGTGAATATGGCCGCTGGGGGCATATACACGATGGGAGGCGCATTTTGGGAATTCGGACAACCCGATTGGGAGCGGACAAAACTATTCATGCTCTTTGGCGTGGCCGAAGATCACGACAGCAACCCGATCAAAATGGGTCTGGGCCGGTTGAAGGAACGCGGTGCGAAGGTGATTGGCGTCAACCCGATCCGTACGGGGTATAATGCGATTTCCGACGAATGGGTCGGCATCACCCCCGGCACTGATGGGTTGTTTATCCTATCTATGGTGCATTTGCTGCTCAAGGCTGGCAAAGTGGATTTGAATTACCTTGCTCAGCTGACCAATGCGCCTGCACTGGTGGACAGCACCGAGGGGCCGAACAAAGGCATGTTGCTGCGCGGCGCAGATGGAAAGCTTCTGGTTATTGACCGCAAAACCGGAAAACCTGTGGCCTTTGACACCAAAGGCATCACGCCAGATTTGGCCGCCACCTATGAAGGGCATCGCACGGTGTTCCAACATCTGGCTGAGCGTTATCTGTCTGATGATTATGCGCCAGAAAACGTGGCGGAGCGCTGCGGAATTTCCGCCGACCGAATCCGGGCCATCGCCGCAGATTTGGCGCGCGTTGCCTTTGACGAGGCCTTTGAGCTTGACCAGCCCTGGACAGATTTCCGCGGCAATTGGCATGATAAGATGATTGGCCGCCCGGTGTCTTTTCACGCCATGCGTGGGGTATCGGCGCATTCAAATGGGTTTCAAACCTGCCGCAGTCTGCACCTGCTGCAAATCATCTTGGGCTCGGTTGAGGTGCCTGGGGGGTTTCGCTTTAAGCCTCCTTATCCAAAACCGGTCTCGGCCCATCCCAAGCCGCATTGCAAAGTCACCCCCGGCGCGGCGTTGGACGGGCCGCATTTGGGCTATGTGCAGGGGCCGGATGATCTTTGCCTCAAAGAGGACGGCAGCGCGGCCCGCATTGACAAGGCCTACACTTGGGAAAACCCCATGTCGGCACATGGTCTGATGCATATGGTGATTTCAAATGCCCATGCTGGCGATCCCTATAAGATTGATGTCCTGTTCATGTATATGGCCAATATGAGCTGGAACAGCTCGATGAACAGCGGTGGTGTTATGGAGATGCTCACCGATAAGGACGAAAACGGAGACTATGTGATCCCGAAGATCATCTATTCGGATGCCTATTCTTCCGAAATGGTGGCCTATGCGGATCTGATATTGCCGGACACGACCTATCTGGAGCGTCATGATTGCATTTCCCTGCTGGATCGTCCGATCTGTGAAGCGGGCGGCGCGGCGGACAGCATCCGCTGGCCTGTGGTGGAGCCGGATCGCGATGTGCGCGGCTTTCAGTCGGTTCTGGTCGATTTGGGCGCACGTCTGGGGCTCAAGGGCTTTGTCAATGACGACGGATCGGCCAAATACAAAGACTACGCAGATTACATCGTCAATCACGAACGCCGCCCTGGTGTGGGGCCGCTGATTGGGTTCCGCGGCGAGAGCGGCCAAGAGGAAGGCCGCGGCGCGCCGAACCCCGATCAAATGCAGGCCTATATCGACAATGGCGGCTTCTATGAGATCCATGTGCCCGAAGGGGCAGAGTACTACAAACCATGGAACGCGGCCTATCAGGACTGGGCCGTGAAAATCGGCATTTATGACGCGCCGCAACCCTATCTTTTTGAAATATATTCCGAACCCATGCGCCGCTTTCAATTGGCGGCAGACGGTCATGGAGAGCGTCAACCGCCAGAGCATCTGCGCGCGCGGATCAAGCAGACGCTGGATCCGTTGCCGATGTGGTATGCACCGTTTGAGGATGGCGCGGTCGATGTGGAGGAATTCCCCATCCATGCGCTGACCCAGCGCCCGATGGCGATGTATCACTCCTGGGGGACGCAAAACGCTTGGCTGCGGCAAATCCATGGGCAAAATCCACTCTTCGTGCCGACCAAGATTTGGCAGGCCAATGGTTTTGCCGAGGGCGACTGGGCGCGGGTCACCTCTGCCCATGGCTCGATTGTGGTGCCGGTCGCGCATATGGCTGCGCTGAATGAAAACACCGTGTGGACTTGGAACGCGATTGGCAAGCGCAAGGGGGCTTGGGCCTTGGATGAAAACGCGCCTGAGGCGACCAAAGGCTTCCTGCTCAACCATCTGATCCATGAGCTGCAACCGCCCAAGGGCGACGGGCTGCGGTGGTCGAACTCCGATCCGGTGACCGGCCAAGCGGCCTGGTTTGATCTGCGGGTGAAAATCGAGAAGGCCGCGCCACAATCCGAAAGCAGCCCAGGCTTTGAGCCGATCACCTCGCCGGTTGCAAAAGGCCCCAAAGCGATGCAGTGGAAAGTTGGAGAATGAACCGCAAGCATTCCATAACAGGCCATGGCGGCGTGCAGCTCTGCGTGAATGATCTCGGGCCTGAAACGGCGCCGGCGATTATCTTGGTGCATGGCTGGTCGCAATGCCACCTGTCGTTTGCGCGGCAAGCGGCGCTGGCCGAAGGGTTTCGGTTGATCCTGCCCGATCTGCGCGGCCATGGGCAATCGGATAAACCTCTCGATGCAGCCTGTTACGACAACAGCCGGCCATGGGCGGAGGATATGCAGGCGATCATCACCAGCCTTGCCCTTGATGCGCCCCTATTGGTTGGGTGGTCGATGGGTGGCTGGGTTGTGATGGATTATCTGGAGCATTTTGGCGATGCGGCTTTGGCGGGTGTCGGTCTGATCGGCTCGTCCATCACCACCGGGGCGCATCTGCCGCCCGCGGCCGCCAAGGTGCGCAATGATCCCCCGGCAAAGGCTGTGGGCATGTATTCCGAGGATCTGGCGGAAAATCTGGCCGCCGTTCAGGCCTTCGTTTCAGTCTGTTTCCATCAACAGCCCGATGCGGGAACTCTGGCCCAGGCGGTGGGGTATAATATGCTCGTGCCGCCGCAGGTGCGGGCCGCGGCGCGGTTGCGTCAAGAAGATCGCCGGGCTGTCGCCGAGGCGACGGTTAAACCCGCTTGGGTGGCCTGGGGCGCCCATGAGCGCCTGGCCCCGGCGGAAATGGGGCAACAAGCCCTGGCGCATTTCCCGAATGCGGAAGGGCAAATCTATCACAACTCCGGCCACTCGCCCTTTTGGGAGGAAGCTGCGGCGTTCAACACCGACCTCGCCGCATTCGCAACCCGCTGCTTCGCCCCCAGCCCCGCGCCGGGCGGGAAGGGGTAAATCATGGCCCTGCGGATTGGCAATCTAGACGCATTTGAAGCCTGGCTGATGTACCAGCCGCAAGAGGTGGCGCAGGTCTTGGCCCATCGCACGGCGGCGCGCATGTGGCCAATAATAGCGCTGGATGTGGTGCATGGGGATTTCCATGGCACTTGGCGCGCAAATTTGACAAAATCTACCTTGCGCTCTACGCTCGCTTCGCGCCTTATGTGCATCGAACCGAACGCGCCGCGAGCGACCGCCGCCGCCCGAGCCGCCGCCCCAGCCGCCGACGCCGCCGCCAACGCCTCCTCCTCCGCCGCCGACTTCGCCTCCGCCGCCGCCTCCGCCGACGACGTCGCCGGTCAAGCCTATGTTTGGGAGTCCCTGTCTGCTGACGTGCAACGGATTGAGGATGGGATGCGCCCTGCGGATCTTGTGCAGGCGCCGCTTTGGCCTGATGCCCCCATGCCCCGCACACTCGCCGAAAATTGGCAGCGCTTGCGAGACGTTTTGGTGCGGGATGATCCAAATTGGCAATTTTGGATTGATTTTTACGAGGGAATTTTGGCAGGTGGCGCCTATGCGCCGGCGCGGATTGCGCTCATGGATAAAGTCGCGCAAATGTCAGAGGAGATTTGGGAGAAACCCGCCCGCGAGGTGAATGCGCATATTGCGGGGATGTATCAGGAGTTTCTGGACAGCCAACGCCCCGCCGCCCCGCTGGTGGATCAACGTGGGGCGTTTTTGAAAATGCTGCTGGCCGAGCCGCTGCAGACGGTGGAACAGGCGGATATGCTGGCGGGGCAAATTGATCGTGTGGCGCAGGCCATTCGCGCAGAAAGCAATACCCCCGACGGTGTGGAGCTGTTTGAAAGCATGGCGATGCAGATGCGCCAGATATCTCGCATTGTTGCCGACGCAACGGAGTCGTATGAGGATAAGATTAAGGCGCTCGAGGCTAAAAATCAGGCTCTGCGCGATACCATTGCCGAGATGGTGCGCAAAGCCCGCAACTCCGATGCGCCAAGCCCCGGCGATACAATTCGGCAGGCTGCCCATGAGCTATTGGTGGAGTTTTCGAAAAGGGCTGGCCAAACGGCGGGATTTATGGCCCCGGTCGCCGGTTTATTTTATCTCGTTGGCGATGCTGATTTGGTTTTCCAATTGCTAGATGCCGCCCAAAAATTCATGCCCGGAAAGGCAGGTTTATGATGATCTTCGCTATGACACCTGCTCGGTGTATCACACCCGGCCGCGCAGTTTCGCCCATCCCGCGCGGTTCATCCGCCGCCCATTTTTCAGGAGGTCCCCTATGACAACCTTACCCGAAACCTCCGCAAAAAAGCTGGGCTTGGTCATTGACCTTGACACATGCGTTGGTTGCCATGCCTGTGTGGTCAGCTGCAAGGGCTGGAACACCGAGAATTATGGCGCGCCCCTGTCGGATCAAGATCCCTATGGCGCCGATCCCTCGGGCACGTTCTTGAACCGCGTGCATTCCTATGAGGTGCAGCCTGAGACTGGTCCGGCGCAGTTGATCCATTTTCCGAAATCCTGCCTGCATTGCGAAGATGCGCCCTGCGTGACCGTTTGCCCCACCGGCGCAAGCTATAAGCGCAGTGAGGATGGGATTGTGCTGGTCAATGAGGACGCCTGCATTGGCTGTGGTCTTTGTGCCTGGGCCTGTCCCTACGGGGCGCGGGAGATGGATCAGGCTGCGGGCGTGATGAAAAAATGCACGCTCTGTGTGGACCGGATTTATAATGAAAACCTGCCGGAGGAGGATCGGGTTCCGTCCTGTGTGCGCACCTGCCCTTCTGGCGCGCGGCATTTTGGCGATTTGGGCGATGAAAGCTCCGAGGTCTCGCAATTGGTGGCGGCGCGCGGGGGCATGGATCTGATGCCTGAGCTGGGCACCAAGCCGGTGAACAAATACCTGCCGCCACGTCCGAAAGATGTGCCGGCTGATCTCGATATCTTGGCCCCCTATTTGGAGCCAGTTTCTGACACGCAAAAAGGCTTCCTTGGGTGGCTCGACAAAGCTTTGGAGAAACTCTGATGCATCCTGCTGGTTCTGTAATACTCTTCACTGTCGCTTCAGGTTTGGGCTTTGGCATGCTGACTTGGCTTGGGCTTGGTCTGCCAAATCTGCGCGGCTGGTTGGCGCTTTTCTACTATGCTTTGGCCTTTGGGCTGGCGGCGGGCGGGCTTTTGGCCTCGACCTTCCATTTGGGAAATCCGCAGCGGTTTTTGAAGGCCTTTTCGCAATGGCGCAGCAGCTGGCTCAGCCGTGAGGGCTGTTTGGCTGTTGCCGCATTGCTGGTCATGGGGCTTTTCGCCCTGGGGGCTGTGTTCTACGATGCCACTTGGCAGCCTTTGGGCTATATTGGCGCGGCATTATCGGTTTTGACGGTTTTTGCCACCTCCATGATCTATGCGCAGCTGAAGACCGTGCCGCGTTGGAACCATTGGAGCACCCCAGTGCTGTTTTTGGCTTTGTCGCTGGGTGGCGGTGGATTGCTTGCGGGGCAAGTGGGTGCCGCTATCGGGCTTTTGGCTCTGGCGGGGGTCATGCAGCTTTTCGCTTGGCTGTCCGGTGATGGGCGGTTTCAAGAGCGGGGCACGGATATCGGAACGGCAACGGGCTTGGGTCTGCGCGGCGTTGTGCGTGCCTTTGAGCCGCCTCATACGGGCAACAATTACCTGTTGAAAGAGATGGTGCATCAGGTGGGGCGCAAGCATGCGGTGAAATTGCGGATGATCGCCTTTGCGTTGATGATTGTTGCGCCCTTGGTTTTGCTGATGATCTCAAGCAGCGCGCTCATGATTTGTTTGGCTGTAATCTGCCATGCGCTGGGCACTTTTGCACAGCGTTGGTTGTTTTTTGCTGAGGCGGAGCACGTTGTCGGGCTTTATTACGGCAAGCGCTGAGCTCTGTCTGCCGTCCGACGCGCAGGATAAAGGCGGGAGGTGATTGTTCACCCCCCGCCTTATGTTTGAAACCCGGCGCGATTTTACAGCGCCGCTTTGGACTTAGAACGGGTTGTTTTCAGACTTGCCGCGGCTGTCAAAAAACTCCTTGGTAATCTTAAAGACGATCGGGCTGAGCAAGGCCAAGGCCACCAAGTTTGGCAGGGCCATAAGCGCGTTGAGCGTATCGGCCAAAAGCCAAACGAAACCGAGCTTTAAGGTTGCCCCAACAAGCGCAGCCAAAGACCAAACCGCACGGAACGGCATGATGATTTTCACGCCGAACAGATATTGCAGCGACCGCTCGCAGTAGTAGCTCCATCCCAAAATTGTGGTGAAGGCGAAAATTGTGAGAGCGATGGCGATGATATATCCTCCAACCCCTGGCAGTGCCAGATCGAAGGCATGCGATGTCAGGGCGGCGCCGGTTTCCCCGCTGGTCCATGCCCCTGAGGCGATGATGGCCAGAGCGGTAAAGGAACAGATGATGATCGTATCGATGAAAGTTCCCAGCATAGCGACAAGGCCTTGGCTCACCGGACCTTTGGTCGATGCAGCCGCGTGCGCGATGGGCGCCGATCCGAGACCTGCTTCATTCGAGAATACGCCGCGGGCGACGCCGAAGCGAATGGCTGCCCAGACAGCGGCACCGGCAAAGCCGCCAGTCGCTGCGGAGGGGGTGAAAGCATGGGTGAAGATCAAGCCAAAGGCCGCCGGAATTTCCGTGACATTGATCAATAAGACCAAGGTTGCGGCGCCAATATAGGCCACGGCCATGAAGGGCACCAACTTTCCGGCCACGGATGAGATGCGCTCAATGCCGCCCAAAAGGACGGCCCCGACCAAAAGCACCAGCACCACGCCTGTGACCCATTCTGGGATGGCGAAACTGACGTTTAACGCATTGGCGATGGAATTGGCCTGCACCATATTTCCGATGCCGAATCCGGCAATTCCAGCGAATAGAGCAAAACACATCGCCAGCCATTTCCAATTCGCACCGAGCCCATTCTGGATGTAATACATGGGTCCGCCGACCTGCTTGCCGCGTTCATCGGTCTCGCGGAAGCGCACAGCCAGAACGGCCTCTGCATATTTGGTGGCCATGCCCACAAGGGCGGTCATCCACATCCAGAACACCGCGCCAGGCCCACCGAGGAAGATCGCGGTTGCAACCCCAGCAATATTGCCTGTGCCAATCGTGGCGGACAAAGATGTCATGAGTGCGTTGAAGGGGCTGATGCCCTTATCGTCGCCTGGAATACGGCCCTTCCAAAGCAGATCAAAGCCGAATGGAATTTTGATGATGGTCACAAGCCGAAGACCAAACGTGAGGTATATTCCGACTCCCAAAATCAGGATCAGCATTGGTACGCCCCAGACGATGCTGTTGAGGTCATCAACGATTTGTGTGAGTGTTTCCATAGTCTCCTCCCTTGAGTAAAAGTTATTTTGAGACAATTTGATTAAAATGCTTTGGAAATTATCAAAGCGTAATGGCACTATATGTAGGTGTCACCATATATCAAGTAGTAACATATGGTTGACAATTGGTTAACGGCGATCGGGGGCGGTTGGATCTCGGAGCTGACTGCGCCTTTGATTAGATTGGAAGGGCTGGAGAATTGTCGTCGGCCACCGCGGCGCGGTAATGTTTGCGGCAGAGCGATAGGTAGGTTTCATTGCCGCCAATCTGCACTTGATCCCCGGCGGTGACGGCTTTGCCAGTGCTGTCAAATCGCACCACCATCGTCGCCTTTTTGCCGCAGTGGCATATGGTTCGCACCTCACGCATTTCATCGGCCAGGGCCAAAAGCGCGGCGGATCCGGGAAACAGCTCTCCCATAAAATCCACTCTCAGGCCATAGCACATGACGGGCAGGCTAAGGTCATCGACCACGCGGGCCAGGGCCCAAACTTGATCCTTGGTCAAAAATTGCGCTTCATCAACAAAGGCGCAGGCGACCGGACCCTCGGCCAGGCGCGTTTTTATCTTCTGAAATAGGTCATCCTGGGTGGTAAATGTGTCCGCCTCTTCGCCAATGCCGATGCGGGAGGCGATTTTACCCTGTCCGGCCCTTGTGTCCATCTGCGCGGTGAGCAGATAGGTCTGCATGCCGCGCTCCTTATAGTTATGCGAAGCCTGTAGCAGCAAAGTCGATTTGCCGGCGTTCATCGTGGAGTAGTTGAAATAGAGCTTAGCCATACGGATATGTGCCCCGAGCGCCGAGTCGATGCAAGAGGGAGGGGGCCTATCCATTGGGCGATGATCGCGGCTTTCCTTGCCCTTGTAATGGTGCTAGTTGCGCGCGACACCTTGACCGGAGGAGGGGAGAATGTCCCAAACTGACGTTCCGCTATATGATCCCAAGATGCTGCGCCCAATCGATTTTTCGGCCTTGGCAGGACCGGAAGATGATGGGCATGCGCCACGTATTTTGCTGCTCTATGGGTCGCTCAGACCACAAAGCTATTCCCGGGCGGTGGCGGAAGAGGGCGCGCGGGTTCTGCGGGCCTTGGGCTGTGAAACCAAGTTCTTTGATCCCACCGGCTTGCCCCTGCCCGATGGGGCGCCCGACAGCCATCCTAAGGTGCAAGAGCTGCGCGAATTGGCATTGTGGAGCGAGGGAATGGTGTGGTCCAGCCCTGAGCGGCACGGGGCGATGACTGGAATTTTAAAAACTCAAATCGATTGGATCCCACTGTCTGCCATTGGTGGCCTGCGCCCGACACAGGGCAAGACTCTTGCTTTGATGCAGGTTTCTGGTGGCTCGCAATCGTTTAATTCGGTCAATCAAATGCGGATTCTGGGGCGTTGGATGCGGATGATCACAATTCCAAATCAAAGCTCTTTACCAAAGGCTTGGCTCGAATTCGAAAACGGGCGGATGAAGCCGTCGTCTTTTTATAATCGGGTCGTGGATGTGATGGAGGAGTTGGCGCGTTTCACCGTTATGACGCGTGGGCGCAAGGAGATGCTGGTGGATCGCTATTCAGAACGCGTCGAGACGGCGGAAGAGCTGCACAAACGCGTCTCACTGAAAGACATATGATCTAGGCAGCCCCATCCCCAAGCGGGCACTCCGCGTGGATGGGCTCTGGGCGCCTTTACCCTTGCAAGGCTTTTACACCCACATCGCCCTCTGCATGGGCTTTGATGGCGAAAGCGGCGGCATGGCTGCCGGCCAGGGTGGTAAAATATGGAATCTTATCCATCAAGGCCGCAGCCCGCATGCTGCGGCTATCATCGACGGCCTGCGCGCCTTCAGTGGTGTTCAAGATGAGGGCGATATCGCCATCTTTGATCTGATCAACAATATTTGGGCGGCCTTCATAGACCTTATTGACCACGGTGCTGGTGATGCCAGCCTTGGCAAGGAAGGCCGCGGTTCCAGAGGTGGCGGTCAGGCTAAGGCCCATATCCACCAAACAGGTGGCCGCTTCGATCAACATCGCTCCCTTGTCATCATCTTTTATGGATAGGAAGACTTTGCCGGAGGTGGGCAATAGGGTGCCCGCGCCCAATTGCGCCTTGTAAAAGGCTCGGTGGAATTTGCTGTCAAATCCCATGACCTCACCCGTGGAGCGCATTTCCGGCCCCAGCAGCGTATCGACACCGGGGAAGCGTGCAAAGGGTAGAACCGCCTCTTTCACCGCAAAGCCTTTGATGCTGGCCGGATCAACCAGGTCAAAATTGCTCAAGGGTTCACCGGCCATAATTCTGGCCGCAATGGCGGCAATCGGGCTGCGCACGGCTTTGGCCACGAAGGGTACGGTGCGGCTGGCGCGCGGGTTCACCTCGATCAAGTAAATCTCACCATCTTTGACCGCGAATTGCACATTCATCAATCCGACAACATTCAACGCCAGCGCCAAGGCTTCGGTTTGCTGTTTCAATTGGTGGATGATGGCTTGCGATAAAGAGTAGGGCGGCAACGAGCAGGCGCTGTCACCTGAATGCACGCCGGCCTCTTCGATATGCTGCATGATGCCGGCAACATGCACATGCGTGCCGTCGCAAAGCGCGTCTACGTCAATCTCAACCGCACCAGAGAGGTAGCTGTCCAGCAGCACGGGGCTATCGCCCGAGACCACAACGGCTTCGGAAATATAGCGTTCAAGATTGGCTTGATCGCGGACAATTTCCATTGCGCGGCCACCCAAGACATAGGACGGGCGTATGACAAGCGGGAAACCGATTTGGGCCGCCATCGCCAGGGCTTCCGCGTCAGAATGCGCAATGCCATTCCTGGGCTGTTTGAGCTTGAGAGTATTGACCAGCTCTTGGAAGCGTTCGCGGTCTTCGGCAAGGTCGATTGCATCGGGTGTGGTGCCCAAAATTGGGATGCCCGCTTCCTCGAGGGCATTGGCCAGCTTCAGCGGTGTTTGCCCGCCGAATTGCACAATCACGCCATGAAGCGTGCCGTTCTCTTGCTCGACTCGCAGGATTTCCATCACATGCTCATAGGTCAAAGGTTCAAAATACAGGCGGTCTGAGGTGTCATAATCTGTGCTTACAGTTTCAGGATTGCAGTTGACCATAATGGTCTCATAGCCCTGATCTGTGAGGGAATAGCAGGCGTGGCAACAGCAATAGTCAAATTCAATGCCTTGACCAATTCGGTTTGGCCCACCGCCGAGAATAACCACTTTTTTGCGATCAGATGGCCGTGCTTCGCATTCGGTTGAGCCCATCGCTGGGGCTTCATAGGTGGAATACATATAAGGGGTTTGCGCTTCAAATTCGGCGGCGCAGGTGTCGATGCGCTTAAAGGAGGCAACAACACCAAGCGCTTGCCGCGTTTCGCGGATGTCAGCCTCTATGCGGCCTGTTAAAATCGCCAGACGGCCATCGGTGAACCCCATCATTTTAATGCGGCGCAACCCCTTTTCATCACTGGGCAGGCCTTCTGCCTTGATGACGGTTTCCATCTCGATGATTTCGCGAATGCGCGCCAAGAACCACGGATCAAACCGGGTGATGCTGTGCAGCTCGTCATCGGAAAATCCGAAGCGCATCGCATGGCCAATGACCCGCATCCGGTCTGGAGATTGGATCGCAAGCTCGCGGGTCAGCGCCTTGTCGATCGCCATTTGAGCTTCGGGGTTTTGACCAACCAAGATTCCGTCACGAAGGACCAAGTCATCCGCTCCGGGCATGCCGTCGATTTCGACCTCGTCAAAACCTGTGAGACCAGTTTCCATGGAGGCCAGCGCCTTTTGGACCGACTCGTGAAAACTGCGCCCGATGGCCATAGCCTCGCCAACAGATTTCATCGCAGTGGAGAGCACCGCTTGAGATCCTGGAAATTTTTCGAATGCGAAGCGTGGAATTTTTGTGACCACATAGTCGATGGAGGGCTCAAAGCTGGCTGGGGTGACTTTGGTGATGTCATTGTCCAACTCATCCAGGGTATAACCAACCGCCAATTTTGCTGCGATTTTCGCGATTGGAAATCCAGTTGCCTTGGAGGCGAGCGCCGATGAGCGTGACACGCGCGGGTTCATCTCGATGACCACCATGCGGCCATTTTCTGGGTTCACGGCCCATTGAACATTCGAGCCACCGGTTTCAACGCCAATCTCGCGCAGAACGGCAATGCTGGCGTTGCGCATGATTTGGTATTCTTTATCGGTCAAGGTCAGGGCCGGGGCCACGGTGATGCTGTCGCCGGTATGCACGCCCATCGGGTCCATATTCTCAATAGAGCAGACGATTATTGCGTTATCGGCGGAGTCGCGCACCACTTCCATTTCATACTCTTTCCAACCCAAAAGGCTCTCATCAATCAAGATTTGACTGACGGGGGACGCGTCCAAGCCGGTTTTGCAAAAATGCATATAATCCTCTCGGTTATACGCCACGCCACCGCCTGTGCCGCCCAATGTGAAGGCCGGGCGAATGATCGCGGGTAGGCCGATGTCATCGAGCGCTGCCATACATTCTTCCATCGTCTCAGCAATGGTGGCGCGCGGGTTTTCAAGGCCAAGCCGATCCATGGCTTCGCGAAACAGCTTGCGGTCTTCGGCCATTTCAATCGCCGGGCGTTTCGCACCGATCATCTCAACGCCAAACTTGTCCAAGACGCCCATTTCCTCTAGCGCAAGCGAGGTGTTCAGGCCGGTTTGTCCGCCCATCGTGGGCAGCAGCGCGTCGGGGCGCTCTATCTCAATGATCTTCGCCACCGTCTCAGGTGTGATGGGCTCGATATAGGTGGCATCGGCCATATCTGGATCGGTCATAATGGTGGCTGGATTTGAATTGACCAAAATCACGCGGTAGCCTTCTTCGCGCAGAGCCTTGCAGGCCTGGGCGCCGGAGTAATCGAACTCACAGGCTTGACCGATGACAATGGGGCCCGCTCCAATAATCATAATGGATTTAATGTCAGTTCTCTTCGGCATGAATCTATCCTTCAGTGTCGGGCGCAAACTGTCCTGCCTTATAGGGAAGGAGGTCATGGGTGCAAGGGGCTTTGTGATATTGAAGTTCAGTTTGCGGCGCCCGGATTTGAAGATTGGCACAAGCCCGCGGCGCCGCACCCTAGGGCAAGGGCAATTCGGTTGTATCTTTGAGTTCTTCCATCACGAAGCTGGCGCTGACATCGGCCAGTTCGATGCGCGAAATCAGACGCTGATATAGCTCATCATAGGCTTGCACGTCGCGCACGCGCGCTTTGATTAAATAGTCTTGATGTCCCGAGGTGCGATAGGCCGATTGTACCTGCGGCAGGCTGCGAATGACCTTTGTAAATTGATCGGCCCAATCTTTGCTGTGGCTCCGCACAGAGATTGACACAAAGACAGTCAAACCAAGCCCGATCTTTTGCGCATCCAGAAGCGCCACACGCGCCTTCAAAAGACCACTGTCTTGCAGGCGCTTGACTCGCCGCCAAACCGCATTGCGTGACAGGTGCACCGCCTCAGACAATTCCTCTAACGATTGCGCAGAATTGCGTTGCATTTGTTGCAATATGGCGCGGTCATAGTCATCATATGTTACAAATTTATCCGACATTTCGAAATATTATCACGCAAATCTAACAATAAAAAGAAAATTTGGGAAAAAATTCACCCTGGTTGATTTAAGCTCATATCAGCAATTTTGGAGCTTTGACATGACCCCTTCACCGAATTATTTCACCGCGCATTTGAGAAATGTTGACGAAAGCTACGGGCAGCATTTTCTGCATGCGAGCTATTATTTTGTGATGCTCTTGGCAGCCGCGATCTGTGCTCTGATCCATGCGATCCTGCCCTTTTTATTTGAAAAAACCGCCAGCCAAATTATTTCTAAACTTTACAGAAAAATGAGCGCGCGAAAGCTGTTTGACGGGCAATCACGTGCTCATAGCTGAAATTTTTCTATAGGTGAGGCAGAAATCCGCGGATTGGCTTGACTTTATGCGCCTGTCGGGATGTATCAGCGCGACCGCTTGAAGGAGCCTGACCCATGCATGCCTATCGCAGCCACACCTGTGCCGACTTGACCATCAACAATGTTGGCGAGACAATCCGCCTCTCGGGATGGGTGCATCGCGTGCGCGACCACGGCGGTTTGCTCTTCATCGATCTGCGCGATCACTATGGGGTGACCCAGGTGCTTTGTGATCCGGACAGCCCGGTGTTCAAAGAGGTGGAAAAACTGCGCAGCGAATGGTGCATTCGGATTGATGGCACCGTCAAAGCCCGCGACGCGGAATTGGTGAACCCGAAAATTCCTACGGGAGAGATTGAGGTGTTCATCCGCGATCTGGAGGTTTTGGGCGCGGCGAATGAGCTGCCATTGATGGTGTTTGGAGAGCAAGAATATCCCGAAGAGACACGGTTGAAGTATCGCTACCTCGATCTGCGCCGGGAGAAGCTGCAAAAGAATATGAAAATGCGCTCCGACGTCGTGGCCTCGATGCGCCGCCGGATGTGGGATCAAGGGTTTCGCGAGTTTCAAACGCCGATCATCACCGCCTCGAGCCCCGAGGGCGCGCGGGACTTTCTGGTGCCATCGCGCTTGCACCCGGGTAAGTTCTATGCGCTGCCGCAAGCGCCGCAGCAGTTCAAACAGCTGATTATGGTCTCGGGCTTTGATAAGTATTTCCAGATTGCCCCGTGTTTTCGCGATGAAGACCCACGCGCTGATCGCTCGCCAACAGACTTCTATCAACTTGATTTAGAGATGTCTTTTGTTGATCAGCAAGATGTTTTTGACACCATCCAACCGGTCTTGACCGGCGTGTTTGAGGAGTTCGGTGGCGGTCGGAAAGTGGATCAAACATGGGCGCAAATCAGCTATCGCGATGCGGCCCTTTGGTATGGCACTGATAAACCAGATTTGCGCAACCCGATTAAGATGCAGGTGGTTTCTGAGCATTTTGCGGGCTCTGGTTTTGCCATTTTCGCAAAGCTTTTGGAGCAAGAGGGCACGGAAATTCGCGCCATTCCGGCGCCCAAAGGTGGCAGCAGAAAATTCTGTGACCGCATGAATGCTTTTGCTCAAAAAGAAGGTCTGCCGGGCATGGGTTATATCTTCTGGCGCGATCAAGGCGAAGGCATGGAGGCGGCGGGGCCATTGGCCAAGAACATCGGCCCAGAGCGCACAGAGGCCATTCGCCAGCAGTTGGGACTTGGGGTTGGCGATGCGGCATTCTTCTTGGGCGGCAAGCGGAAAGCATTTGAAGGGGTTGCGGGTAAGGCGCGGATGGTGATTGGCGATGAATTGGGCCTGACGGATAAAGAGCGCTTCGCCTTTGCTTGGATCGTGGATTTTCCGATCTATGAGAAAGATGAAGAAACCGGCAAGATTGATTTTGAGCACAATCCATTTTCGATGCCACAAGGCGGCATGGAGGCCCTCCAAGGTGATCCTTTGCAGGTGCTGGGGTATCAATATGACCTGGCCTGTAATGGCTATGAGCTGGTCAGCGGTGCGATTCGGAATCACCGCCCAGAGATCATGTTTAAAGCCTTTGAAATTGCTGGATATGGCAAGGAAGAGGTTGAAAAGCGCTTCGGCGGCATGGTCAATGCCTTCCAATACGGTGCCCCACCCCACGGTGGCTGTGCCGCTGGCATCGACCGGATCGTGATGCTTTTGGCTGACGAGGCCAACATTCGCGAAGTGATCATGTTCCCGATGAACCAGCGGGCAGAAGATCTCATGATGGCCGCCCCATCCGAGCCTACGAATGAGCAACTGCGGGAGTTGTCGCTTCGGGTTATCGCTCCGGAATAGCGCCTAGGGGATCGGGCCGGCGGGATGAGTGCCAGAGGCGGCCATTCGCTTGCCCTCTCAGACTGCTATTTTATCAGCCAAGAAATCCGTCAAGGCCGCGCGGAGATCGGACGGGTTCTGAGTGGTTGAATATTGCTCCGCGGCCTGCTCCAGCGTTGGATCTGAGGCGGTGCGGGCCACGCCAGTGACAAAGGCCGCAAGATAGCCGGGGTTAGCTCCGTCCTTGGTGTTGTTGAGCAATTCTAGAGCATGGATTAAATCTTCATGCAGGGCGCGTTGGTCTGCCTCAAATGCTAAATCTGGCAAGAGACGAATGTCCATTGGGCGGCGATGATGTGGCAGGTTCATCAAGATTGCACTTTGAAATCCCGCCACAGAATTGAGGGGCTTTTCGATGAAACTATCCGCACCCGCCTCCATTGCTGCGGTGGCGCGGCTTGGATCTGCGGAAAGACCGATGATGGTCTGTGTGCGGGGATTGGCCTGCGCAAGCTCTGCGATCAACTCAGCGCCGTCTCCATCTGGCAGGCCCATATCGACAATGGCGACATCTGGACGATAAATTCTCAGGTGTCGCCGCGCGCTAGTCATACAGTCTGCCCGCCTCAATCGCGCGCCAGAGGTGATGCACATTAAACGCACGGCCTCGCCCGCGGTGAGGCTGTCTTCCACCAAAAGCACCATCAAGCCATGCAACGGTCTCCGGCTGGTGGGTTTGAGTGAGTGTAACCTGTTTGACATCCCGGTCATGATGGCCCCCTTACTTCCAAATCATAGATCAGTTTTGACCTCAAAGACGCTAACGCTTGGTTAATGCCGCTTGCCTTATTTGGGCGTGCGGCTTTACAAGACCGAAAAACAGGAGATGAAAATGATTGGACGGCTCAATCACGTGGCAATTGCAGTGCCTGATTTGCAGGCGGCTGCGGCGCAATATGAAACAACTTTGGGTGCAAAAGTTGGCCCGCCACAAGATGAACCAGATCACGGTGTGACGGTTGTTTTCATCGAGCTGCCAAATACAAAGATTGAGTTGCTGTTTCCGCTCGGTGAGGGCTCTCCAATCCAGAATTTCTTGGATAAAAATCCGTCTGGTGGCATTCATCACATCTGCTACGAGGTGGACGACATCCTCGCGGCGCGCGCGCAATTGCAAAGCCAGGGGGCGCGGGTGTTGGGCAGCGGTGAGCCGAAAATTGGGGCGCATGGAAAGCCTGTGCTCTTTTTGCATCCAAAGGACTTCACGGGGTGCCTCATCGAGCTAGAACAAGTTTAAGTTTAGATAAATTATCAGGAAATTCTCATGCCGATTACTTCTGCGCTCGTACTTTTTGCCGTCATCTGGTTTTTGACCTTGTTTATTGTTTTGCCGCTGCGCTTGCAAACGCAAGGGGATGTCGGCGAAATTGAACCCGGTACCCATGCGGGCAGCCCTGAAAATCCACAAATGAAAAAGCGCTTTATGGTGACAACTGTCGTGGCGCTGGTGATTTGGGCCTTTGTTGCAGGGACCATTATCAGCGGCGTGATTTCTGTGCGCGACATTGATTGGTTCAACCGGATGGCAACGCCCGAAGTCTCTCGAACTGATGGGTGAAGGTGGCCGCGCCCAGAATTGGGATAAATAAGCCCACCAGTGGAATAGTCAGAGGAATAGCCATCAAGATCCCAGCGATCCAGATGGCGCCCTGATGACGCTGGAATAGCTCTTGAGCTTGCCCGCGCGGCAAACGCCGCATAGCGGCCATTTGAAAATATTCCCGGCCCATAAGATAGCCATTGGTGGCCCAAAACACAAAGGGCGCCAAGACTGGCAAAATCATCGATAAGAGCAAAGCGCCGATATTTGCGAGAATTAAAATCCCCAAAAAACGGATGCTGACCAGAATTTGATCTTGCAGCTTGGCGGCCTTCTGTTTGGGAAGGTGCGGATAGTGCCGCGCCTCAACCGCCTGCGCCACCTCGTCGAGAAACAATGCGATAATTGCTGAGGCCACTGGAACCATTAACCAAATTGACAGCGCGATGGTGAGTAAGACCCCACCAATATTGATCACGTCGCCCAGCCAACTCTGATCACCGATGAGGCCGGCCACTAAGGCTGAGGACAACAGTTGGTTGACGCCATAGCTCACCAAAAGGCAAGCGATGACCAATAAGGCAAAGGTGAGCCCCAAACCGCGCCACAGCACGCGGCGGAATCTTGGGTCGTCAAATTGGGCGATGGATCTCAGAAAATCTGAAAAAATCATTTATGAATCCATTGGGTGAGCGCGGTGACATCAGGGCGCGGACGGTCGGGCATTTGGGCCGGGCCGGTTCCGATGTGAATAATGCCGGCGACATGTTCATGCGGTGCAAGTGCCAAACCTTCTGTGCAAAAATTCCGGTTGTGCGAGGCCCAGCCAGAAAGCCAATTGGCGCCCCAACCACTGGCCAAAGCTGCGTTCAGCAGCGATAGGCAGACGGCGCCGGCAGAATAGGTTTGCTCGATTTGTGGAAACTTATCGCAGGGTTTCGGGCTGGCAACGACCACGACGGCCAATTGCCCGGTTTCAAATTGCTGACTTGCCTTGTTGGCATCAACCACTTCTGGGCCAGCTGCCTCAGCCAAGCTGCGGGCCAAAACGCCCAGGCGGCGCAATGCGGCTTGCTCAAGAACAATGAACCTCCAAGGCTCCAGCTTGCCATGATCGGGCGTGCGCGCAGCCACGCAAAGGAGCGCCTCAAGCGCGACCCGGTCAGGAACCGGTGCGGTCAGCACTTTCGCCGGGCGAGAGCGGCGGGTTTTCAAAAAGGTCAATGCATCTGTCATAGGCTATAATCTGGGGCATGGCAGAGCGTTTCGCAAGGGGTGCGCGATGATTTAGGACCTATGGAACGCGGCCAAATCATCGACCCAACTGCCCAGGAAATCGGCAAATTTGCCGCGCGGTTGGCGCCTGGCGAAGGTCTCCTCAAAGGGATCGGGCGCTTCAATTGTGCTATTGGCCAGGGTAGAGATGGTGGCATGGCCGCAAAAAGGGACATAGACCTCTGAATATCCGCCTTCATGCACCAAGACCAAACGGCCGTCACAGAGGTCCGCCGCGCTGGCTTTGATGGCAGCGGTCATGGCTCTGAAGGTCTGGGCTGTGGCAAGCATGCGGGACAAAGGATCAATGGCCGCGGCATCATATCCACAAGCCACCACGATCAAATCTGGTTTAAATCGGTGCAAGGCAGGTTGAACGATACGCTCCATAACCTGCATATAGCTGGCATGGCCCGCTCCGGGTGGCAGAGGGATGTTGATATTGCTTTTATCCACGCCGCGGGTGTCGGCATCGCCGCTGTCCAGCGGATAATTTCTGTCTTGATGGATCGAGAGGGTCAGAACGGCTGGGTCGTCGATGTAAATCGCCTCTGTTCCGTTGCCGTGATGCACGTCCCAATCCAAAACGGCCACTTTCAACTCTGGCTGCTTGACGCGGGCGGCCTCGATCGCCACGGCGATATTGGCCAAAAGGCAAAACCCATTTGGAAAATCGGGCAAACAATGATGCCCCGGGGGGCGTGACAGAGCATAGGCATTGCGCACACGCCCGGCCATCACATCGGCCACCGCCCGGCAGGCGAGACCCGTGGACAGCGCTGCTTGCTCATAACCGCCATGACCGAAAGGCACGCGCAGGCCAAGCTCGCCGCCGCTTCCCTTGGAAGCCTCCTCAAAAGCGTCGAGATAGGCGCTGGGGTGTACCCGCAACAGCGCTTCGCGACTGGCCACATCCGCACTCTGGCTGGCGAGGGTCTGGGTCAGCCCGGTGACATCCATCAGATTTTTCAACCGGCGCTTGGTTTCGGGATTTTCCGGAATACCGCCAGCCGCGAGGGGCTGAACCAAACCGCCCACGGGCTGGGTGAAGGCATAATTGCCGCCAGAAAACCAAAAACAGCGCTCATCCCAATAAAATCCGGTCGTCATCTTTGGCGCTCTCTCATCTAAAGCTCGGCCCTCTGGTAGACGCCTTCGGGCAAGTCCAGCGCCGCGGCAAGGTCGTGGGCTTGGTTCATCGAGAGCGTGATCCTATGCATACGATCGCGGGTGGCGTCCCATTGTTCAATGACAATTCGGTCTTCATAGGACTTGATGCACACATCTTCCAAAAGCGCGCCGACCGTATCATCGATCAAAGTGATAGAGGTGGCTTCAAAGCCGTGTTCAATGGTAAACATATGCTAACATTAATCAGATTTACTCACGGTGCAAGGGACAAGCGCACCGGGCAATTTCTTGCCGGGGTGGTTGGATCAAAGGGTTGGTTTGCAGCGGTTTTATGGGTAGACTGGAGAAGAGGTTTAAGGAGAGCGGAATGCGGTTCATCCCCGTGATAATGATGTTGGCTTTGGCCGGATGCGCTCTCAAGCCAGATGCGCGCGCTCCTGTGGTGGCGGCAGATGAGGCGCGGGTCTTGAAGGCCGAAGATGTGCCCGAGCGATTTGCCATCGCTGTGCGCCGGATGCGGCCGGTCCTGCGTGAGACCTGCAAGTCCACCCGCCCGGATTTGAATTGCGACTTTTTGATCGCCATTGATCCAAATCCGAACAGCGCGCCCAATGCGTTTCAAACGGTGAATGGTGCGGGACAGCCCATCTTGGCATTTACCCTGACGCTTTTGGAAGACATGTATAATGCCGATGAGGTGGCCTTTGTCATTGGCCACGAGGGGGCCCATCATATTTTGCAGCATTTAGAGCGGCAAGATGAATTGGCGCGCGGCGGTGCCACACTCTTTGAGGTGCTGGCGGCAGCCTTGGGCGGCTCCAATCGTTCGGTTGATGCGGCCTCTGAAATTGGCGCGGCGGTGGGTCGGCGCAATTACTCAAAAACCTTTGAGCTTGAGGCGGATCGCCTGGGCGCGCAGATGACGCAAAAAGCGGGTTTTGATGCGGTGCGCGGCGCCGCCTATTTCACGCGGATTCCTGATCCGGCCAATCGGTTCTTTGGCACACACCCGCGCAATGCGGATCGGATCGCCGGGGTAAAAGCTGCGGTGGCAGAGCTTTGACCCCACGCCTGGCCCTGACCCTTGCCCCAAGGGCGCGATTGTGAGGAAATTGGGGGTGATCCTCAGCGACCGCGGCTCGAAATATGCGGTCTCAGGCTGCCGGGTTGCAGATCGATCACAGATTGATGCGGCGCTTCAAGATCTGAAACGGGACAAGAAATATGCCAAGGCGACCCATAACAGCTGGGGCGTGCTGCTCGATGGGGTGCCGATGAAGTCAGATGATGGAGAAAGCGGCGCCGGGATGGTCATTCTGCGCATGTTGGAGCGGGCCGAGCGGCGCGGTGAGCTGATCATCGTGACGCGCTGGTACGGCGGCAAACACCTCGGCGGCGACCGCTTCCGCCATGTGCAAGAGGCAACGCGTCTCTACCTAGATCATCCCGCGCCCTAGGGCGTGGGGGCTATGTTATGCAGAGGTCTTTCAAAGGAATGATCGGGACGGTTCTTCTGGAAATTTAGCGCAAAGGCTTTGGCAAAATTTACATGTTTTAAGACCTCGGCATAACGCCATTTGAGCATGAAATGAGGGCAGCGCCGGCCTGGGCGGGCGCATATGTCCGGTGGTGAAAACTCTGCAAAACTTGAGCAATACCCACACCTACCAGCATAGTGAGAGGGTGAATGCGTCTGCCGGGGGGCAGGCAGGCGCAGCCCGGTGTTGCCACCGGGCAAAGCGTTTTGGCTCGGCGGTCGGGTTAAGCAGAGGCTATTTTTTCATATTTATTTCATATTTTTAGGAAACAATCCGACCCCAGAGGTCATAGGCGCCCGCCTCGTCCACCTCGACCGTCACGATGTCGCCGGGGGTCAGGGCTTCGGTGCCGTCGTCAATAAACAAATTGCCGTCGATCTCGGGCGCGTCGGCCTTGGTGCGGCAGGTGGCGATGCCCTCCGCGTCCAGCTCATCGACGATAACCTCCATATGATGGCCGAGTTTGGCCGCCAGTTTGGCCTCGGAAATGGCCTGCGCCTTTTCCATAAACCGGTCCCAGCGGTCTTGCTTGATCTCCTCGGAGACATGATCGGGCAGATCATTGGAGCGGGCACCGGCGACATTTTCATATTGAAAGCACCCAACGCGGTCGAGCTGTGCCTCATCCATCCAATCCAGCAGGGTTTGGAATTCGGCTTCCGTCTCGCCGGGGTAGCCGACAATGAAGGTCGACCGCAGGGTGATCTCTGGGCAATCCTTGCGCCAGGCGGCAATTTCATCCAGCGTTTTGGACGCCGCGGCGGGGCGGGCCATGCGTTTGAGCACATCGGGATGCGCGTGTTGAAAGGGAATGTCGAGATAGGGCAGGATCAACCCCTCAGCCATCAGCGGGATCAAATGGCGCACATGCGGGTAGGGGTAGACATAATGCAGCCGCACCCAAGCGCCCAATTGCCCCAGCTCACGGGCCAGATCGGTGATATGAGGCCGCAGATCGCCCTCCTTTGTCGTTTTAATATCAATGCCATAGGCGCTGGTGTCTTGGGAGATTACCAAGAGCTCGCGCACCCCAGCCTCAACCAATTTCTCCGCCTCCCGCAGGATCGCACGGGGCGGGCGGCTGACCAATTTGCCGCGCATATCGGGAATGATGCAAAATTTGCACTTATGATTGCAGCCCTCGGAGATTTTCAAATAGCTGTAGTGCCGCGGCGTGAGAGAGACGCCGGAGGCGGGCAGAAGATCCACGAAAGGATCCGGCGCGGGCGGCACGGCGGCATGGACGGCATCCAACACCTGCTCATATTGATGCGGGCCGGTGACGGCCAAAACGCGTGGATGCGCGCCGGTGATATACTCCGTATTGGCGCCCAAACAGCCGGTGACAATCACCTTGCCGTTTTGATGCAGCGCCTCACCAATCGCCTCAAGACTTTCCGCCTTGGCGCTGTCGAGAAAGCCGCAGGTGTTGACAATGACCGCCTCTGCGCCGGCGTAATCGGGGCTGATGGCATAGCCCTCCGCGCGCAGGCGGGTCAAAATGCGCTCGCTGTCAACCAAAGCCTTGGGACAGCCCAGCGATACCATGCCGATGGTCGGCTGGCCCGGGCGCGGGGTTTCAATCCGCGCTTTGGGCGCGAGGTCAGGGCGGAGGTGGGGAGGATTCTGTGCCATAGCGCCGCTATAGCAGAGATTGCGGGGATGTGTAGATGGCAGATTGTCGAGCCTATATCCCGCCAATGGCCCAGGCGAAGGCCTCAAAACCCCAAAGCACGGCGTTGACGATCGCGCCGTGGTCATGGGTGACGACGAAGCCAAAGATCCAGATCGGACACCAAAGCGCGATGGTGATCATGGCCCAAATACAGATGCCAGAGAGGAGGGCCGCTTGCCCGCTCTGCTCGCCGCGCTCCAAAAGACCGGCCACAAAATTGCGCACCCCTGCAGGGTATTGCAGCCCTAGGGTGAGCACCGCGACAGAGAGATGCAATAGGGTGGGTATGAGCGTGGAAAACAGCGTCACCATCAACCAGATATAATCGCCCGGCGCCCTGCGCATATCGGCAAAAAGCTGCTTCAAATCCACAAGCGGCACCCCATCGGCCGGGACAACAAAGGTGACAAAGGCGATGAGCGTACATCCCAAGGCAAAGAAAATGGCAATCCCGCCCAGCCCGTCCTAAACCGCCCGCCAAGCCGCCCGCTTTTGCTCAAGCCCAAGGCGGAGCAGATAGCGGGTCAAACCGACAGAGGCGAAATCAAAAACCGCGTTGACCAGCGGCAGGAGGCAAAAGGTCAGCACGAAGAAAACCGCCTGGTTACGCTGGCCCGCACCAAAATCATCCGGCATTTTGATCGCCATGATCACAAGGGCCACCAAACCGCCGCAATAGAGTAAGCGCGAGGCCATCGGGCGGGAAGAGCGCTCCTCGGCGGTTGTGACTGCGCCTGCGAC
>JADHLF010000039.1 GCA_016780825.1 Planktomarina sp. | reverse complement strand
CTTGGCCGGGGTGCCCAGCCTTGTCAAACCAGCCAGCGACACGGGGTATCTGGCCCAGGCCGTGGTGCGGTTGATCGCAGAGAGTGGCATTTTGCCTCCGGGCGCGCTTCAGCTGATCATGGGCGCCACCGGGGATCTTCTGGATTGTCTGGACGCACAAGACACCGTGGGCTTCACCGGCAGCGCTGCCACAGCCATGACCCTGCGCAGCCGGCCCTCACTTTTGCAAAACGCCGTGCGTTTCACTGCGGAACAAGACAGTTTGAATGGCTCGGTTCTTGGGCCGGATGTGATGCCTGGATCAAAGGAATTTGATCTCTTCATCACCGAGGTGCACCGTGAAATGACCACGAAAGCCGGGCAAAAATGTACCGCTATTCGACGGATCATGGTGCCAGAGGCTCATGTGCAGGCGGTGACTGCGGCCCTGTCAGAGCGGCTGGCTGCCACGAAAATTGGCCATCCGGCGCAGCGGGATACGCAGATGGGCGCCTTGGTCTCTTTGGCGCAACGCGAGGATGTTCGGGGCAAATTGCAGCTTCTGGCGCGGGACTGCGATGTCGTATTTGGCGATGCGCAGCAGTGTATGGTCAGCGGGGCCGATGCCAAAGAGGGCGCTTTTATGTCGCCTGTGCTGCTCAACTGTCCAGATCCCGATGCGGCCAAAACGCTGCATGAGATTGAGGCCTTTGGCCCGGTCTCCACGGTTATGGCCTATCGCGATTTACCCCATGCGATTGCCTTGCTGAACAAAGGTGGCGGCTCTTTGGTGGCCTCTGTCATCACCCATGATCCGCAGGTGGCGCGGCAGGTTGTTTTGGGCGCAGGGGCGTTTCATGGGCGCCTATATTTCAACGACAGGATATCTCAGGCCGAGAGTACAGGCCATGGCGCCCCCCTGCCACATATGGTGCATGGCGGGCCGGGCCGGGCGGGCGGCTCAGAGGAATTGGGCGGTCTGCGCGGGGTGAAACATTTTATGCAACGCAGCGCCATTCAGGGCAGCCCGGATATGCTTGCAGCCATCACGGGAATTTGGGTGACAGGGGCCGAGGAGCATGCAGGCCCCGCGCATCCCTTTACGCGCAGTTTCGATGCGCTTCAGATCGGCGAGACCCTCCACACCGCTGCGCGCGAAGTCACCCTGGCCGATATTGAGCATTTTGCCGAGTTTACCGGTGATCGGTTTTACGCGCATATGGATGCCGAGGCGGCCCGGGCCAATCCGTTTTTTCCAGATCGCGTCGCGCATGGGTATTTGCTACTCAGTTTTGCCGCAGGTCTCTTTGTGGAGCCTAGTCCTGGCCCGGTGCTGGCCAATACCGGGCTCACGGCATTGTCGTTTCAAAAGCCGGTCGTGGCGGGTGACTGCATTTTTGTGCAGCTTACCGTCAAGCGCAAGACGCGCCGCACGGCGGCCTATGGTGAAGTGCGCTGGCATGTGGCCCTGCGCAACCAAGATCGCGATTTGGTGGCCGAATATGAATTGTTGACCATGAATTCATATGGTGAAACCAAAGGGGCATGACGGAGCAGCCTGCGCCTCTTGCCCAATTGATTCACCATCTGCAAGCCCAGGGGCGGTTGCGGGTATGGTCTGTTATTGTCACGATTTTGGGAGAATTGGCGGAACCGGAGGGGGGCGAGCTGTCGATGTCCGCGCTTCTTGATCTCTGCGCGGCGCTTGAGATTGAGCCGCAAGCGGTGCGCACAGCCATGTCGCGCCTGTCCAAAGAAGGTTTGGTCACGGGACGGCGCCTCGGGCGGCAAGCATTTTATCGCTTCTCAAACGCGGGTCTTGCGCAGTATCACCGGGCGGCGCGCCGGATTTATGCGGCGCCCCGCGACATTGAGCATTGGCGCTATGGTCTGATCGGGCCGGATGCGGATCTGGCTCAGATGCAAAAAGACTGCGCTGCCGAGCCGCCATTGATTTTTGGCGCACGGCTCGCCTGTTGGCCTGCTGCGGCCATGCCAGAGGGTTTGAAGCCGTGGCGCGCGGGGTTCGTGGAGTTTGACAGCCCGCCGTTGACCTTTCCCGATTGGGCGCGCGCGCAGGTGTTTCCTGTGCTCAATGCTGAGAGCTGCGGTTTGATCGCGCGTCTGTGCGGCGCTCTTGACGGGCAGGTCCTGAAGGCGCCGCAGGCCCGGTTGACCCGGCTCTTGCTTGTGCATTTTTGGCGCCGCTTGGTGCTGCGTTATCCCACCATTGAGGCCCCGCTCGACGATTGGCCTTTGGCGCTGGCGCATCGCGCGCTGGCCAATCTCTATCCGCAATTGGTGCAAATGAGCGATGGGGCGCCGGGCTGTGCCAGCCGCTTTTCGCATGTTACAAAATAATATTGATTTATGAATTTTTGTAATATAAGCTTGAGCTGAGATTTGGGAGCGAATGGATGTATTCACAAGGATTGATTGGATCTGGCGAACAGACCACTGAAACGCCGGAGTTTTTGGCAGCCTTCCAAGCCCGCATTGATGCGGATGAGAAAATTGAGCCCAATGACCCCATGCCAGCGGCCTATCGTAAGACCTTGATTCGTCAGATTGGCCAGCATGCGCATTCGGAAATTGTCGGCATGTTGCCAGAGGGCAATTGGATCACCCGTGCCCCGACGTTGCGGCGCAAGGCGGCGCTATTGGCCAAGGTGCAAGATGAAGGCGGGCATGGATTATATCTCTATTCTGCGGCTGAAACCCTTGGGGTGAGCCGAACGCAGATGACCGAAGAATTGGTGTCTGGCCGCGCAAAATATTCCTCCATATTCAATTACCCGACCCAGACCTGGGCCGATATTGGCGCCATTGGTTGGCTTGTGGATGGGGCCGCGATTATGAATCAGGTGCCTTTGTGCCGCTGCTCTTATGGGCCCTATGCGCGGGCGATGATCCGCGTATGCAAGGAGGAGAGTTTTCACCAGCGGCAGGGGTATGAGATCATGCTGAAATTGGCTGAAGGAACCCCCGCGCAAAAGGAGATGGCGCAGGATGCGTTGAACCGCTGGTGGTGGCCCTCCTTGATGATGTTTGGCCCTCCCGATGGGGAAAGCGAGCATTCAGATCAATCTACCCGCTGGAAAATCAAGCGGTTTACCAATGATGAGCTGCGGCAAAAATTTGTGGATGCCACGGTGCCGCAGGCTGAGCGCTTGGGCTTGAGCCTTCCCGATCCGGCGCTGGCCTGGAATGAGGCGGAGGGGCGCTATGACTATGGCGAAATTGATTGGGACGAGTTTTGGGCCGTGGTCAAGGGGCATGGCCCGTTGAACAAGGCCCGGGTGGCGGCGCGCAAAAAGGCTTGGGAAGAGGGGGCTTGGGTCCGCGAGGCGGCGCTTGCCCATGCCAAGAAACGGGCCGCGCGGCAATCGGCGGCCATGGCTGCTGAATGAGGCAAGAGGACGAGAGCAGATGAGCGAAGCCGAAGAAATCCCACTTTGGGAAGTGTTTATTCGCCCGCGAAATGGGCTGGCGCATCGTCACTGCGGCTCGCTGCATGCGGCCGATGCTGAAATGGCGCTGCAAGCGGCGCGGGATGTCTACACCCGCCGCGGGGAGGGGTTGTCGGTGTGGGTTATTCCTTCGGCGCAGATTGTGGCCTCTGATCCGCAAGATCGCGGCGCGCTGTTTGATCCGGCCGACGATAAAATCTACCGCCACCCCAGTTTTTATAATATTCCCGATGATGTGGGGCATATGTGATGCCGGCCGCAGGGGTTGCAGCCTTGATTGGCTTGGCGGATGACCACCTCATATTGGGGCACCGCTTGTCGGAATGGTGCGGCCATGCGCCGATGCTTGAGGAAGATCTGGCCATGCCCAATATTGCGCTGGATCTGATTGGCCAAGCGCGCGCGCTTTACAGCTATGCGGGCGATTTGGAAGGGGCCGGGCGCGATGAGGATGCTTTGGCCTTTGGCCGAATGGAGCGCGCCTATCGAAATCTATTGATTTGTGAGCTGCCCAATGGGGATTTTGCCCAGACCATGTTGCGGCAGTTTTATTTTGCCAGTTTCATGCAATTGTTTTGGCAAGAGGCCGAGCGCTCAAGCGATGCCACCCTGGCGGCGATTGCCGCAAAGGCCGTGAAGGAGGCGCAGTATCACCGCCGCCATTGTGCGGAATGGGTCATTCGTCTGGGGGATGGAACCGATGAAAGTGCGCGGCGTATGGCCGAAGCCATGGCGCTTTTGGCGCCCTATACGGGTGAATTTTTTATAGCAGATCCCGAAGCCTGCGGCGCAGTTGAGGCTGGTATCTGGCCCGACACCCAAGCTTTGCAACCGGCCTGGCAAGCGGATGTTGAGCAGGTCTTCGCGGCGGCCAAACTGGTCCCGCCGGCGACTGCCTATGCGCAAAAGGGGGGCCGCAGCGGGCTGCATACGGAAGCCATGGGCCATCTTTTGGCGCAGCTGCAATTCATGCAGCGCAGTTTTCCGGATATGACATGGTAACGCTCCAGGCCCGCCGGGCATGGGAGGCCGCAGCGGCTGTTTTGGATCCCGAGGTGCCCGCGGTCACCGTCGCGGACTTGGGGATATTGCGGGCTGTTGACATTGATGATCAAGGTCGGGCGGTTGCGCAGGTCACCCCCACCTATTCGGGATGTCCGGCGGTACTGGCGATTGAATTGGCCATCGAGGCGGCTCTGCGGCAGGCCGGTTTTGATCCCGTGATTGAGCGGGTCCTTGCACCGGCCTGGACCACGGATTGGATCACCGAGGAGGGGCGCGAAAAACTTCGCGCCTATGGGATTGCGCCGCCTGTGGCGGGCTCCTCGTCAAAACGCGCGCTCTTTGGCGAGATCACAGTGGCTTGCCCGCGCTGCGCGGCAGGGGACACGTCCAAACTATCGGAATTTGGCTCGACGGCCTGCAAGGCCCAGTATCGCTGCAATGCCTGTCATGAGCCCTTTGATTATTTTAAATGTATTTGAGGAGAGACGGCGATGGGCAAACTGAAATTTCATGATTTGACCATCAGCGCCGTGCGCGCCGATACCGCCAGCTCTGTTGAGATCAGTTTTGACATTCCGGCGGCTTTGGCCTCTGATTTTGTGTTTGAGCCTGGCCAGTATTTGACCCTCCGCGCCATGGTCGATGGGCAGGACTTGCGCCGGTCCTATTCGATTTGCTCGCCACTGGGCGCGCCGCAGCTCTCGGTCGGGATCAAACGGATTGAAGGCGGCGCTTTTTCCAGCTTTGCTTTGGGCCTGAAGCCGGGGGATGTTTTGCAGGTAATGCCACCGCAGGGGCGCTTCACGGCGCCGATTGGTGGGCGGCACAATTATTTGCTCTTGGCCGCAGGGTCGGGTGTCACGCCGATCAAATCGATCGCGCAGTCGGTACTTGAGGGCGAAGCTGATAGCACGGTGACCCTATGCTATGCCAATCGCAACACTGAAAGCATTATGTTTCGCCAAACCTTTGATGATCTGAAAGACAAGTATCTCACACGGTTTTTGATGACGCATGTGATGGATGAGGAGGCGCAGGATGTGGCGCTCTTCAATGGGCGCATGGATGCAGAGAAATTGAGCACAATGGCCACCCGCGGGCTCATTTCTCCAATGGATTATGATGCAATCTATATCTGCGGACCACAGCCGATGATCACGGCGGCCTCTGAGGCATTGTCCGTGCTGGGCGTGCCGCCTGAGCGGATCAAATTTGAGCTCTTTACCCCGTCAAGCCCGCTGCCGATTGCCAGCGCGGCTCAAAAGCCCGCGGCGCCGCGCGGCGCGCGGGTTGAGGTCGTGCTGGATGGCGCGCGGAGGGGCTTTGCCATGGAGGCGGGCGAGATGCTGCTGGATGCGGCCAGCCAGTCTGGACTTGAGCTGCCGTATTCTTGCGCCAATGGCATGTGCGCGACCTGCCGTTGTAAGTTGAGCCAAGGGCAGGGGGAGATGGCCCAAAATTTCTCACTTGAGCCTTGGGAAATTGAGCAGGGCTATGTTTTGGCCTGCCAATTCAAACCGCGTTCAGAGCTGGTGGTTTTGGATTTCGACGCGGTTTAGCACTTGGGTGCGCCGCGCCTCAGGCTGGCGCAGCCTTGCGGTCAAAAATCACGGGGAACCAATCGTCGCGGAGCCGCTGGCCGGGCTGCATCTCATGGCCTGGAAAGGGGGGGGAGGTCCGGCCAGGGCGCTCCACATAGCGCGCATCATCGCCCAAAAGCCGCAAAGAGAAGGCCCGGCGGCGCTGATGGCTGTCATTTCCGCGCGCGCCGTGCAGAATGCCAAAGTTAAAGGCCACAGCATCGCCGGGCTCCATCGCCCATTCGCGAATCTCCATGCCTTCGGCGTCGGGATCCGGCACGGGCATGTAGTCGTCCTCATTGGGATAAAAACTCTCCTCGGCCAGCCAGCGGGTCGGCAAGACCGGTTTGGCCCATTTGTGACTGCCGGCAACGCAGCGGAGCGAGGCGTCAGTCACCGGGTCCAGCGGGCTCCAAAAACTCACATTTTGCTGACCATCCACAAAATAATAAGGCCCGTCTTGATGCCAAGGGGTGGCTTTTGATGTGCCGGGCTCTTTCACCAGGATATGGTCGTGAAACATCTGCACCCGCTGAGAGCCCATCAAATCTGCGGCCACGGCCGCGGCGGGGCTGTCGTGCAGGACCGTTTCAAATTCTGGAATGCGAGTCCAATTGCAGTAATCATCAAAAAACCGCCCCGCTTCGCCGGATTTCAAATTCTCTGCCGCATAGGGGCCAGGCGCGTCCATGTTGCGCGCAATGCCCGCCCGCAGCGTCTCCACATGATCGGCAAACAGGCCTTTCACCAAGATCACACCATCGCGTTGAAAGGCGTCGATATCGCTTTGGCTGAGAAGGGGATGGGGCATGGGTGAGATCCTTTTCTTTTCTGCTGTGCTGCCACAGGACTGTGTGAATTTCAATTCTGACTTTGCGCGCCAAGACTTGCTGCCCCTAAAACAGCATATAATGAGACTTTTTTGTTGATCAGTTGGCCGTTTAATTTATAATAACGCCACGCATCATTGGCAGGGATATATCATGACGTTTCATACGATCTTTCACAGAACTTTAGCGGGTGCCGTTGCGGCGCTGGCACTGTCCGGCGCGGCCTGTGCCGCAGATTACAGCTTTAACCTACAGAGCTTTTTACCCGCGCAGGCGACAATTCCGTCCAAAATCATTGATGTTTGGGCAGATAAGATTGAGAAGGCCTCTGGCGGGCGTATCGAAATCAACCGCTATGCGGCAATGCAATTGGGCGGCAAGCCGCCTGAGTTGATCGATCAGGTGCTCGATGGCGTGATTGATATCACCTGGAATGTGGTGGGCTATACGCCAGGGCGTTATCCATCAACCGAAGTGTTTGAGCTGCCCTTCTTGGTGACCGATGCAGGGCCGGCCTCTGCGGCATTCTGGAAAATGCTGGAGGCAGATATTGCCGAACGGGAGTTTGGAAATCTGAAGATGTTGGGCGGCTGGGTGCACGGACCTGGCGTTATTCATGCCAATAAGGCTGTCACAGTTCCCTCCGATTTCAACGGTATGAAGATTCGCGGCGCGTCGCGCCAGGTCAATGCGATGCTAAAAGAACTGGGGGCCACCCCTGTGGGCATGCCGGTGCCAGCGGTGCCAGAGGCTTTGTCCAAAGGTGTGATTGATGGCACAACCATCCCTTGGGAGGTGACAAAGTCGCTCAAAGTGCCGGAGCTTGTCGCGCATCACACGGAATTTACTGGCCCCATGCTCTATACGGTCACTTTCGTCTTGGTGATGAACAAGGATAAATTCGCAGCCCTGCCGGCTGATTTGCAAGCGGTGATAGAAGATAATTCAGGTCTTGAGTTCTCCATCTTTGCAGGCACGACGCAACAGGCCTATGACACACCTGGCCGCGATGTTGCCGTGGCCCGGGGCAATGATATCGTCACCTTGGATGCGGCCCAATCGGCCGTCTGGGCAGAAGCGGCCCAGCCCGTCTATGGGGCATGGATCGAAGAGATGGCAGGGCGCGGCCTCGATGGGCAGGCTATGATTGATCAAGCAACCGCATTGATGAACGCCAATTAAGTCGCTAAAGCACATGTAACGCTGCGCGGGCCATTTCGCGCAGCGTTTTTCTATTTCTAAGACGGGATGTTCACATGAGGAATTTGGCAACGCAGGCAGCGCGTTTTATGGCGATCTGTGGTGGTCTCGTCTTAACCCTTCTCATTTTTTTGATTTGTATTTCTGTACTTGGGCGCAGTTTAAATGGGCTTTTGCATGGGTGGATCGGGTCTGTGATGCCTGACCTTTCGGCTTGGGCTTTGGATCTGGGCGTAGGACCCATCAATGGCGATTTTGAATTGGTGGAGGCGGGTGTGGCCTTTGCAATTTTCGCCTTTCTGCCCCTGTGCCAAATGTCCGCAGGCCACGCCTCTGTCGATATTTTCACGGCAAAATTGCCGCGCCGAAGCAACCGAGTGTTGCAGCTTGCCATTGATGTGATTTTTGCCGTCGTGCTGATCGCGATCGCCTATCAGCTGTACAATGGGATGCTGTCAAAACAGCGCTATGGCGACACCACCTTTTTGCTGCAATTTCCGATTTGGTGGGCCTATGCCGCCAGCCTATTCGGCGCGGTTCTCACAGCGGTGATTGCAGTCTATGTGGCGGCGATCCGCGCGGTGGAATTTTTGCGGGGTGAAGATATTTTGTCCCAAGAGTCAGGACTGGACCTATGAGCAACTTAGAGATCGGCCTGGCCTCTTTCCCGGCGCTTCTAATATTGATTTTCATTCGCGTGCCCATTGGTCTTGCAATGTTTTTGGTGGGCTTGGTGGGGTTGTATTTCACCACGGGCAGTTTCAATTTGCCGCTGGCCCGGTTGAAATCTGAAACCTTCAGCACATTTTCCAGCTACTCTTTGTCGATCGTACCGATGTTTTTGCTGATGGGGCATTTTGCGACCCTGGGGGGGATGTCCAGCGCCCTATTTAAAGCCACCGAGAGCTTTTTGGGCCATCGCAAAGGCGGCATCGCCATGGCCGCGATTGGGGCTTGCGCCGGGTTTGGTTCGATCTGCGGTTCGTCTCTCGCCACGGCGGCGACCATGGGGCGCGTGGCTCTGCCTGAATTGCGCAAATATGGCTACTCTGGCGGCTTTTCCACCGCCACTTTGGCCGCCGGTGGCACCCTGGGGATTTTGATTCCGCCCTCAATTGTCTTGGTGATCTATGCGATTTTAACCGAGCAAAACATTGCCAAACTGTTTCTAGCAGCCTTCATTCCGGGAATTTTAGCGGCGGTCGGCTATGTGATTGCAATTTCCATCTATGTGCGACTGCACCCGGAGGCGGCCGGTGTGAAAGCGGCGGTGCCCTATGCCGAGCGCTTTGCGGCCCTGTTCAAAGTTTGGCCGGTGTTGTTGGTCTTCGCGCTCGTGGTCGGCGGCATCTATCAGGGCTGGTTCACCCCCACCGAAGGGGCGGCGGTTGGGGCGGCTGGCACGGGGTTTATCGCATGGATGAACAAAGGCCTGACGCGAAGCACCTTAATTGAGAGCTTCCTGGTCACCGCAAAATCCAGCGCCATGATTTTCTTCATTATTCTTGGCGCCGGTTTTTATAATGGATTTTTGGCCCTGACCCAGGTGCCGCAGGAAATTTCAAACTTTGTGGTTAACCAAGGGTTTAGCCCCTGGGTGGTCCTGAGCATCATTTTGCTGTTTTACCTTGTATTTGGCTGTTTGATGGACAGCCTGTCGATGATTTTGCTTACTGTTCCGATCTTTTTTCCGGTCATCGTGGAGCTTGATTTTGGCATGAGCCAAGAGCACATCGCCATATGGTTTGGCATATTGGTGTTGATCGTGGTGGAGGTGGGGCTCATTACCCCGCCTGTGGGTATGAACCTCTTTGTCATCAACGCGATGGATCGTTCGACGCCCTTGGTGCAGACCTATAAAGTGGTGATGTATTTCGTGGCCTCTGACATTGCACGGGTGATTTTGCTCGTGGCCTTCCCCGCCATTACCCTGTTTTGGCTGCGAAGTTAGAGCCTAATGGCTGTGCGGATGCGCGTGAACTCAAGGTCGTTTGTCAGATTACTGTTGATATTTGGGGGCGTAAGCTGTTCCATGAACCACGATATTGATTGGAACCGCTCATGACAACAGATATCGCATTGCCTAAAGATTGGGACCGCTCGGGACTGCCCGGATGGGCCTATTTTTCGCAGGAACTGTTCGAGCTGGAATGTGACACCCTGTTCAAAACCCATTGGCAATTTGTCTGCCATGTAAATGAAGCGGCAGAGATTGGCGCCTATGTCACCTTTGATCTCGCCGGTGAACGGGCGCTGGTGATCCGCGGTCATGACGGCATTTTGCGGGCCTTTCACAATCTGTGCCGGCATCGTGGGTCGCGGATTGTTCCGGATGCGCGCGGGGTCTGCAATAAGGCTATGGTTTGCCCCTATCATGGCTGGGCGTATAATTTGGACGGCGGGCTGCGCGGAATTGCCAATCGGGATACATTTCCGCAGATGCAGGCCGAAAAATGGGGCCTCAAACCGTTGGAGATGGAGATCTGGAATGGCCTGGTCTTCATTCGCTTTCAAGCCGGTCCTCAGCCTGCGGTGGCAAAAATTTTAGCCCGGTTCGATGATGAAATCGCCCCCTATGATTTGGCCAATATGGTGCCCACTGACAGCAATTCGATGGATGATCTGCTGTCGGTGAATTGGAAATCCGTGCGCGATGTGGATAATGAGGGCTATCATGTGCGCCAAGCCCATCCGGGGCTGCATCAGCTCTACGGCAATGGTTATTTTGATGAGCCCTATGCCAATGGCACCTCGCGATCGGTCGGGACATTCAATGAGGCCTATGGCCATCGCTGGAGCGTGCGAAAATACCGCGAGATCTTGCCAGAGGCAGGTCATCTTCCGCCGCACCAGCGGCGTCAATGGATCTATTTTGGCATGTTCCCCAATTTCGTCCTTGGCCTCTATCCCGACAGTGTCATCTATTACCAAGAAGTGCCCCAGTCTGCCACGCAAACGGTGCAGCGCGGAATGTGCTATCGGCGGCGCGAGGAAAGCCGTGAAATGAAGGCCGCGCGATATTTGAGTGGACGGATCGACCGTGACACGGCTGGAGAAGATCAGATGCTCATGATTTGGTCTTGTGAGGCGACAAAATCCTCTGCATATGACGGCGTGATATTTTCTGACCTGGAGTATGGCGTGAAAACCTATCACGATCATTTGCGACAGCTCTTGCCGGTGCTGGAGCAGCCTGTGCCGCCCGAGTCGGGGCACATGGCGAGAGTCAATGATGCGCTTCTCGGCAAGGGGATTGAATAAGTGACAGGGTTGCGAAAAGGGCTGAGAAGTGAGGCCGCTCAGGGGATGGTTTTGATCAGCCCCACGCTGGTGTTTACGCTATTGATGTTGGCCATCCCCTTGATGATGGTGCTGGCGCTCAGTTTTTGGACGCAAAACTATTTGACCTTGGACCGCAGTTTTTCCCTTGCGAATTATAAGACGGCTTGGACCGAGCCAATGTATCAATATCTGATGCTCCGTTCGCTCAAGATCTCAATATTTGTCACGGCGTTAACGGTGCTTTTGGCCTATCCTGTGGCTTATTTCATCTCTTTCCATGTGACGCCCAAACGCAAGGCCATGTGGATCTTTTTGATCACCATCCCGTTTTGGACCAGCTACCTCATGCGGATTTTCCTTTGGAAGGTGATCTTAGGCTACAACGGTGTGGTCAACGGCAGCCTCATGGGGCTGGGGCTGATTGAGCAGCCGTTGAGCTTTATTTTGTACAATCAAAACGCAGTGGTCTTGACGCTGGCGCATTCTTGGGTCCCCTTCGCGATATTGCCGATTTTTGTGGCACTGGAGCGCGTCGATCGCTCTTTGATTGAGGCGGCAGAGGACCTGGGCGACAATCGACTGCGTTGGTTTTTGCGCGTGACATTGCCCCTGTCGATGCCCGGTGTGATTGCCGCGACCATCATTGTTTTCATTCCCACCATCGGCGATTACGTTACGCCGCGATTGGTGGGCGGTCCGAATGGGTTGATGATTTCCAATATGATCGAACTGCAGTTCAAAAAGGCCAATAATGCGCCCTTAGGGGCCGCTTTGGCCATTTCTGCCATGGCACTCGTGACCTGTGTGTCCTTGGTGTTCGTTTGGATGAATCGGAAATTTATGCGAGGACCAAACTGATGCGCGGCAAGGGATATTTGTTTAAATGGTATGTTGTGCTGTTTTTGGTGTTTCTCTATGCACCGGCCGTTCTCTTGCCGGTCTTTGCCTTCAATGACAGCAGCATTGTGTCTTTCCCGCTGAAGGGCTTCACGACAAAATGGTTTGAAGTGCTGCAATCGACGGAGGCGCTGCATGTCGCGGTGCGAAACAGCCTGATAATTGCGGTGACAACGGCGATATTTTCAACGGCCTTTGGTGTTCTCGCCGCGCGGGCCTCAACCCGCTTTGCCTTTCCCGCAAGACGCTCCATCATGGGCTTCATCATGCTTCCCATGGTGCTGCCTGAGATCATTATCGGGGTGTCCCTTTTGGTTGTGATCGTACAGCTCGGATTTGAACTGTCGCTCTTTACGATTATTTTGGGCCATATCCTAATTTGCACACCGTTTTGCATCGCCATCCTATCATCGGCCTTTATGAATTTGGATCGAAGCCTTGAAGAGGCTTCGTTTGATCTCGGTCAAACGCGATGGAACACCTTTTGGTTGGTGATTTTCCCTCTGGTCATGCCGGGAATTGTGGCGAGCCTGTTGATCGCTTTTACCATCTCTCTTGACGAGTTCATTATTGCCTTCTTCCTGGCTGGGACCGAACCGACCCTACCCGTCTATATTTGGGGGCAATTGCGCTTCCCACAAAAACTGCCCAGCTTGATGGCTTTGGGCACATTGCTGCTGGTCCTTTCGATCAGCTTGCTGGTCCTCGCAGATTATTTCCGCCGGCGTGGACTCAAGAAAACCGGCATTGAGAATTCAGGGGGATTCCTATGACACAGCCCATTATTCAACTCAGCGGAGTTGATAAATTTTATGCCGATTTCCAAGCGTTATCGCAGATCGATTTGGATATTCGCACCGGGGAATTTTTCTCGCTCTTAGGCCCATCGGGCTGCGGAAAAACCACATTGCTGCGCTTGATTGCCGGGTTTGAGACTCCCTCGGCGGGCAGCCTGCACATCGATGGTAAATCCATGGATGGGGTGCCGGCCAATAAGCGTCCGACCAATATGGTGTTTCAAAGCTATGCAATTTTTCCGCATATGAGCGTGGCAGAGAATGTGGCCTATGGGTTGAAGGCCCGCCGCTTGCCCAAGGCGGAGATTCAAGAACGGGTGGCTGAGGCCATTGCCATGGTGGGGCTGCAAGGCTTTGACAGCCGCGCCTCTCATGCGCTGTCAGGCGGTCAGCGCCAAAGGGTTGCGCTGGCACGGGCCTTGGTGCTCAAACCGCGGGTTCTGCTGCTCGATGAGCCGCTGTCGGCGCTTGACAAAAAAATGCGCGAACAAATGCAATCGGAATTGCGGCGGCTGCAACGGGCTGTTGGCATCACCTTTGTTCTGGTGACCCACGATCAGGAAGAGGCGCTGACCATGTCTGATCGTATTGCGGTCATGTTTGATGGTAAAATCGCTCAAGTGGCCACGCCGCAGAGGCTCTATGGCCATCCCAATTCGCGGCGGGTGGGCAATTTTATTGGCATGATGAACTTTCTGGAGGCCAAAATACTTGGCGCGTCAGCTGAAACGGTTGAGGTGGATGTGCAGTCTTTCGGAAAGGTCACCTTGCCCCTGTCTCAGGCGCCTGGCGGCGTCGAAGGCTGTCAAACCGTCGGCATCCGTCCGGAAATGTTGACCATTTTAGCTGAGGGGCAAACCGCTGAACGTGAAATTGACGCCGTGGTGTCTGAGGTCTTCTACTATGGTGATATGACCTACTATGACGTGAAGCTGCCGCAAAAAGATGCGCCGGTGACCGTGACAATGCGCAACACCGCGGGCCGCAAGGTGCTGGCAGCGGGCGACAGGGCCCGGGTGGGATGGAGCCCTGTTGCGCTGCTGCTGTTGCGGTAACAAAAAAGACCTCTGCATGAGCCATTTCAACACGAAACGAGGGCAGCGCCTGCCTGGGCGGGCGCATGTGTGCGGTGGTGAAATCACCGGAATACTGGAGCAATAACCATAGATACCCGTATAGAGAGATGGTGAATGCGCCTGCCGGGGGGCAGGCAGGCGCAGCCCGGTGTTGCCACCGGGCAAAGTGCTTTTGGCTTGTAGGTTGGGTTTTGCAGAGGTCATTACACGGCGGACTGCCGGCCACATTAGCAAGACGAGTCCCGATATGACCGACAAGTCAGCCAATAACCGGGGCCCTCAGCTTTTACATCAGCTGAGTGAGTTTGAGGCCGCCCCGTGCGCCGGTGCGGTGAGAAAATGGCTCATAAAGGAATTGATCCTGACGGGTGCTTGTGGGTTGGCGGGGCCTCCCAGTGATCCAAAGATCACCTCCCGCCTTCCGACTTAACTCAGCATAGCTTCTGTTATTTGTTCTGAGCCTGGATGCACTTTACCACGAAACACTTCACCCAAGCGATGGGTATTAGTTCCTAGATATTGAGCTACATGGTTGTACTTCACACCTGTCTTACGTAAGTGCCATGCCGTCACCGCTTCTTGGTGACTTAATGCCTTGCGTTCAATTTCTATTGGATTTAGTGCGACACCCGTAATAGGGTGCGGTATAGTTGCCATGGAATAAACCCTCCTTTGGCAGCTTGACCATAAGTTGTTACAGCAACTTTTGGTCTGTGTGCCAGACTTAAGGCTGTCTGGTTTGGCCTGTCAGACTGCGACTGCGAATCGCCAGTCTGACAAGCTAAAATTTTGCTACATTTTGACACAGAGTCAACTGGTTGTGCGCACCTTACGTGAGCAAGCTATAGGTAGTATCAACCCTCACATTCCGCTTGGTGTGTTCGATGCATAGCACAAAAAAAGAGCGCCCCAAGGGGCGCTCTTTGTCTATTCGCATGCCAAGGCGTTTAGAAGCCCGCTTTGATCTTCTCGAATTCAGCGATCATTTTTTCACGCAATGCTTGGTTCATTGGCACCTGCGCCAGGACTGGCACCGCCACTGGGCCAAGGCCGGCATCGGCCAGAGCGTCGGATCCAATGGCCGCCATGGCGGTTTGGTTGCCGTGGCCATAGCCCCATTCCGAAACGATATAGTCCGCCGAGCCGGGGTCCATCCATGCGTTGAAGAAGTCATACATTTTGTCTTCTGGGTTGGGTCCATTTGCCAAATTCACATAGCCGCAGAACCAGCTCGAAGAGCCTTCTTTTGTGGAGCGGTTGGCTTCAACCGGCAGGCCCTCTGCGGCCATGGTTGCCGGTGTTTCGCTCCAGGCCCAAGAGACAACAACCTCCCCGCTGCCCATCAATTGCGCCAGTTCTGCGCCATCGGCCCAATAGGCCCGCACATTTTGATGCGCTTGGCGCAACCAGGCGGAGGCTGCTTCAAAATCGGCATCGGTGGCTTTGGTCCAATCGGTGATGCCCGTGGCCAAATAGCCCAAGGCGTAGATATCATCGACATTGTCCGGCAGAGCAATCCGGCCCGCGTAGGCAGGGTCAAGGAACACAGCCAGGCTGTCCATTGTCGCCGCATCGACCATATCCGTGCGATAGGTCAAGGCGGTTGTGCCCCAATCCATCGGCAGAAGATAATACGCGCCGTCAAATTTGAAGGCTTCTTTCATCTCGGTGTTCACATCATCCCAAAGGTCAATCCGTGAGGTGTCAAGCGGCTCAAGCAGACCGGCTTCTAACCATTTTGACACAGATTGGCTGCAAGGGTGTGAGACATCCGCTCTGAAACCTGCACGCAGTTTCTGGAAGGCTTCCTCTTCTTCACCAAAGAAGGAGTAGGTTGGCGAATCCCCATGCTTGGCGATATATTTCTGGAAGAAGCCCTCGTCTTCATACCCAGACCAATCGAAAACAATTAAACCATCATCAGCGGCTATAGCGGCGCCAGTGACAAGCGTTGCGGCCGTCGTGGCCAGCAGTAGTTTCTTCAGGTTCATAATTCATCTCCTTGTCGGCAAACCCGCCGTAAAAAATAGGTTAACCTAGCTTTTTGTTTGCTTCAAGAATTCTATTCGATATGACTTTGGGGCAAGGCCTCTGCGCAAGGCGGAGTTGCGGATTTTCGCCCTGAAGGAATGAAGGTAAATATCATGGTTCATGTCGTGATTGCCGGTGCCGGTATCGTTGGGGTGTCTTCGGCAATTTGGCTGCAACGGGCGGGTCATGAGGTCACGCTTGTCGATCGCATGGATGGGGCGCTGCGCACCAGCTACGGCAATGCCGGCGTTTTGGCGGCGGGCGCTATTCTGCCGGTGCCTGTGCCTGGTTTGGCGCGCAAACTGCCCAAAATGTTATTCAGCCGCGATGAGCCATTATTCCTACAATGGCGCTATCTTCCACGTCTGTTGCCGTTTTTGTTGAAATATCTCAGCTTCGCGCGCGCAGATCATGTCGCACATTGTGCGCGTTCCCTGTCCTATCTTCTGTCCGATAGCCATGCCCAGCATCAATCTCTGGCCAAGGGCACCGGGGCAGAGCGGTTTATCAGTGATGAAGATTTCTGTTTTGGCTATGCGAGCGAGGCGAGCTATCGGGCGGATGAGCCCGGCCGGGCGCTGCGCCGGGCGCATGGCTATGAGATTGAGGAGCTCGACGGGGCGGCCTATGCCGCCAGAGATCCGCTCTATCGCAGTCAATTTGCCAAAGTTGTGTGTTATAAGAACAGTGGCCGTATTTCGGATCCGGGGGGCTATCTGGCCGCGCTGGTGACGCATTTTGAAGCGGAAGGCGGCACGCTGCTTGCGGCGCAAATTGAGGATATTGAGCTGGAGGATGGGGTTTATAAGGCCTTGATCACAGATCAGGGCCGGGTCGCGGGCGATCATGTGGTTCTGGCTATGGGGGCCTGGTCGGGCAAGATGGCAAAAAAGCTTGGGATCAAGCGCCTGGCTTTGGAGAGTGAGCGCGGCTATCACATTGAGCTGCATAATCCCAGCGCCATGCCCAAAGCGCCCATGATGGTTGCCGCTGGCAAATTTGTTGTGACCCCAATGGAGGGGCGCATCCGATGTGCGGGGGTGGTGGAGTTTGCCAGCACTGAGGCGCCGGCTCAGGATGGGCCGTTAGACTTCATTAAGCGCCAGATTGCCGCGCTGTTTACCGAATTGCGCTATGATCACATGAGCGAATGGATGGGAAGAAGGCCGGCCACCACAGACAGCCTTCCGCTCATTGGGGCTGCCCGTGCGATTGGCAATGGCCATATGGCTTTCGGTCACCAGCATGTTGGGCTGACGGCTGGACCGAAAACAGGGCGGTTGATTGCTGACATGGTCAGCAATCGTCCCAACAATGCCGATTTATCTGCCTTTGACCCGTCCCGCTATCAGGCCTCTTCATAGGCCTCCAAAGGCGGGCAGGTGCAGATCAGGTGGCGATCACCATGCACATTATCCACACGGTTCACAGGCACCCAATATTTATCACCCCGCATGGCGCCCGCAGGATAGCAAGCCTGCTCGCGGCTATAAGGCCGGTCCCAGGTTTCGATCAAATCCGTAACCGTATGCGGCGCATTTTTCAGCGGGTTATTGATGCGATCCATCGTGCCATTAATAATCTCCTGCGCTTCTGCTCGGATCGAGAGCATGGCGTCACAGAAACGATCTAACTCGGCCTTGGGCTCGGATTCCGTGGGCTCGACCATCAAGGTGCCCGCCACGGGCCAGCTCATGGTGGGGGCGTGAAATCCACTGTCCATGAGGCGTTTGGCACAGTCGTCCACGGTCACGCCCGCTGCCTCATTCAGTGGTCTGGTGTCGATGATACATTCATGCGCCACACGCCCGGTTTTGGAGGTGTAGAGAATGTCAAAGGCGCCTTTCAGGCGGGCCGCAATGTAATTGGCGTTCAAAATCGCCACTTTGGTCGCTTGGGTGAGGCCAGCGCCCCCCATCAGCAGGATATAGGCCCAGCTGACCGGCAGAATGGAGGGAGAGCCAAAAGGCGCAGCGGATACGGGGCCAATGCCGCCGCCATGCTCTGGGTGACCGGGCAAATGCGCGGCCAAATGGGCTTTTACTCCAATCGGCCCCATGCCCGGCCCGCCGCCGCCATGGGGAATGCAGAAGGTCTTGTGCAAGTTGAGGTGTGAGACATCGCCGCCAATATCGCCCGGACGCGACAGGCCGACCATGGCGTTCATATTGGCCCCATCGATATAGACCTGACCGCCGTGATCATGGGTGATTTTGCAGACTTCTTGAACCGTTTCCTCAAAGACCCCATGGGTTGAGGGGTAGGTGATCATACAGGCGGCGAGCGCATCGCTGTGCAGCTCGGCCTTGGCGCGGAAATCGGCCACGTCAATATTGCCATCCGCATCCGATCCAACCACAACAACCTTATAGCCCACCATTTGTGCAGAGGCTGGATTGGTTCCATGGGCGGATGTGGGGATCAAACAGACATTGCGATGCCCCTGCCCATTGGCCGCGTGGTATTTGCGGATGGTCAACAGGCCGGCATATTCACCCTGCGCGCCAGAATTGGGCTGCTGGCTGATGGCGTCATAGCCGGTGATGTCGCAAAGCTTGGCATTCAAATCCGCAAACATCTCATGATAGCCGCGCGCTTGATCGTCCGGCACGAAAGGGTGCAAATTGGCAAATTCCGGCCAGGTCACCGGGATCATCTCAATGGTGGCATTGAGCTTCATCGTGCAGCTGCCCAGCGGGATCATGGCCCGGTCCAGGGCCAAATCGCGGTCTGCCAAGCGGCGCATATAGCGGGTGATTTCCGCTTCGGCGCGGTTGAGGTGGAAAATGGGATGGGTGAGATAGGCGCTTTCGCGCAGCATAGAATCGGGCAGGCGATAGGCGCGATTGGCCTTGCTGTCATCCTTCATGTCGCCGCCAAAGGCGCGCCATACCGCCTCAATGGTTTCTGGGCGTGTTTGCTCATCAAGGCTGATGCCGACACGGTCCGCGCCGATCTTGCGCAGGTTGATGCCATTGGCCACGGCGGCCTGAAGGATCACCCCTTGCAGATTGCCAACTTCTACGGTGATCGTGTCAAAGAAAACCTCGGGCTGCACGTCAAAGCCCATGGCCTCGAGCCCTTTGGCCAAGCGGCTGGTTTTGCGGTGCACCGATTGGGCAATGGCTTTGATGCCGTCCGGCCCATGATAGACCGCATACATGGAGGCAATCACCGCCAAGAGCGCTTGGGCGGTGCAGACATTGGAATTGGCTTTCTCGCGCCGAATATGCTGCTCGCGGGTTTGCAGCGCCAAACGCAGCGCCTTATTGCCACGGCTGTCCACTGAGACGCCGATGATCCGGCCGGGCATCGAGCGTTTTAAGGCGTCCCGCGTGGCCATATAGGCCGCATGTGGCCCGCCATAGCCCATGGGCACGCCAAAGCGTTGGGTCGAGCCAATGGCAATATCCGCGCCCATCTCGCCGGGGCTTTTGAGCAGCGCCAAAGACAAAGGATCGGCCGCAACAATCGCCAGGGCATTATTCGCATGCAGGGCCGCAATTTGCGATGTGAAGTCGCGCACATGGCCATAGGTGCCGGGATATTGGAAGATGGCGCCAAAGACGGCGCTGGCGTCCAAATCATCTGGGCAGCCCACGACAATCTCGATCCCCAAAGGCTCCGCACGGGTTTGAATAACAGCGATATTTTGCGGATGGCAGTTTTCATCCACAAAGAAGGTTTGTGATTTTGACTTGGCAGAGCGCAGCGCCATTGTCATCGCCTCTGCCGCCGCTGTGCTCTCATCGAGCAAAGAGGCGTTGGCAATGTCCAGCCCGGTGAGATCGCTCACCATGGTTTGGTAATTCAGCAAAGCCTCCAGCCGCCCTTGCGAAATTTCGGGCTGATAGGGCGTGTAGGCGGTGTACCAAGCCGGATTTTCCAAGATATTGCGCAGGATCGGGGCCGGGGTGGTGGTGCCATGATAGCCCTGACCAATCAGCGAGGTCAGGACCCGATTTTTACTTGCCACTTGTTTCATGTGATGCAGCGCATCACGTTCAGACATCGCCGGGCCAAAGTCGAGCGGAGCCGTTTGACGGATGGCCTTTGGCACGGTCGCATCAATCAAGGCGTCAAGGCTGTCAAAGCCAATGGTGCGCAGCATCTCTTCCATCTCAGACGGCGATGGGCCGATGTGTCGACGGTTGGCGAAATCATAGGCTTCATATGTGGTCAGTTCAAAAGGCATGCGCGTAGCTCCGCTTTTAAGTCTGTGGTTCAGCGATTAAGTCTGTGGTTAGGAGATGAAGGTCTTGTAACCTGCCAAATCCATCAGCCCTTCGAGCTGGGAAGGGTCGGAGAGTTTTACTTTGTAAATCCAAGCGTCGGCTTCAGGGTTCTCGTTCAAGGCGGCCGGGTTGCTTTGCAAAAGCTCATTGGCCTCTATGATCTCGCCATCGACGGGGGCGAAAATTTCAGAGGCCGCTTTCACCGATTCAATCACACCGATTTCATCGCCGCTTTCAAATTCATCGCCTTCCTCTTTTTGGTCCACAAAGACGATATCGCCCAATTGCTCTGCGGCATGGGCGGTGATGCCGATGGTGGCCGTGTCGCCTTCAACTGTGATCCATTCGTGTTCTTCGGAATAATAAGTCGTCATTGGGGTCTCCCGTTTAGCGTTTGTAGTTTTGTGGAACGAAGGGCAGGGCGCAGACCGTGGCTGGCTGCGGTTTGCCGCGAATGATCAGATGCAGCTCTTGGCCCGGTGCGCTGTGATCGGCGTGAACATAGCCCATCGCAACCGGCGCTTGGACGGTTGGGCCGAAACCACCGGAGGTGATCTGACCGATGGCATTGCCCTCCAGATCGTGAATTTCGACCCCCGCGCGGGCTGGGGCGCGGCCCTGCGGCATGATGCCGACCAATTTGCGCGCCGCGCCGTGCTCCAACTGCGCCAGGATGCGCGCCGCACCGGGAAAGCCGCCTTCTTCGCGGCGGTGCTTTTGAATGGCCCAGCTAAGACCGGCTTCTACGGGGGATGTCTCAGGGGTGATGTCATTGCCGTAAAGGCACAATCCCGCTTCGAGACGCAAGCTGTCGCGAGCCCCAAGTCCGGCCGGGGCGCAGTCTGGATGATCCAGCATCAACCGTGTAATCCGCTCTGCCTCAGCCTCTGGAATTGATATTTCGTAGCCATCTTCGCCGGTGTAGCCCAAGCGCGAAATCCGGCAGAGCGTGCCATCGATCAAGGCCTCGCAGGTCTGCATGAAGCTCAATTGTGCCGCCTGCGGACAGTGGCTGGCCACCACCTCCTGCGCTGAGGGGCCTTGCACAGCAATAAGGGCACGGTCGAAAATTTCAGTAACTTCAATGTCTTTAAGATGGGCTTTCATATGCGGGATATCTTGCGCGCGCATGGAGGCATTGACCACCACAAACAAATGATCGCCCGCATTGGCGACGATCAAATCATCCATGATGCCGCCAGAGTCATTGGTGAAGAATGTGTAGCGCGCGTGCCCTTCGGGCAATTTGCTCAAAGCGGCTGGCACCAAGGCTTCCAATTTTTCGGCGGCATCGGGACCATGCAACAGCACTTGCCCCATGTGGCTCACATCAAATAGGGCGGCTTTGCTGCGGCAATGCTGATGCTCCCCCATAATTCCCATGGGATATTGCACGGGCATTTCCCATCCCGCGAAATCAACCATTTTGCCGCCGAGAGCGCAGTGGAGATCATATAACGCCGTGCGTTTGGGTGTATCGCTCATGATATTTTCCCGTTTCTGAACATTTTTCCACTATCGGAAACTTTTTTCGTTTATACGATTTTTAAAACGCATTTCAAGACATATAATGATACGAAACTTTACAGGCTCAGATCACAAAATTACGGCCTTACCGATCCCGTGGCCTGATCAACAGTTGGGTGTCAGATCGAATTTTTCACATACAGTTTCAATGGCCTGCTCAAGAATGTCAAATAAATCATTCACCTGGCTTTTGCTGATGATGAGCGGCGGCGAAAATACGCACATATTGATCAACGGCCGAACAATCAGCCCGCGGTCATGGCACGCCTCATCAATCATCGCGCCAATCTTGCGTTCATCCTCAAGCCGTGAGCCATCTTTGCTCAAACGCGCCTCAATGCCCCCGATTAATCCCGCGCCGCGCGCGTCGCCAATAATTGGATAGCGCGCCAGCCGAGCGAGCCGCTCTTGGAAATAGGGGGCAATTTCGCGCACATGGGCCAAGACATCGTCGCGCTCCAAAATTTCTATATTCTTTAAAGCCGCCGCACAGCTCACCGGGTGGCCTGAATAGGTATAGCCGTTGGAGAATAAGACGTCACCGCGATGGGTCATGCGCTCCATCGTACGGTCTGAAATGATACAGGCCCCCAAGGGCAGGTAACCAGAGGTCAAGCCCTTCGCGCAGGTGATGATGTCGGGCTGGATTCCGAACACAGCCTCCGAAGAAAACCAATGGCCCAGCCGCCCAAAGCCAGTGACCACCTCGTCAGAGATATACAAAATATCATGGGCGCGGCAGATATCGAAAGTGCGTTTGTGATAGCCCTCTGGCGGCACAATCACACCGCCTGAGCTCAAAATCGGTTCGGCAATAAATGCGCCGATGTTTTCGGCCCCGAGCTGCGCAATGGCCGCCTCAAGATCCTGCACTTTGGCATCGCACCATTGCGCGACACTCATTTCATCCGGGCGCAGATAGGGATTCACATTCGGTAGAAAATGCACCAAGCGGCTTTCCATATCGAATTTGCTGACATCCCGCTCCTTGCCGCTCACGGATGCTGCCAGATAGGTCGAGCCGTGATAGCCTTTCTCGCGCGCAAGGATCATCTTCTTTTCCGGCCGCCCAAGGCTGTTGTTCATAAACTGCATGGCCCGCAAAGCGGTATCGACCGCTGTGGAGCCGCCTGTGGTGAAAAAGACGTTGTTCAAATCCCCCGGTGCGAAATCGGCCAATTTCTTGGCCAGCATCGCGCCAGGTTGGGTCACATTGGTAAAGGGCGAGGCATAGGGCATTTCCAGAACTTGGGCGGCGATTGTCTCCGCCATCTCTGCTTGGCCATAGCCAATTTGCACGCACCACATGCCGCCGGGACCATCTATAAATTTTTTGCCGGTTTCATCATACAGATAGATGCCCTGGGCTGCCTCCACCAACATATTATCATAGCCACGCCAGGCATTCATATCGTGCCAAGGGTGCAAGAAATGCTCCCGATCAAAGGCGTGTAACTCTTCAGCAGATGGTGAATTTTGCATGAAACCTCTTTTGTTATCTCCGATGCGCCGGGGTTAGTTTTGTGGGAGGGCCTCAACGGGGCCGCCGGCTTCGAGCCATGCGGTAAAGCCGCCGGCGATATGGGCCACAGGTTTCAGGCCCATATCCTGCGCCACTTTCGCACTTAAGGCCGAACGCCAAGCGCTGGCACAGTAAAACACATAGGTCTTATCTTGGTTGAAAATTTCTTTGTGATAGGGGCTGGCCGGATCAATCCAAAACTCCAGCATCCCGCGCGGGCAGGAAAAGGCGCCCGGAATCTTACCCGTGCGCTGCAGCTCGCGGATGTCACGCAGATCCACAATGACGTGATCGGGGCTGTCAACCAGTGCCTGAGCCTGGTGCACCGTCAGGGTGGTGACTTCTGCATTGGCGGCCGCCACCAAGTCTTTGACGGATGTTGTAATCACTTGGGTCATAGTTTGCTCCTTTTGATATTGGTAGCCTATGGGGGGCAGATTGCAAAGACCTAGCGGCGCCGTTGATACGGGGGCAAAACTGCGGATTTTTGACATGGTTTCGTCGTTAATGGCGCTTCGGTGATGGGGCAAAATTGCCTAGGATGGGTCCGACCATCAAACCGGAGTGGATATGGCGCGACGAAAATCAACCATCGGGGCACGGGCGCGGCAGGGACATGAGGCCGCAATTGGCGCTGCGCCGCCGAGCCCCTATTTGCAGCGACGCTTGGCGTTTTTCGACCCTTTGGATGACGCCACTATGGCGCAGCTTGAGGCTCAGGTTGATTGGTTGATGCAAGACATTGGCATTGCATTTCGCGACGATCCCAAGGCTCTTGAGGTTTGGCGCAAGGCCGGCGCGCGGACTGACGGCGACCGGGTGCGCATGGAGGCGGCGCAGGTTCGCGCTTTGTGCAAGACCGCGCCGCGGCAATTCACGCAAATTGCCCGCAACAGAAGCCGTGATGTGGTCATGGGCGGGAAAAATCAAGTCTTTGCGCCCATCTATGGCGCGCCATTCGTGCGCGATTTGCAAC
>JADHLF010000038.1 GCA_016780825.1 Planktomarina sp. | reverse complement strand
CAATGGATAACGTATGTAATACATAACCGCCAAACGGATGATTTTGGGAGACGTTTTGAAATATTTGAATGGATTATGTGCTGTCATCAACCAGAATTAAGGATTAGCCGCTTGCCCGTCAACTTTGTCTGACAACACCAATTGCAGAGGCTTTGCGCCTGCCCATTCTCACCATCATCAAAAATAATGCGATGTGGAATGCTGTGCGCCGGTCTGTGGTGAACGGCTATCCTGACGGGACAGCTGCGATGTCAAACACCGTTCCCTTGACCTCGCTTGAACCGCTTCCAGACTTCGCCGCCATCGCGCGCGCGTCACGCGCGCATGCCGAACGGATCGAAGATGGGCGCGAGCTGCCAGCGGCGCTCCAACGTGCATTGAGCATTATAAGAACCGAAAAGCGCCAAGTTCTGCTTGATCTACGCTGCGCCGTCTCAGACATTCATTAAACGCATCGCAGGCGGCGGCCGCCAGCCTATGCGTCAAACTTGCGGTGGCAACGGACCTCTTGCGCATGTGCTGCGGCCCTGTGATCGGCCAGGGCCTTTGGCTTTGTCCTAGTCTTTCGGCTTCTTGCTGAAATCTGCAACCTCGTCAAAAGAGACCCCCATCTGATCGCCAATTTTCTTGAGCAGAGGCAATTGGACGGCCATATCCATGATGGAGTCCATCGCCAGCCCGACCGGATCACTTTTTCCGCCAGAGCTCCCCCCATGTCCCATGCCAGAAATATGATTCACGTTGATGGACTTTATCTTCTCTGCTGGCTTCACCATTTCAGAGATGATTTTGGGCATGGCGTTGAGCCGGCTTTTCTCCAGCTCCATGGCGATCAAATTGTCAGACCGGGCATTTTCTGCCTCAATATGCGCGCGATTGGCTTCGGATTTGGCAATCTGTGCGGCTTTTTCTGCATCTGCCAATTCGCGAATGGCCGCCGCTTTATCTTTTGCTGTGGATTTTTCACTCTCCGCGGCAATCGATGCACGCAGTGCCGCATTTGCGGCTTCAGATTGTGCTGATAGTTTCGCCAATTCAGCCCGGCGATTGGCCTCAGCGATGGCGCGGGTTGTGCCAATTGTTTCATGGGCTTTGACCGCCTCAGCGCGGGCGAGATCCGCCGAGGCCTGCGCTTTGCTTTCTTCCGTGCTTTTGGCAGAAACGGCGATTTTACTCTCCTGCTCGGCGATCAGGATGTCGCGTTCGCGTTCGACCTCAGCTTTTTGAATGAATTTCTCCATTTGGATTTTTGCTTCGCTTGAGGCCCGCTCACTTTCGGCCTTTTGCCGTGCGATTTCAGAAATTTGTGCTGCAGCGAGGGTTTCAATTTCTTGTTGTTGCGCGATTTGCGCCCGGCGTTCTTCGAGATCAATTTCCAGGCTCTTGCGTGAGGCCTCCATTGCCGCACGGCGCACAGAGACTTCGCTATCGGCATGGATTTCGGCGCGTTCCTTCTTCGATTTGGCGATGACCTCAGCCAGTTTGCGCATGCCGACGGCGTTGAAAGCATTATTTTCATCAAGCGCGGAGAAGGGGGTTTGATCCAGGCCAGTCAGGGACACACTGTCCAATTGCAACCCGTAACGCGCCAAAGTGTCTTTCAACCCGTCGCGCACATCGGCCACAAATTGGGCGCGATTTTCGTGCAATTCATCCATCGTCATGCGCGCGGCGACAGAGCGGAGCGCGTCGACCATCATGCCATCAATCAGATTGCGCAGCTCATCGCGTTGGAATGTGCGTTTTCCCAAGGTTTGAGCGGCGCGTGTGATCGCATCGGCATTGGGCGATACGGAGACATAAAACTCCGCGCCGACATCGACCCGCAAGCGATCTTGCGTAATCAAGGAAGCCTCCCCATGACGGCTGACATCCAGACGGAGGGTTTGCATATTGATGCGGCTGATTTCGTGAAAATAGGGGATGGCAATAACCCCGCCATCAATCACGACGCGCCGACCACCAATCCCGGTTCGCAGCAGGGCCACTTCATTTGTGGCACGGTCATACCACCATGCTGCAAGGGCGATGAAAACGGCCACACAAATGACCACGAGAATTGTCCAGCCTAAGAAACCCATATTCTCTCTCCTTATAAACTGTGCTTATTGCACAGAATGTTTGACGCCATGCCGCCGTCTGCCGGGATATTTGTCCCGCGAATCCAGCTGGTCATGTCACTTAACAAAAACATAATCACGGGCGCGATGTCTTCGGCGCGGCCCGGGCGGTCCATGATCCGTCGATCCTCCTCCGCCCGGGCTCCCAGGGTTTGGAGAAAATCATCCAGAATTGGGGTATCTACCGGGCCCGGGCTGACGCAATTCATGCGGATGCCCGTGTCTCGCCAGGTCCATCGGTTTTGCAGGGTCCAAGCGATAAGCGCTTCTTTCGAAAAGAAATAGCTTCGCCCTCCGTCAGATGTGACATTCCATTGCGCGATGAATGCGTCAAGATTGTAGAAATCTAAATGCTCGGCGGCTTTGATCGCCTCGACAGAGTCGGGCCAGCCCATTCCAGCGAGTGAAGCGACATTGACAATGCTCGCACCCTCCGCAAGTTTTGGGATGAGCCCATAAGTTAAGCGTTTTAACCCAACGAGGTTCACCCGAAGCAGCAGGCTTGCACTCTGGGTGGGCGGCAGGCCGGCATTATTGACCAACCCGTCAATCCCATCGGGCAAGACATCGACAAGCGCGTCGATTGCGCGGGGGTCGGACAGATCAGCGCGATAAAATTCTTCAACATGGTCGAAGTTTTTGGTTATATCTATCCCGAGCACCTCTGCACCTTGCTCGGTTAAACGGCGCGCTGTCTCCCAACCAATGCCAGAAGAGGAGCCCGTGACGACAATGCGTTTTCCTTTGACTAAATCGCGCATGATTAAAACACAGGTGGGAAGGGTTTTTGGCCACGGTCTAGGGTGATCCATCGCGTTTCAGAAAAGCTTTCCAACGACCATCGCCCGCCATAGCGGCCTAATCCGCTTGCCTTTGTGCCCCCAAAGGGTGCGTGGGCTTCATCGTTGATCGGTGCGCAATTGACATGGCACATGCCCGTCTCGAGGCTCTGCGCCATTTCTATCGCGCGATGTTCATTTTTTGTAATGATCCCGCAAGACAGACCGTATTCGGTATCATTGTTCATCGCGATTGCCTCTGCATCTGTGTGAAAGCGACTGACGATTGCAACGGGACCAAAGGTTTCATCGCGCCAAATATCCATGCTTGGGTTCACGTGAGTCAAAATCGTAGGTTCCACAAAGCGGCCATTCACAGTGCCACCCAGAGCAAGTTTCGCGCCTTTGGCCAGGGCATCTTGCAATTGAGATTTCACACGCTCTGCTTGACGATCATTGATCAAGGGTCCGATAACATTAGATTTATCGGCAACATTGCCAGTTTTCAATTTCGCAGCGCGGGCCACAAACCCTTGCATGAAACTGTCATAAACGCTGTCTTGGACCAATATTTTTTCCACACTCATACAAACCTGGCCCTGGTGCATAAAGGCGCCAAAACTTGCAGCCGATGTGGCTCTGTCCATATCCGCATCATCCAAGACAATGAGGCTGTCTTTACCGCCGAGCTCAATGCAGGCTTTTTTCAAATGCGCGCCACATTTGGCGGCAATGCGCCTGCCAACGGCGGTGGAGCCTGTAAATGCCACACCCTTCACCGTCGGATTATCGACCATTTCATCGCCCACGGATGCAACGTTATCGCGTGAGCAGGTAATGACGTTGAACACTCCGGGGGGCAGGCCCACCTCTTCCATGACCTCAGCGAAGAAAATCCCGCCCATATAGGGCGTCTCTTCCGAAGGTTTAAGAACGATGGTATTGCCCATCGCCATTGCGAAAGAGAACGGACGGGCCGCCAAAATACCTGGAACATTCCATGGGCTTATGACCCCGATGACCCCCATAGGGGTTCGGATTGCTTGGCTGACTTTACCGTTTAAAGAGGGCAGGATTTCGCCAATTGGGGCATAGCACAAAGCCGCTGCGGCCTTGAATATCTCAGGCATGGCCTTGGTCTCATAAATGCCCTTGCCATACCAGCCGCCCCCTTCAAATTGGGCTGCGTTGACAAATTGATCTGCCTTGCGTTCGATCGCTGCCGCGATTTTCAACATATATTCAGCGCGCTCTTGAAATTTCAGAGCGGACCATGCGGGGAAGGCTTGCCGGGCTGCGTCAATCGCCTGCTTGGTTTCTGTCACTGAGGCATTTGGCACCCGCGCCCAGACACGACCGTCGGACGGATTGAGGTCGTCAAAATGACCGCTCGTTTGTTGCCATTGCCCATTGATGAAAAGGCCTTTTATATTTTCGGCCGTGTGGGTGCTGTCGAGCATGTTACTCCCTTTCAAATTGGCCCGATGGACGTCGGCGAAAGACTTCGACGTGCGGGCGCTTGTAAATTTCAATCACGGGCGGAGGTGGGCTGTCTTCGTGTTGCACGGGCTGCGGCGATGGGGAGGGGGCGTAGGTCGGGCGAGAGGCCGGCCCGTTGCGCCGCGCCGCGGCGGCGGCGGATTCGATATCTTTCAGCACGAATTCCAGGCGCGATTGTGCTACTTTGTCTGCCTGGGTCACAGTGCTGCTGGTCCGAGAGGTTAAGGCCTGCGTCGATGCTGCGCTGGCGGAGGCGATGAGATCCTCAATCGAGCCGCCAATCAGCTGTTCGGCGCTCCTGCGCGGCAAAGCCGGGCCCGGGGCAAAACGCGGCTCCACAGGCTGTGTTTCGATCGTCTGAGGCGGCGGCTGATGGCGTGTCGTGCTATCAGCCCCTAAAAACGCCTTTTGAACTGAGGGATCGGAGCGCAACTGCGCTGCGCTGTCTTCGCGCGTGATGCGGGTGTTTTCCAGCAGATATCCGCGATCTGCGATGGCCAAACTTTGTTTGGCATTCTGCTCAACCAGCAAAACGCCAATGCCCAAATCTTTGACGACAGCTAGGTTTTGGAACAATTCCCGGCACAAAAGCGGAGACAGGCCCAATGAGGGTTCATCCAGCATTAATATATCGGGCGCTGACATCATCGCGCGGCCAATAGCCACCATCTGCTGTTCGCCGCCAGACATGGTGCGCGCGATTTGGGTTTGGCGTTCGATCAACTTGGGAAAGAGTTTTAAGACACGCTCAAGATTTTGCGCCTCTTCCGCTCGGGCGCGGGCGGAATAGGCGCCGAGCAGCAAGTTTTCTTTGACCGTCAAATCGCCAAATATTGCCCGCCCTTCGGGCACCAGCGCCACGCCTTGCTCAACAATTTGATCTGAATTGAGGGCGGTGAGCGATGCGCCATTCAGCATCACTTGGCCGGAAACGCGGCCCTCGCATATTCCGGCAATGGCTCTGAGCAGGGTTGATTTCCCGGCTCCATTGGCCCCCAAAATGACCACAATTTCACCCGGCTCAACGCTGAGTGACACTTCATTTAAAGCTGGATGTTGCCCATAGGCCGCGCTGAGCCCTCGCACGTCAAGCATTGTCATCTCCTAGGTAGGCTTTAATGACCTCTTTGTCGGATAAGACTTCTTCGGGTGTGCCTTCGGCTATTTTGGTCCCATAAGACATGACCACACAACGGTCGCACAGCGATCTGATGGCATCCATCACATGTTCGACCATCACAACAGTTCGCCCCTCATCACGCAAATCATGAATAAGTTGGATTCCGGTTTCCAATTCTGTCGGATTGAGACCGGCGAGCCATTCATCCAAAAGGAGAACTTCGGGCTCCCCAGCCAATACGCGCGCGAGTTCAACACGTTTTTGATCAATATATGTGAGCGTAGAAATGGGCGCATGGCTTTGCCCCTCTAGGCCGACGCGCTCCAGCATCTCCAAGGCGAAGTGATCTGCATCGCGACCCCAGCGACGTTTATGCCCGAACACCGCGCCGGCTTTGACATTTTCCAATACCGTAAGGCCCGGCAATAGGCGCACCAGTTGAAAGGTGCGTCCGATGCCTTCGCGGCAAATGTGTTGCGGTGGCAGATGGGAGATCTGGCGCCCGTGCAAGGAAATTCTCCCCTCGTTTGGGGTATAGACGCCAGAAATCAAATTCATCATTGTGGTTTTGCCAGAGCCATTGGGGCCAATCACCCCAACCATCTCCTGTGCTCCCACATGAAAAAACATTTTCGAGACAGCCACCAGCCCATCAAAGCGTTTGGTCACGCCTTGCACAGAGAGCACAGATTGAGGCTTGTGTCTCATCTCAAAGTCCTCGACCAGCTGCGCAATTGTTCCAGCCGTCCAACCACGCCATGGGGTAGGAAATAAACAATCACCAAAAAGGCAATGCCCAGCACCAATATGGATTGGTTGGGAAAATTCGTGTCGACCCAGTTCCAAATCAGCAAGAAGGGGATGACCCCGACAACGGGCCCCCAAAGCCGGCCTGCGCCGCCCAAAAGTGCCATGATCACCACAAAGAAGCTCAATTGCGGTGAGAAGACTTGGTTGGGCTCAATATAGCTCCAGCGTGGGGCAATGATGGCGCCGACTAGCGCGGCGAAAAATCCGGTTGTGGTGAATAGGATCACCTTGACCGTGGCTGTATCTATGCCGACATGCCGCGCCACAGTTTCATCACCGCCAATAATTCGAAGGGCAAAACCTAGCCGTGATCGGCTGATGATCCAGCCCAAAAGATAGACCGCCACGGCAACACCCAGCAGCATCCAATAGAGATGTTTGTCGGTGAAATCGGTAAAGACATAAAGACCCCGTGATCCCAAAAAGTTATTTTGGATCCAGGAGACCAAATTGCGGATCATTTCCGCCAAGCCCAAGGTGAAGATGACAAAATAGACGCCCGAGAGGCGCAGCGTGGCCAGCCCAATCAAGGCCGCTAAAATCGCGCCAACACAGGCCGACAAAGCCGCCATGGACCAAAAACTGGCCTCATAGTCACTCATGCCTGAACCCACCAAAAAACCGCCAATGCCGAAAAATGCGGCTGTTGCGAGGCTGATGTAATGTGTTGGACCGGAAAAAAGGACCCAGGATGTGGCCAGCGCGACATACATCATGACATCGACGCCAATGCCCAGCCAGTAAATATCCACAACCAAGGGCCAAAGGGAGGCCAAAAAGGCAAGGAGTGCTGCAATGATCAATTCTTGTACGGTAGAGGCTCTCATGCGTTGCGCCTTCCAAACAGGCCCTGCGGGCGAAACAGTAAGATCAAAACGAAGATGAAATATGCTGCAGCTAAGGTCAGGCCAGGATCAACCAATGTGGCCACGGTGGTTTCTACAATGCCAAGAATAATGGCCGCAATGATCGCTCCGCGAATCTCGCCGACGCCGCCCATGATAACGATGATCAGCGCCTTAAGAGTGAACACCACACCGATGGATGCATCCAGAGTGATAAAGGTGGAAATCAAGGCGCCACCGACGGCCGTTATCGCTCCACCTATGGCGAAGGCGAAGGCTGATATTCTGGGCACGTTGATGCCCACCAGCCCTGCCGCTTCGGTCGATACAGAGACGGCGCGGACCGCAACACCGGAGCGCGTTTTATTGAGCCATAGATACAGCACAAGGGCGATCAATGTGGCGATTAAAAACGCCACCAATCGGCTCAATGAGGTTGTTGACCCGAGAATTTGGATGGGCTCGCTGAGGTATTTATAGGCGAAAAATCCGCCCTCTATGGAAATCATTACGCCAATCAAGATGAAGGACATGCCGAAGGTTGCCAGAATGCTATCCACTTCCAGCGCACCTCTAGATTTGGAGCGGCGCACTAGGGGGGCCAACAAAAGATTATAAATTAAAAGGTTCCCAACGAAGCTGATGGGTATCACGATCAAAATCGTCAAAAGTGGGCTAATCTGACTTGATGTGTAAAGCCAAAATGCGGCCAATGAGCCAAAGACCAAAACCTCGCCATTTGCGAGATTCATAATGCGCGCGACCCCGTATTGGAGATTCAAACCCATAGCGACCAGCGCATAGGTGCCTGACAGCAGGAGGCCCGAAATAAGTATATCGATGATTTGCATGATGCTTATGTCTCCCCGGCGCGGTCGGCGCGCCGGGGATTTGCTCTATATTATTTCCAGCCGTCTTTTAGGCGGACATTAACGGCACCTTCGACGTTGGACCCTTTAACGCCCCTAAATACGCCGTCTTGCCATTGGCCAACTGACCAAAACGTGTCGGAAAAATTGTTCTTAAAGCTCAAATCGCCCATCACTGTGTCGAAACTGTTGTCCTTGATATATTGCGTGACCGTGTCGCGGTCCAAGGTTGCAGCGCCGACGATCGCTTGTTCCAAAATTTGCAAAGCCGCATAGGTATTGGCAGAGGCCCAATAGTCCGCAGTTTTGCCAGTAATCTCAGAATGCGCCGCACGATAGGCTGCGATTGCCGGATCGTCTACATTGGTTCCACCGGCTCCAAGCACGTTATTGATCTTGCTGCCATAAACACCGCTAAACGCTGGAAAACTTGTTGCAACGGCGGAATAATAGACATTTACATCCAAATCTTCGATGATTGCTTGCTCGGCCAAACCGAAGCTATCGGGTGGATAGGACCAGGCGATAAAGGCTTTTGCACCGCTTTCTTTCGCACCCTTCATAACCGGCGATAGATCCGGAGTGCCGAGGGGGTAAGATTTGTCATAAACAATGTCAAAACCTTCAGCGGCGAAGAGCTCACGCGCGCGGTCGGCCAATTCAATCCCAAAGGCATCGGCGACGTTGACCATTGCAACCTCATTTCCAATCGTCCCTGCGGCACGCTGCTCGACTAAGATTTCGGTCACGCCTTGCACGAATGCCGTTGTTGTCCCGAGGGTAAAGAACAGGTTTGGATAACGCTGTGTCAGCTCTTCCATTTTATCGGTGATGGCTGATACGGCGATCATTGGGTAGCCAAATTTTCCGTAAATGGGCGCGGTCGCAATGTTAAATCCGGTGCCATAGGGCGCCACGATAAAATCTACCTTGTCCTGTGTCGCAAGGCGTTGAGCCAGTTTGATATGTTCTCCAGGATTGGTTTTGTCGTCATATTCAATCAGCTCAATTTGCATCATTTTGCCGCCGACATCTAAACCGCCGCGCGCATTGACCTGGTTAACCCATAATTCAACATTGGGCCATTGCGTCACCACCGCACCGCCGGCCAAACCGCCCGTTTTGGGTGCAATTGCGCCAATTTTTATGACATCGGCCGCGTGTACGCCCGACGTTAAGAGAGCCATAGCCGTCGCGACTGTGGCAAGCTTTTTCAGAGTTCTTGTAAACATTATGTCCTCCCAGGTGACTAATTAAACAACGCACCAACAAGTTGGGCTGGCTATGGGCCTCATGCGCGTTCGGACCCTTTTTTTCGATTGGACCTGATATAGTCCAGAGAGTCTAGTTCTATGTTGCAACATTTTCGCCTGACGCAAAAACCGCACCATCCATCAGTTTTCGGGCAGTGCGCAAGACTTCGATGTCGAGGAGCTGACCATTCTCGCTGCGGCCCATAATTGTCATTTCGCCGCTTGGATGTTCGATGGACAGGGTCATCAGATCCGCTGCATCAAATTCGGCCAAGCCCTCTGCCACGGTGCCTTTTGTGAGACAGGCCGTCGCGACACTCACAGCGCCGAAAACGCCAATTGCTTTGTGACATGTGCGGGGAATGAATGTTCGGGTGGTAATGGCACCGCCATTTTGTGGCGGTGAGATAATCGTCATCTTTGGGACCGTTTTGCCGGCCACATCGCCGAGCGCCATGCGGGGGCCGGCGATGCGGCGAATGGCTTCGAGGCGGGCCCTAAGGGTTGCGTTCGCATCAAGCGTGCTCGGCGCCTCTGTACCAGTTAGCCCAAGGTCGATGGCGCGTATGAGCACGCAGGGCATGCCATTATCTATCATGGTGAGCTCAATGCCGTCGATCGTATCTATGGGCTGCCCGGTCGGGAAAACTGCGCCGCAGCTGGATCCTTCTGTGTCTTTAAATGTCACGGCTATGGCCGCGGATGTGCCGGGAACGCCATCAATGCGGGCATCCCCAGAGTAGGTGACGCGTTTGTTCGGCGTTTTAACCCGCGCGATTGCAACCTGGCTGGTGTTTTGCATGAAAATGCGCACGGGTGTTTCGCCGATTTGCGCGGCGACCAATGCCCGCTCAATGGCAAATGGGGCCACGCCCGCCAGCAAGTTTCCGCAGTTCTGTGCATCACTGACGCGGCCTTCCTCGACAAAAACTTGCAAGAAAAGGTAGTCCACATCAATGCCCGGTCGCTTGGATGGGGCGACAATTGCGACCTTGGAGGTTAGAGGATCGCCCCCGCCCATGCCGTCTATCTGGCGCGGATCAGGCGAGCCCATGATCGACAGCAACACTTGATCGCGTTCTGCGCGATCTGCCGGCAGATCGGAGGCCAAAAAATATCCGCCCTTAGACGTGCCGCCGCGCATCCACATGCATGGGATCCCATTAGACATATTTCAAGCCTTTGGCTTCCAGCTGCGCGCGCATATTGTACATATCCAGGCCAAGTTCCCCTTTGGCCAATCGCGCGCGTTTGATCTCCTCATTGGCGAGGCGTTTTTGTGCGGCTTTCAACACCTCAGCGGCATCATTGCGTTTGACGAGGCAGACTCCGTCATCATCTGCGACCATCACATCGCCGGCCTCAACGTGAACACCGGCGCAGGCTATGGGAACGTTCACAGATCCTAAGGTTTCCTTAATAGTGCCTTGGGCTGAAATCGCCTTTGACCAAACCGGAAAGCCCATGGCCTCAAGGTCGCGCACATCACGCACACCCGCGTCGATGATCAAACCGCGGCACCCGCGCGCCATTGCCGATGTCGCCAGCAGATCCCCAAAATAGCCCGCGTCGGATGGCTGTGTTGTGCCCAGAACCAGAATGTCACCAGCCTGGACTTGTTCAATTGCCACATGGAGCATCCAGTTGTCGCCCGGTGGCGCCAAGATCGTGAGCGCAGATCCTGCGATGCTCGCGCCGCGATAAATGGGCCGCATGTAGCTGGCCAACATCCCGGTGCGGCCTTGGGCTTCATGGACCGTGGCAACACCTGCGCTTGCGAGCCCGTCGATGACCTCAGGTTCGGCGCGCGCGACCGTCTGGACAACCACATTCACGTCAAGCGCCCTTCGGCTTTGGCAAGAAACCATAATTTCGGATGGATTCAAGAGCTGTCATGTCTTCTCTCCTTTTGTGGGGCACCCAAGCGGTTGCGGATTGCACCAGCCCCTTTCCCAAGCGAAGTGACCCTTGTTCTGTGGCCTGCTCTGGATGTCTGAGGTCGGCGCGGCGGCTCATAACGTGTCGATCGTGCGGGGGAACACTGACTGGAACCCTTCGGCATATTTGCAATCGCGGCCCCCAGATTGCCCGCCAGAATTGCGTTTGAAATGATTGGCCCTTTGTTGGGCAACACGGGTGTAGTACTGCCAGAGGTGTTCTTGACCGCGCATACACTCTATGGCCGCGCGCTTTTGATCCCAGACCGGTGTAATGTCGAGGAAGGTATCAGGCTTCCAGGCCATTTGTTCGGTTTGATGGGGTTCAAATAGATAGAGTTGCGGCGCTCCAAGCACTTTTTGCCCAGGATTATGACCCCAGGCTTGGGCGATCATACGGCATTCAAGGGCGACTTGCGTGGCATAGGCGTGATCGGTGTTATAGGAGTCGATCTTGGAGTGACTGAGCATGAAATCAGGCTGCACGGCTCGGATCACATCAACCAGCTTGTATTTGTCGTCGCGGGTCAATTCCAACGGGTAGTCGCCGAGATCAAAAAATTGGATGTCGTGCACATTCAGGGCGGCGGCCGCAGTCTCGGCCTCGATCCGCCGCTCGGTTTTTACCCGCTCCAAGGTCATGCCGTCTTGCTTCCACAGCTTTGCACTTTCGCCCCTTTCGCCGTAAGAAAGACAGACCACGGTGACGTCATAACCTTGTTTCTGGTGCAAGGCGATGGCCCCGCCGCAGCGCCAGACGAAATCAGCGGAATGGGCAGAAACAACCAGGGCAGATTTTTGGTCAGTCATCGTATAACCTCTTTCTAAAAGTTGTTTCAGGCTGGAAAAGCCGCCGCTGCGCGACGCCGAGGCTGATGAGCAAGGCCGCCCAGGTCATCGGCCAGAGATACCCCTTGGGCCCCGCAACACATCTTTGTTTTCGTCATCGGGTATGACGACGAAAAGCGGGCCTGGCCGGAGTGTTGGAATTTGCGGTGTGACACGGGGAATTTCTTTCATGGTGATCGGAACATGCGCAGAGTTGATCTCAGACTGCATACAGAAATTTTATTCGGCAAGTGATTCTTTGCAATTTTTGGCAAAATCCGCCAAGAAAATCACTATAATGTATACAATTTGACAGCCCCGGAGGTGAATTCAGTGAATGGCCTCAGGGCTTTTGGGCGCTCTTAGCGCTGCATCAATTGCTGAGTCTGAAGTTATATGCCATGCCAGCGCAGCGGTATGCGGCCACAACAAGGGGGCGCAGCCTTTGGGGCGTTCAGTTGGATGGCAAGCGATGGAATGGGTAAATATAGTTTGTTTGGTGCTCGCTTTTTACTTTGGCGGCATGATTAAGGGGGCAACGGGAGCGGGTGCGCCGATAATCGCCATACCGATCATCTCCTTACTTTACGACGTGCCGACAGCGGTGGCGGCATTCACGGTGCCGAATTTCCTGTCCAATGTTTGGCAAAGTTGGAAATTTCGAAGCCATCAAGTCACAGGCAGCTTTGCTTGGATTTTTGCTGGCGCCGGGCTCCTGGGGGCGGCGGTGGGCACTTTAGGTTTGGCCTATCTGCCGCCTGCGCTCTTATCTGTGATACTCAGCGCGATTGTGATTGCCTATTTGATCTTTCGCAGGTTCAAGCCGGATTGGAGCCTTCCTCTGCCGGTTGCCAAGCGGGTTGGGCCGTTGGTTGGGTTTGTTGCCGGGACGTTGCAGGGGTCGGCGGGTATCTCGGCGCCTGTGTCTATTACCTTTTTGAATGCCATTAAGCTGTCACGCTCTGGTTTTATTGCAGTGGTGTCCATGTTCTTTGTTGCCATGTCTTTGGTGCAAATGCCCATGCTCGTGCATTATGAATTGTTAACGCTGGAGTTGGCGGGATATGGGGTGATTGGCACGGCGCTCATCTTTATAGGCATGCCGTTTGGCGAATGGATCATATCCAAGTTCCCAGCCGAGCGGTTCGATGAGATTATCCAAATTCTATTATTTGTAATGGTATTGAGTTTGATTTTCAAAGCGCTTGGGGCGGGGTAACTGCGGAGTCTCTGGCTGTTCGCACGGATTTCTGTATACAATATTTCAAAATGAGGTCGTAAATCTGAGGTAATTTCCGCTCGTTTTAAAGAATCACTTTCAATATAAAAATAATTGTATACAATTTTGAAAGCAAACAAGATGAGAGAGATGGGTTTTGGAGGCGGCATTGGGATCAAAACACCTCAATCAAACAGAAAAAGCTCTGATTGGGCTGCGATCGATGATTATGGCGGGTCGTTTCAAAACCGGTCAACGTCTGCCTGAAATCGCGGTCTCTGAGCAATTGGGCATCTCGCGCACCCCGCTGCGGCAAGCCATGGATCGGCTGGTGGCGGAGGGTTTGCTGGATCGGATTTCGACCGGCGGCTGCCGGGTGGCGCGCTTTACCAAAGAAGATATTGCGGATGCGATCCAAATTCGCGGGGTCATCGAAGGCACGGCGGCCCGTATGGCGGCAGAGCGCGGCGCGGATCCAGATCTTCTCGCCCATGCGAAATCCATCCTGAGCCAGATTGACACGGCCTTGAGTGAAAGCGGGGGGATTGATTTTGATGCCTATGTCAGTGCCAATCGGGCGTTTCATGATATCATTGCCCATCTGTCGGGCAGTGCGCTGATGATCCGCGAATTGGAACGGATGGCGCAACTGCCCTTGGCGTCCCCCTCGGCCTTTTTGAGCGATCAGGAATTGATCCCTGATTTTCAGGAGTCCTTGAAACATGCTCAGCGGCAGCATCGCACCATTCTTGAAGCGATTGAAAACCGCGAAGGCAGCCGTGCGGAGGCATTGGCGCGCGAGCACGCGCGTCTGGCCTTGATGAATTTTAACTATCTCACCGAACAAAAGCCTGCCCTGGCAAAAAACGTACCGGGGCTGGCTCTTCTTACTGAAAAATAACGTCCTTGGAGAACTCTATGACAAGTTTAAGTGCAAAAATCGAAAGCCACGGAAATGCAGTTGATATGCTGCGCAATTCGCAGATCGGCATGTATGTCTATCCGGTGGTTGCGCCAGAATATACCAATTGGCGCAATGAGCAGGCCGCTTGGCGCAAGTCTGCGGTCCTGTTCGACCAAACGCACCATATGGATGAGTTGATTGTCGAGGGTCCAGATGCAGAGGCTTTTCTTGCCTATGTCGGCATCAATGCTTTCGGCAATTTCAATCTCAAACGTGCCAAACATTTTGTGCCTGTGACCCCTGCGGGCCATGTCATTGGGGATATGATTATTTTCCGCGAGCGTATGGATAAATTCATCCTGGTGGGGCGCGCTCCAACCGCAAATTGGGTGAAGTTCCAAGCGGCGATCGGCACTTGGAAGGTGCGCCTATTCCATGATCCGCGCTCCAACAGCCGCCCGGATGGCGAGCGGGTATTGCGCACCCATTACCGGTTCCAGATCCAAGGTCCGGATGCGCCGGCGATTTTCGAGAAAATCAATGGTGGTCCGGTGGCGGATATTCCGTTCTTCCATGTAGATTGGATCAATGTGGGGTCCAAAAAAGTGCAGGCGCTGCGTCATGGGATGGCTGGGGCACCAGGTTTGGAGATTTGGGGACCCTATGACGACAAACACTATATTCAGTCCACCATCCAGCAGGCGGCGCGCGACATTGGCGTTGATCTGGTCCAGGTGGGCAGCCGTGCCTATTCGACCAATACCCTGGAATCTGGTTGGATTCCATCGCCTTTGCCGGGAATTTACACCGGCGATGGTATGATGCAGGAATACCGCGATTGGTTGGGCGCTGACAGCTATGAGGCGGCTGGCTCGATTGGTGGGAGCTTTGTGTCGAAAGAGATCTCGGATTATTACGTCAACCCGTTTGAGCTGGGCTATGGCTTTTATATCGGCTGGAAGAAAGAAAATTTCATCGGCAAGGATGCGCTGCTGAAGTTGAAAGATGCGCCAAACCGCCAAAAGGTGACGTTCGAATGGAACCGCGAAGATGTGTTGAAGGTCATCGCCAGTGGCCTTGAGCAGGGTACGCCGTTCAAATGGATCGATTTTCCACAACCAAACTATGCCTCCTCTTCGGCGGATATGGTGATGCAAGGCGATAAAATGGTCGGGATGAGCATGTTCAATGGCTACAGCTACAATGAACGCTGCTTTTTGAGCCTGGGCGTTGTGGCGGCGGATGTGAAGATTGGGGATGTTTTGACCCTGAAATGGGGCGAACCGGAACCCACCGGTAAAACGTCCACAGAACCGCATCAGCAAACTGAGATCCGCGTGCGGGTATCAGCAACGCCCTATGCTAAGGACGCAAGAGAGAATTACGCAGACAGTTGGCGCACAAAGGCCGACTAACACAAATAGGCGCAGCGTTGTTGTTAGGGCGCTGCGCCAACACAAGACCAACAAAAGTTTATCCTGGGAGGAAAAGACTATGAAATTTGCCAATATACTTGCAGTATCCGCCTTAACACTGGCGGCCCTGCCGGCAAGCTCAGAGGAGTTGAGCTTTGCCAATTTTACCCCACCGTTTCATACAGTGAATGCTTCGGTTATCGAGAAAATGAATGCTGACCTGAATTCGGCAACGGGGGGCGCATTGACAGTGCGCGGCTATCATGGCGGTGAGTTGGGCGCTGGGCCCGTGGAGCAATATGTGCGCGTCGTGCAAGGCGTGGCGGATATCGCCTGGGGCCTGCCCGGCTATACCAGCTCGCAATTTGAAAAAACCATGATTGTCGAGCTGCCTGGCACGTTGAGCAATGAGGATGCGGGCTATGCGGCGATGTGGAACGCCTACAGCGATCACCTCGCCAGCGAATTCCCGGGCACTGTGCCTGTCGCACTTTGGACCTCTGAGCCCAATGTGTTTATCATGAAAGATCATGTGATCCGTAAACCCTCGGATTTGGCTGGGTTAAAGGTGCGGGTCGCGGGCGCAACGGCGGCTGATGTTGCCACGGCTTTAGGTGCGACGCCTGTTCAAATGCCGATCAACCAAGTCTACAATGCGTTGCAAACCGGCTTGATTGATGGGGTCATTACCGGCTCATCCACATTGAATGACTTTAAATTGGACGAAGTTGCCAACAGCTACACCTTTGGCGCAAACCTCGGTCGCTTGTCCTTTTACGCGGTGATGAACAAAAAGAAGTATGACAGCCTATCGGCAGAGCATCGCGCGGCTTTGGATAGTGTCAGAGGGATGCCCCTGTCCAAAAGTGCAGAGGACGCATGGAATGAAACTGCGATTGAAGGTGTCGCCGCAGCCCGTTTGCTCGATGACAATACTTTCGTTGACCTGACCGAAGCAGAGGCCGCGGCTTTTGCAGCGGCGATTGCACCGGTCACCGGCGCATATGTTGATGCGGTAGGCGGTCAAGCAGCGCAAGCTGCGATGCAGGCCAAATAAAGATGATCGCGCATTTGCGTATCTGGGCGGACAGGCTGATTGGCTTGTCCGCCAACCTTGGCGCCTTGGGCCTTATCGTCGAAGTGGGTGTCATATTGGTGGATGTGATCGGTCGAAGTTTTGGCGCGCCACTTTATGGCTCGCAAGATTTGATTTCGATGTCGATGGTCATTTTGGTCTTTGGCGCCATGGCGCTTTGTGATCGCCAACGTGGACATATCGCAGTGGATCTCTTTGAGCCACGCTTTCCCGCCGCCTTAAACCGAGTGATAGATATTTTTGCTGCGCTTCTGGGCGCGGTTGTTTTTGCCTTTATTGCCTATGCGATCATCGACAGCGCCAAGTTGAGCGTCATGTTGAACCTCTCAACCAATCTGCTGCGCTTGCCAAAAGCATGGTTTCAGTGGGGATTGGCTGGATTTTCTATAATTACCGCCCTTGGCATAACCCTGCGCGCGGTTGAGTTGTGCCTGCCTGGGGGCGACAGCCCTTCGACAAAGGAGACGGCCCCATGAGTGCAGAAGCTCTCGGCTTTACCGGTATTGTTGCCCTTCTGATCCTTTTGGTGCTGCGGGTTCCTGTGGCTTTCGCCATGTTTCTGGTCGGATTTTTGGGCATTTGGGCACTGAACGGCTGGAATGGAGCGATGGGGCTCTTGTCGTCGGAAACCTTCACCCTCGCCTCCAGCAGTGAGCTGGTCGTGGTTCCTTTGTTTATTCTGATGGGCAATGTCGCCTCGACAACTGGAATGAGCCGGCAATTATACAATGCCGCCTATGCCGTCATTGGCCATATTCGCGGGGGTTTGGCATCGGCAACCCTGTTGGGCTGCGGTGGTTTTGCGGCGCTGTCTGGGTCGTCCGTGGCCTCTGCGCTCACCATGGGCAAAGTGTCCTTGTCGGAAATGGACCGCTATGGATATGATCCACGTTTATCAACCGGGGTTGTGGCGGCGGGGGGGACCTTGGGTATCTTGATCCCACCGTCGACCGGCTTTGTTATTTTTGCAATATTAACCGAGCAATCCATCGGTCGCTTGTTTTTGGCCGGGGTCTTTCCTGGGCTTTTGCTCTTAGCCATCTTTGTGATCACGGTGAGCATCATTTGCTGGTTTCGCCCCGAAGCTGGCCCGCCCGGCCTGCGCAGGTCATTGTCTGAAAAGCTGACCGCACTCACGGGTGCTCTGCCGATTTTATTGGTGATTGCCTCGACCATTGGTGGCATCTATGGGGGGCTCTTTTCTCCGGTTGAGGCCGCTGGGGTCGGCGCTGCCTTTGTCATTATCTACGGTATCGTCACGCGCAGCCTGTCTCTGCCTGCGTTCTGGCAGGCCGCGCGGGCCTCTGTTGTGACCACAGCTACGGTCATGCTGATCTTGATCGCCGCCCATATGGTCAACCCATTCCTCGCCCTCAGCCATGTGCCAACCTATGTGGGCGAAGCGCTGATTGCCTTAGACATCCCCGTGCTGGGCACTTTGGTCTTGATGCTTTTGGTCTATCTGGTCCTGGGGTGTTTTTTGGAGGGGTTTGCGATGTTGGTGCTCACACTGCCGATATTTTTCCCGGTGGTTCTGCAAATGGGTATTGATCCAATTTGGTTTGGGGTTTTGGTCGTGCTGACCTTAGAAATGGGGCTCATATCGCCGCCGGTGGGCATCAATGTGTTTATCGTCAAATCTGTGGCCCCCAAAGTGGCCTTGGCCGATATTTTCCGCGGTGTTTTGCCCTTTTGGCTGGCCATGCTGGTGACGCTGGGGATCTTAATCGCCTTTCCGCAGATTTCACTTCTCTTGCCCAATACAATGTTTAACTAGAGCCGGGAGCGCGCCATGATCGGATCTCACCTCAAACAGGAGCCAACACCGGGCATAATGCTCGCAGCAGGGGGTATAGGCGCATGACTGATATTGCACATCTGGGGCATGTAGAGCTTTACACAAATCAGTTTGACGCCAGTTTGGATTTTTTCACCCGCGTTTATGGGCTAACGCTCACCGAGCAAGATGCAACAAGTGCCTATCTGCGCGCCTTTGATGATTATGAGCATCACAGTTTGAAATTGACCCGGCATCACACCACTGGCGTGGCGCATATTGCCTATCGGGCTTCCTCGGAAGCGGCTTTGCTGTCGCGCGTGGCCAAAATTGAGGCCAGCGGCTATGAGGTGATCGGATGGGTGGATGGCGACCCGGGACATGGGCGCGCCTTTCGTTTCAAAGATCCCTTCGAACATGTTTTTGAAATCTATTGGGAGACGCAGCGTTACCGCGCCCCAGAAACAGAAAGGCCAGCGCTTAAAAATATTGCGCAGCGCTATCACGGGCGCGGTGCCGCGCCCCGGCGCCTGGATCACTTGAACCTTTTGGCGACCGATGTCGCAGAATTTCGCCGATTCATGGAAACCTGCCTTGGCAGCCGCGTCACAGAAATGATCCAGCTCGACAATGGCCGGATCGGTGGGTGTTGGTTTACCGTGAACAACAAGACCTATGATTTGGCCTGTACGGAAGAACATGGCGCGGGCACAGGCCGTTTCCATCATCTCACCTATGCCACAGATCAACGTGAGGATATATTGCGGGCCGCAGATATTTTCCTTGAAAATGGTGTTCATATTGAAACCGGTCCCCATAAACATGCAATTCAAGGCACGTTTTTTCTCTATATTTGGGAGCCTGCGGGCAATAGGATTGAACTTGCAAATTCCGGTGCTCGATTGATTTTGGCGCCCGATTGGGAGCCGGTGGTTTGGACTGAGAGCGAGCGCAAAAAAGGGCAGGCCTGGGGGTTAAAAACCATTGAGACCTTCCATACGCACGGAACGCCGCCGGTTGAATAGGGCTGGTGAATGCAGCGCCCCATAGACCGACGATCATGGCTGCCTCAGAGAAGGGCTGCACCGGCAGAAAGCTGGGGGCCGGTGGCGCTGTTGGTGGCCACAGGGGCGGTCGCGGCTTTTCAGATTGGCAAAATCCCTCTGAGCTTGAGTTATTTACAAAGTGATTTTGGGTTTGACTTGGTGATGGCTGGCTGGGTCGCGTCGCTTTTTGCGGTTATGGGCGCGGTTTGCGCCGTGCTGTTGTCTTTGACTCTGTCGGTTTTCGGGCTCAAACCCATGCTTTTGTTTGGGTTGATGATCAGCATGTGTGCCAGTCTTTTGGGCAGTATGACCCCAGATGTGAGCTGGCTGCTTGTGACCCGCGCTTTCGAGGGGCTTGGGTTCATCCTTTGCGTGTTATGCCTGCCGCCGCTCATTGGGCAAGTGGCGCCGAAGGGTCAGGCCAGTGCGGCGATGGCCTATTGGGCGATGTATTTGCCATTGGGCACCTGCGTGATGTTGCTCATCAGCGCTGTGATCTTGCCGATCGTCAGTTGGCCTGGCGTCTGGGTGGTGAGTGCGCTTGCGCTTTTGGGCATGGCTTGGCCCATCGCGCGGTTGGAGGTGCCGCAAAGACATTCCGGCAATACATCAGGCCGCTTTGTGCCGCAGATGGGGTTGCATGGCTGGCTTTATGTGACCGTTCTGGCGAGCAGTTTTGCGGTATATGCGGCGCAATACTATGTTTTTGCGAATTTTTTGCCAAAGATATTTCAAGAGCTGTCAACCAATAGCAGGCTTCAGATTGCGGCCATAACGGCGATTTTTATTGCGCTGAACGCTGGAGGAAATTTTTTCTCTGGCGTTTTGCACCGCGCCGGTGTCGCGTCATGGGCGTTGATTTGTACTGCATCTGTGGGATTGGCGCTATTATCTCCGCTTGTGCTGGCGGAGGCCGCCCCCATAGGCCTGCGACTTGCGGCATCAGCCCTATTGTCCTTTGTGTCTGGTTTTGTGCCCAGCTCTCTTTTTGCGGCTATTCCACGGCTATCTGCCGCGCCATCTGTGCGAACATTTATCAACGCGGGATTGGTACAGGCCTCAGCCGCTGGACAATTGATCGGCGCGCCGCTTGTTGCCTTTGTCGTCGCGCGCTCAGACAGTTGGCTGGCGGCGACCCCTCTGATTTGGGGCGCTGCTGGTTTGATATTTTTGGCCGCTCTGGCTTTGCGCAAATTGTCGATGAACATGCCGGAGACCTAAGGTCTTTGCGAGGGGCAAAGGGCGGTGTGAGGTCAAAATAGCCTCAGGCGGGCAGGGCGGGCTTGCCGCGCCTTTGCGTGGCGCATAGGCGTCATTTAGCTGAACTTTGCCGCAGGCCTTAGCGCGAGGCGCCGATGACTGCTCGAAAAGACTCCGCGCCGCGGCCGCCCAGCCATCAAATCTGTTTACCCAGGTTGAAATTGGGTTTACCCTCTCAGGTAGAATTTCAAATTGGAAAGCTCTCAAAATGACACGTTCATTGTTTACTATAGTGACTTCTATGGCTTTTGCCGCCAGTGCTGCATGCGCAGGCGGTCACAGCCAATCGGTTGTTTATAAATCGGGTGACATGGAATTTAGCGCCTATGCTATGACCGCAAACGCGGCGCCGAAAGGCACGGTCTATATCATTCATGATTGGAATGGTTTGGATCAATATGAGCAAAAACGGGTCGGGATGCTGGCAGAATTGGGTTACAATGCGGTGGCTTTGGATCTTTTTGGCGTTGATGCAAAGCTGGAAGGATTTGACGATTATCGGCGCGAAACAGGAGCCTTGTATAAGGACCGGCAAGAATTTCGCAATCGAATTAATGCGGGGATCGCCGCCGCAGATGCGCTTTTTAACACCTCGGGCAAGAGTGTTTTAATGGGTTATTGTTTTGGCGGTGCTGCGGTTCTCGAAGCGGCGCGGTCAGGGAGCGATTTGGACGGGTTCGTGAGTTTTCATGGTGGGTTAACCACCCCTGAAGGCCAAGATTACGCGCAAACCAAAGGTGAAGTTTTAATTCTGCACGGATCTGCGGATCCAGTGTCGGGCATGGATGATTTGGCAAGCCTATTGCAACAATTGCAGGAGGCAGAGGTGGTGCACAACGCCGAAGTTTTTGGCGGTGCGCGTCATTCTTTCACAATCGAAGGCTCCCGTGATTTCGACGCCGCAGCAGAGCGCAAGTCTTGGAACGCTCTGCTACGGTTCTTAGAGGAAGTTTAGGCCGTTTCAGACGATTGCGCCCATAAGTTTATGCCCTGATCGCCGGACAGAAGGTCAATCTCGGCAAGCTCTGCATCGGTAAACTCAAGGTTTTCGACCGCCTGGGCGCAGTCGATCACTTGCTGCGCGCTTGAGGCGCCAATGAGCGCTGTGGTCACGCGTCCGCCACGCAGCACCCAAGCCAGCGCCATCTGAGCCAAGGTTTGATTGCGCGACCGGGCAAGATCATTCAAGGTACGAAGATTGCTGATCAATGCCTCGGTCAGCTTGTCCTTGTCGAGGCTCTTTCCTTGCACTGCTCGGCTGTTTTGGGGAATGCCGCTGATATATTTGTTGGTCAACAAGCCCTGCGCCAGCGGTGTGAAGGCAATAGATCCAATTCCCAGATCATCGAGGCAGTCTAAAAGCCCATCGGTCTCAACCCAGCGGTTGAGCATATTATAGCTTGGTTGATGGATTAAACAGGGCGTTCCCAGACCGTTGAGAATGGCCACCGCTTCTTTGGTGCGTTGGCTGTTATAGCTGGAAATGCCAATATATAGCGCCCGTCCTGATCTCACGATGTGATCCAAGGCACCCATGGTTTCTTCAAGCGGAGTTTCGGGATCGAAGCGGTGCGAGTAAAATATATCCACATAGTCCAGGCCCATGCGCTTGAGCGATTGGTCGCAAGACGCGATCAGATATTTGCGGCTGCCCCATTCCCCATAGGGTCCCGGCCACATGTCGTAACCGGCTTTCGAACTGATGATCAACTCATCGCGCAGACCAGAAAAATCCGTTTTCAAAATTTCTCCAAAAGCGGTCTCGGCGCTGCCGGCGGGGGGGCCATAGTTGTTGGCGAGATCAAAATGAGTGATGCCCGCATCAAATGCGGCTTGGCAAATCTGTCGTTTGCTTTGGTGGGGGAAATCGTCACCGAAGTTATGCCAGAGCCCCAGTGAGATCGCTGGGAGCTTTAACCCCGATTGGCCGCATTTTCGGTAGACCATTTTGTCATATCTGTTTGCATTTGGATGATACTGCATGCTTTGGCCTCCCTATTGCCCTGTGCATTATAGTTAGGATGGTTCGTGGCGGTTCACAATGTGAAAGGGACTATTTTAGTCTCTGCATAACCCAACCGCCAAGCCAAAACGCTTTGCCCGGTGTTGCGTGTTGAAATGGCGTTATGTAAAGGTCGTTAGTGTCACACAAGGCGGACGGTCACCGCGGCCGGCATGAGGCCTAGGGGGCAGGGGATTGGGCAACTCTAGGTGGAGCATCCATCAGCGGCTCAGCAGGTCCGCGGCCTCAAGTTTTTGCCAGTCAAAGGTCACGCCGATCCCTGCGGTATCTGGGGCGAGCGCCATGTGGTTTTCAACGATGAGGGGGCGCTGTGTGTAATGTTCAATAGGGAAGGAATGGACCTCAATCCAGCCCGCGTTCTTCTGTGCGGAAACGAGGCTCACGTGCAGCTCTTGCATCCCGTGGCTACAGATTGGGATGCCGGCCTGTTCGGCTAGCGCGGCGACTTGCAAAAAGCCGGTGATGCCGCCGCAATTGGAGGCATCGGGTTGGATGAAACTCAGGTTAGACTGTGCAAACGCCTGCTCAAACTCATGGATTGTATGCAGGTTTTCCCCCATCGCGAGGGGCATTCCAGTTGCAGCGCTGATCTCAGCGTAGCCCAAATAATTGTCGGGGATGATCGGTTCCTCAAACCAGGCAATATCAAAGGGCGCAAAGGCCTTGGCTGCGGTGATTGCTTCCTTGACTGTCATCGAATAATTCGCATCCACCATGAATGTGATCTCCGGCCCGATGAGCTCGCGCACCGCTTTTATTCGGGCAATATCCTCCGCGAGACTGGGTTGACCGATTTTGATTTTCACCCCGTTGAAGCCGCGGTCCAGGTAGCTCTGGATACTGTCCAAAAGTTTTGGCAGGGGAAAGCCAAGATCAATGCCACCGCAATAGGCTTTGCAGGACGGCGCGGCGCCGCCGGCCATTTGCCAAAGCGGCTGGCCGCTGCGTTTGCCACGCAGATCCCAAAGGGCAATATCTACGGCTGAGATGGCGAATGACGCGATTCCTCCGCGCGCCACATAATGCACATGCCATTGCATCGCCTCATAAAGAGCCTCGACATCCGTCGCGGATTGGCCGAGAAGAAATGGAGTCAAGTCATGAGTTATCATAGCGGCTATCGCATGTCCGCCTTTGCCGCCCGTATAGGTATAGCCGGTGCCAGACGTGCCATCTTCGAGATGGACGGTTGCGGTGATCAGCTCAAAAATATGATGGTCGCCGTGTTTGGCATCCACCAGCACCTCCGCCAAGGGAATATGGAACAGACGGACATCGATGGATGCGATAGCGCTCATGCGGCAGGCCTCTTGAACGAAAGTGACGGGTCAAATGAATGCGGCAGCGCGGTCAGTTTAGCGCTATTGCGCAAAGAAACACCACAAAAATCTGCTCAGCGCCTGCCGCCGCCGGAATTTTCCATATCTCAGACGCATGGCCCACCCATGTTGCGCCGCATCTGTCTGCCGATCACAGGTCCAGCAACGACAGGCTGAGCTTGATTGTGGCGCCCCGGGGGGAGGGCAGGATGCTCAATTGTCCGCCATGGTTTTTCATCACGCGGGCGGCAATGGCGAGGCCAAGCCCGCTTCCCGGTCCGCCGCCGGCTTGTGAAAAACGGCTCAGCGCTTCGAGGTGGCGCTCCTCGGGTATTCCAATGCCATCATCTTGGA
>JADHLF010000005.1 GCA_016780825.1 Planktomarina sp. | reverse complement strand
GGCTGCGATCCGTCCATGATCGACACGCAGCTGTTTGTTGTTCCAAGGTCAATTCCAATGACTTTAGCCATTTCTTAGCATCCCTTCGCTCTGGCGATACCGAGGCTTTCAGCCCGCAGCGCGGCGCCTGTGCCTCAATTAATTCAGCAGTTCTTCTAAACTACCAGCTCATCGCGCTATATAGGTGTGTCAAACACCCCCTGCAACCATCTGGAGGCAATAGAATTTGGATTTCATAAAGTTAAATGGACAAAACACACCCAGCCCCACCCTCACTGTGGGTGGAGTATCTGTTTTTAAGGCATTTTTGCCCCTAAGCGATCAGCGACGACTGGTTGAGGCGCTGCGGCAAGTGGCAGCACAAGCGCCGGTTTTTTCACCGAAAACGAAATCGGGCAAGCCGATGTCTGTACGTTTAACGGCCGCAGGTGACTTCGGCTGGTTTTCAGATCAGCGCGGATATCGATATGTCGAGCAGCACCCCTCCGGTGTGAATTGGCCAGAAATTCCAGACGCGATCATGGCCATTTGGCGGACGGTCGCAGGGGCGGCGCCAGACCCGGAATGTTGCTTGGTCAATTTCTATGGCGAAGGCGCGCGTATGGGGATGCATCAAGATCGAGATGAAGCCAATTTTGACTGGCCCGTTGTGTCGATATCTTTGGGGGATGATGCCTTGTTTCGCGTGGGCGGCACCGAGCGTGGGGGCAAAACGGAGTCCATTTGGCTGCAATCTGGCGATGTTGCGGTGATGGGAGGTCCGGCAAGGCTCAACTATCACGGTATTGACAGGATCAAATTTGGCAGCTCATCGCTGTTGAAAGAGGGTGGAAGGCTCAATGTCACCCTGCGCGTGGTGCGTTAGCGCCCTTATCAAGTCTGCGTTAGCGCCCTTATCGGGTCGCTCCCCAGCTCTTAGAAGCCCGTTTTCGGGTGAAAAATTCTCCCATAAGCCCAAGGACAACAGCCACCAAAGCAACCTTCAATGGGTAGGACAAATTGGAGTGCATGGGCGAATAATTGATAAACATCGCACCGCGTGCTTGGTCCACACAGTGAAACAAAGGATTCCAATCGAACATGACCACCATGGAGGATGGCAATGTATTGGCAACGAACATTTTGCCTGATGCCAACATATTCACCCGACGGTAGACCATCAAAAGAATTTTGACCAATGGGGGGTGCCACGGAATTAAGGCTAAAAAAACCATGCCAATGGCGACGCCGGTAAACCAGCTCAGCAAGAACAGACCAGCCAGGCCAATCGGGTCAAAAATGTCCACAGGATTGACGCCAAGGTGGTAAATAAGCAGGATTGCCCCGATTGTAATTGTTTGTTGATAGAGGCTTTGCAGCGCTGCCGAGCATACGGCGATCATAGTATTCATCGGCGCATGCTGCATCATGTCAGAGGTCGGCCCTTCCGATCCAGCGACCGCCTGCACAGCTTTATTATGTGTCATAAACATGGCAATGCCGGAGATAATATAGAGCATGTAATCGCCCTTGATCGACGACGATCGCACCCCTATCAGCTGAAACATAAAATAGAAGGCCATAATAAAAATGACCGTCTGCATCATCGAGCCAATCAGCCCGAGCACGGCGTTCCGCCCACTGGATTTGCGCATGCCACGAACGGCTCCAAAATAGACCTGTTCGAGAAAGGCAAGGGTGCCTGAAATGCCGGAGCGCGTATGGCGAGGTTTAGCAAACATTTTTAATTTTTCAAAAAATAAACAAGAGACAAATTGCAACTTTGAATTGTGGGTTATAAGTTAAAAGAAAAAATGAATTTATCAATATACCTGCAAGGAAGATTCAGGGTTTGGACTTTACTACATTACAAATGGTCATGCGAAGGCTCGCTCTTGAGGCGGGGGAAGCCATTATGGAGATCTATAATGGTCCAGATTTCGAGGTCAAAACCAAATCTGATGCAAGCCCGGTGACCGCCGCCGATGAAGCTGCAGATGCGATTATTTCTGCGGGTTTGCAGGCGGCCTTTCCAGATGTCACCTTAATAACCGAAGAACAGGAGGAGAGCCACGCGCAGGAAAGCACGGAATTTCTAATCGTCGATCCACTGGATGGCACAAAGGAGTTCGTCCAACGCCGCGGAGATTTCACAGTGAATATTGCCTATGTGGTCAACGGTGTCCCAATCCGGGGCATCGTTTATGCTCCGGCAAAACAAAGGTTGTTTTATACTGACGCTCAGGGGCAATCACTGGAGGAAACTGGTTCATTCGAGATGGAGCAAGTCGGCGCGTGTCAATATATTTCAGTCGCTGTTCCAAATCCGGAAGGTTTACGCCTTGTCGCCTCAAAATCACATCGAGACGAAACAACAGATGCCTATATCGCAAAATATAAAGTATCCGATCTGATGAGCGCAGGCTCGTCACTCAAATTTTGCCTGATCGCAACCGGCGAAGCTCACCTCTACCCGCGCGCCGGCCGCACGATGGAATGGGACACAGCGGCCGGTCATGCTGTTTTGAATGGGGCCGGCGGCGCTGTTGTGCGGTTTGACGATCTGGCGCCTTTGACCTACGGCAAGCCACGATATGAAAATCCCCATTTTATTGCCTATGCCAAAGGAGTAACTTTACATAAGCCATGAGCATACATTAAAGATCGCAGGTATAAACTGCTGAACTCAAAAGGCTAAACACCATAGTCCTTAAGGATATTAACCCTACATTAAGCAAGACAGTCCACAAACATTTATATATAGTTTTAACAGATGATTTTACATCTTAGCCGAAATCTTTAGTGGCGAGTCTCTGAAAATTAATATAGAAAAAGAATAACATGAAACAAAAAGTTACCAAAGCTATTTTCCCAGTCGCCGGTCAAGGCACGCGGTTTTTGCCTGCCACAAAGTCCATACCAAAAGAAATTATGACATTGGTGGATCGGCCACTTGTGCAATATGCCATTGATGAAGCCCGAGCGGCCGGGATCAAAGAGTTCATCTTTGTGACCTCACGCGGCAAAGGCGCTTTGGAAGATTATTTTGATGAGGCCCCAGAGCTTGAGCGATCCCTGCGCAAGAAGGGCAAAACAGATCTTTTGTCTGAACTAAAAGCTACCAATATGGAAAGCGGCGCAATCGCTTATATTCGCCAGCATCAAGCTATGGGTCTGGGTCATGCGGTCTGGTGTGCCCGGCGGTTGATTGGCGATGAACCCTTTGCAGTTTTACTACCCGATGACGTGATCTCTGCGAAAACGCCCTGTTTGCAACAAATGATTGAAGCCTATGCCCAGACCGGCGGATGAATGGTTGCAGCCATGCAAGTCGCCACCAAAGATGCATCCTCCTACGGAATGCTCGAAATCGAAAAAGAACAAGGTCCGCTCGTGTCGATCAAGGGCATGGTCGAAAAACCCCCGTTGGGGCAGGAGCCATCCAATCTCGCTGTCATCGGGCGCTATATCTTAACGCCATCGGTCATGCAAAATCTCTCCAAGCTCAAACGTGGAGCTGGATCTGAAATTCAGCTCACGGATGCAATTGCTCGAGAAATCGATCAGGGCCGTGATGTTTACGGCTATCAATTTTCTGGCCAAAGGTTCGATTGCGGATCTAAGGCTGGATTTCTGCAAGCCACTGTCGCCTTTGGATTGGCGCGCGAAGATTTGCGCGATGAGTTTTCAGAGTTCCTCACGGACCTAAAATCCCCTCAATCTAAAGTGCGTGCGTTGAAATTGCGTGCCTAGATCAATCACCACAAAGAGGCAGATCAATTAACACTGCGTATGACCTTTTGCAGCGATATAAATTGCGATTGCGTCGCCGCCGATATTTGTTGCGCGCTTGGCGAAAGCGACGGCAGCTGTGCCGCGAGGCAGACCGAACCCGTAAGATAACGCCCTACACAATTTTATGTTTTTCCACGGTGCGAAACGAAAGGCACCGTTTGCCGTTTTTCTTGTCTCACCACCGCCAACTCGGCGTTGGGCATTTCCTGTTCGTTGATAACGGCAGCAATGACGGCACCGCGGACTATCTCCGCGATCAGGAGGACGTATCTCTTTGGACAACACAGCACAGCTACCGGCTCTCGCGCTTCGGCGCTGACTGGCTGGCCTGGTTACAGTTTAAATATGGCCATGGAAAATGGTGTCTCACATTGGATGCCGATGAAATTTTTATCTACCCCTACTATAAAACGCGCAGCCTTCACGCCTTGGTCTCTTGGTTAGAGGCTGAGGAAGAGGTGTCCTTCGGTGCCCTCATGTTAGACATGTATCCAAAGGGACCGATCGGCGCGTCCGATGTGGCACCCGGAGCGGATCCTTTTAAAGAACTATCTTGGTTTGACGGCGGCAATTACACCATAAAGCGCCAATCAAAACTTCATAACCTATGGATTCAGGGTGGAGTGCGGGCCCGATGTTTTTTCCATCACGAACCACGCAAAGCGCCAACATTAAACAAAACGCCGTTGGTAAAATGGAACCGCAGGTTTGCATACGTCAGCTCCACACACTCGCTTCTGCCGCGCAGACTTAACGAAGTCTATGATGCAACCGGTGGTGAAAAAATCTCAGGTATTTTGCTGCATACGAAATTTTTACCCTCGGCTGTGCAAAAATCCGCAGAAGATTTAGAGCGAAAACAACACTTTGAAAATAGTCATCTTTATGAAACCTACTATAAATCTCTAGTAAACGATCCGAACCTATGGTGTCCTGAATCACAAAAATTCACCGGATGGCGACAGCTGGAAAAAAGCGGCCTCATGTCACGGGGGGGCTGGATTTAACCACGATTGAATAACGACACATGCGCGGGCATCGACACTAGAACTCGGCAAAATTAGTTGATAGCTAAGCCTTTATTGAACAACCGTATTTTTATTGAACCAACTTCTTTTGGGATCGTAACTTTTCTTGGGACTGGCTGAATCATATCGCCTCCGGCTTATTCGAAAACGCCTGCGCCTGCGTGCCTTGCGCAAGAGTCGTGAATTGCGGCCGATTCAAAACCGCACGAAATCCATTACCCCCGGCGCCCAACTCTTATTTTGCACCCTGCGGGATGAGCTGGTGCGCCTGCCGTATTTTTTCGAATATTATCGTAAACTTGGCATCGATCATTTCCTAATGGTGGACAATGGCAGCCAAGACGGCACGCGTGAATTTTTGGCGGATCAACCCGATACATCAGTCTGGCTCGCCAAGGGTCTCTACCGCAAATCACGTTTTGACGTGGATTGGCTCAATTTTTTGCAAAGCAAATATGCTCACGGCCATTGGAGCCTGGTGGTGGATCCAGATGAGTTTTTAGTCTTTCCATATTGCGACAGCCGTCCGCTCTGCGCCCTTACAGATTGGCTGGACACGGGTGAGATTAGATCTTTTTCTGCCATGCTCTTGGATATGTATCCGAAGGGCGCTCTTGAAAAATTTCACTATAAATCGGGACAAAACCCGTTTGAAATCGCCAAATGGTTCGACAGTGGCAATTATACAATCGAAAAAAACCCGCTTTATGGCAATCTTTGGATTCAGGGCGGGCCACGCGCGCGGATCCATTTTGCCGACGCGCCAAGACAGGCCCCGGCACTCAACAAGGTGCCATTGGTGAAATGGAATAAATCCTATGTTTATGTAAGCTCAACCCATTTAATTTTACCGCGAGGATTGAACCGCGTTTACGAAAGCGCGGGTGGAGAAAAACCCTCCGGCATGTTATTGCACGCAAAATTTTTAAATACATTATCCGATAAGGCCGATGAAGAACTTCGCCGCAATCAACATTATGCAGATGGGCGTGAATACCAAAGGTACAACAAAAAATTGAATTCAAAAGAACATTTATGGTGCCCTTGGTCCGAAGAATACATCAATTGGCGACAACTGGAGGTTTTGGGCTTAATGTCTAAAGGGAGCTGGGCGTGACCGTCGGTGTTATTATGTTGGTGCATGAGAATTTGCACCGTGCGGAACAGCTTGCCCGGCATTGGGTGGCGGGTGGCTGCCCTGTTGTGATCCATGTGGATCGCACCGTGCCAGATGGGCCGTTCAAGTCCTTTGTCACCGCTTTCAAGAATGAACCCAACGTGAAATTCTCGACCCGCCATCGCTGCGAATGGGGCATGTGGGGATTGGTGGCCGCGACTTTAAGCTCCAGCGAGATCCTTTTAGAGAGTTATCCCAACATACGTCATGTCTATCTTGCGTCAGGCGCCTGTATGCCGCTGCGACCCGTTAAAGATTTGACTGCCTATTTAGACCAGCACCCCGACACAGATTTCATAGAAAGCGTATCCACAGCGGAGGCCACCTGGGCTATTGATGGGCTGGAGATTGAGCGATTTACCCTGAGGTTTCCCTTCTCCTGGCGCAAGCATCGTCTCCTGTTTGATGCCTATGTCAATCTTCAGCGCCGGCTGAAAGTGAAGCGCAAAATGCCAAACGGGCTGATGCCGCATATCGGGTCGCAGTGGTGGTGTCTAACCCGTGAGACTTTGACCCAGATTCTGAACAATCCAAACCGTAAAGTGACCGATCGCTTTTTTCGTCGCAGCTGGATCCCGGATGAAACCTATTTTCAAACCCTGTCGCGCCACTTTGCGCGACACCTAGAAAGTCGCTCGCTGACGCTGACAAAATTTGACTACCGCGGCCGGCCACATGTCTTTTACGATGACCATCTCCGTCTGCTGCAACGCTCGAATTGCTTTGTGGCCCGTAAAATTTGGCCCGGGGCAGACACGCTCTTTGATACGTTCTTGCGCCCATCCAATGACCCGCCGAACACCTCGGAGCCCCGCCCAAATAAAATCAACCGCCTTTTGGCCAAGGCCTCCGAAAGACGCTTAAAGGGTCGGCAAGGGTTGGCCATGCAAAGCCGCTACCCATCTCCGAGAGCTGTCAGAAGCCAGACCGCGGGGCATTATGCGGTGTTTGTCGGCTTTTCTGATCTGTTTGAAGGATTTCAACCCTGGCTTGGCCAAGCCCTGGACACCACCGCCCATGGTCACCTATTCGCACCCAGCCGGGTTGAATTTGCAAATAATGCCACAGTCTACAAGGGCGCGATGACGGACAGCGCCCAAATCAGAGATTATAATTGCGGATGCTTTTTGCGCAATTTGATGTGGAACAGCCGTGGCATGCATCAATCCTTCCACTATGGCCCCTTTGACACCCCCAAGGCCTATCTCTCCTTTATCAATGATCCACACGCCACCATCGTGGCAATTTCTGGAGCTTGGCTTTTAAGATATTTCCACTCTGGCGCAGATCTTTCAGAAATGCGTGAGGACATTTCCGAAACGCAAAAAATTGAACGCCTGCATCTCAAAGCCTTTGAAGACAATACGTCAAAAGCACAGGTGAAAATTTGGACCTTGGCCGATTTCCTCACTGACCGAGTGGACAATATGCGCGCGGCACTTGATTTGGTGCAACCGGGTGCAGGGCAATCGATGCGCTCAATGCCAAATCTTGTGGATTTAACCGGTTTTGGTGCCTTCTTAGACCAGCTAAAAAACCAAGGTCTCTACCAAAAGCCTGTGGGAGACTACAAAGAGGACGACAGCGCGCCGAGGCCCCGCGAGGCGCGCCCAAGGCCCTACATAGTGAATTGATATGACAAAGCAGTTTGATTATTTCGTTATTTTCGCCGAAATGCGCACCGGTTCCAATTTTTTGGAAGATAATATTAACGGGCTTGCGGATGTCATCTGCCATGGCGAGGCCTTCAATCCATCCTTCCTAGGGTATCCCGAAGTCGACTCTCTTTTGGGTGTAACCGAAGCCCAGCGCAACGAGAATCCCTTTGCTTTGCTGGAAAAAATCAAAAATTGTGAAGATAAAATTGCTGGTTTTCGCTATTTTCACAACCATGATGCGCGCATCTTTGATGTTATATTAAATGACCCAAAATGCGCCAAGATCATTCTTACCCGCAATCCGCTCGACAGTTTTATCTCTTGGAAAATTGCTGTGGCGACGGGCCAATGGAAGCTCACCAATACAACGCTCCTCAAAACAGCACAGGTCGAGTTCAGTTTGGAGCAATTCGAGGATTACTTGACCGAAATGCAGAATTTCCAGATTGAAGTGCAGCGCAGCCTACACGTCAGCGGCCAATCCGCATTTTATGTCCGCTATGAAGATTTGGTCGATTTGGATGTCATGAATGGCATCGCGCGCTTTTTGGGCTCACACGCACAATTGGACCGCCTTTCGAAAAAGCTCAAACGGCAAAACCCTCGGCCGATCGCCGAAAAGGTTAGCAATTTTGAGGAGCTTGAAGCGGCGGTGTCATCAATCGATTGGTTCGATTTGGCGCGGACGCCCAACTTTGAGCCCATGCGCGGCGCCGCCATCCCGCAGTATGTCGCTGCGCCAAAGTCTCCGCTGCTATTCATGCCGATTTCCTCTTGGCCGGACCTGCAAATCGAAAGCTGGCTGGCAGCAATGGATCAAACAGACCCAAAGGAGCTGCGGCGCAATTTTGGCCAAAGACCCCTGCGTCGTTGGAAAAACACCCATCCTAATCATCGCAGTTTCACAGTGGTGCACCACCCTGTTGCGCGCGCCTATGAGGTATTTTGCCGACATATCTTGCCGATTAAAGACGACCGCTATGCAGAATTGCGCCGAGGGCTGCGCCGGGTGCATAATCTCGCCCTGCCCGAGCATCCAGATGATCCGCCGCTTTCAACCGCGCAAATGCGCATATGCTTTGGCGAATTCCTAAATTTTCTGAAGTTCAACTTAGCCGGCCAAACCGCCTTGCGGGTTGACGGGGCCTGGGCCAGTCAATCGCAAATTATCTAGGGCTTTTGCAAATTTGCAGCGCCACATATGATCGCGCGCGCAGAAACTCTGGAGGAAGATTTGAAACTGCTGGCCCATCATGCTGGGCTGAGCTGGCAGGCCCCGCCACCCGCACCGCGCCCGCAGGGCCCGGCGCTCTCGGAAATCTACGATATGGAGCTCGAGTCTTTAGCCCGCGAGGCCTACGCTGCGGATTATACCAATTTTGGATTTAAACCGTTAGAGTTTTAGGCCGCGACTGAGTTCGGGCCTTCCTGCAATATTGCGAGCAAGGTACTTGCGCTCTCATTGTTGCGCAGTTTCATGCACACATCAGCATCGCGCAGTGTCCGCGAGACAAGAGCCAATGCCTTCAGATGCTCGACGCCGCTATTCAACGGCGCAAAAAGTGCAAACACCAGATCAACCGGCTGACGATCAACCGCATCAAAATCAATCGGACGCTCAAGTTTGATGAAACAGCCCACTATGCGATCGAGGTTTTCAAGACGTGCATGGGGCAGGGCGACACCGCGCCCCACACCTGTTGGACCCAAGTTTTCACGCTCCAAGAGCGCTTCAACCACACCATCACAATCCATACCATAGACCTGCGCCGCCATAGCGGACAGGTCTTGGAACAGGCGTTTTTTGCTGCCCACAGATTGCGCGCTGCGCACAGCATCGGGATGAATGATTTCAAGTAGATCCATTTACAATCCTAGTTGTATGTTGGCTTAGGCCGGGTCGACCCATCCAATATTGCCATCGTCACGGCGGTATACAACATTTACTCCATTATGACGTTCATTTTTAAAGACAAGGACCGGCGCCCCCGCGAGTTCCATTTGCATCACTGCCTCTCCTACAGACAGAGATTGGATTTTTTGCTCCATCTCCGCCACAATCAAAGGTTGCAAACTCTCCGGTTCGTTATCGGTCGAATCGTCCTGTTGGGCGAGGATATACGAGGATGCTCCCGAGAATTCAACGGGCTGCGCGCGTTCTTTGTGGTGATCTTTCAATCTGCGCTTATATCTGCGCAATTGTTTCTCTAATTTTTCAGCAGCGGCGTCAAAAGCGGCATAAATTTCATGATCATGCGCCTTGGCTTGGGCCGTTAACCCGGTCGACAAATGAACACTCACCTCGCAGACAAATTCATTCGAGCTGCGCGAGAATATTACCGAAGCATCGGTTGGTCGCTCTGCATATTTTGAAGCGATGGCATCCACCACGGATTTCACATGCGTCTGAAGTGCCGCGCCGATGTCGATTTGTTTTCCGGAAATTTGATATTGCATTTCGTCTCCTTTTATCAGCCTCAAAATGACCAGCTCAGGGCGCGATGGGCCACATCAATCACGCCTCACGATCCCATAAACGGTCGCAAGCTGCGGGGTGCAGTTTGTTTGAATGGACTGAATATTATGACAACATGTCATGACCCTATTTGGCCAAATATCTGTGGCAATTGTCAACTCAAAATTGAAAATTAGCTCAATCTGAAATTCTCGCCCAGGTACACACGCCGAACATTTTCGTCCTCAACAATCTCTTGCGCGGAGCCGCTGCGCAGAACCATACCGTCATGCAAAATATAGGCACGGTCGACGATTTCGAGCGTTTCTCGGACATTATGATCTGTGATCAGCACCCCAAGACCGCGCTTTTTCAAATCTGACACCAGGTTGCGAATTTCCCCAACCGCGATTGGATCCACCCCAGCGAAGGGTTCATCTAGGAGCAAATACTTTGGATTTGCCGCCAAGCATCTCGCAATCTCAACCCGCCGACGCTGGCCACCAGAGAGGGCAAGCGCTGGAGAGCGGCGCAAATGTTCAATTGAAAATTCATTAAGCAATTCTTCCAAGCGCTCAAACCGTCGATCCCGGTCTTTCAGGCTCAATTCCAGCACTGCAAGAATGTTATCTTCCACATTCATGCCGCGAAAAATGGACATTTCTTGCGGCAAATACCCGATGCCGAGCCGGGCCCGCCGATACATTGGCAAGCGGGTGACATCGCGGCCATCAATACTCACCCGCCCCCCTTCCGGCGTGACCAGCCCAGCGATGGAATAAAAGCAGGTGGTTTTGCCCGAGCCATTTGGCCCCAGAAGCGCCACGACTTCTCCGCGGTGCAAATGCATACTCACATCGCTGATGACCAAGCGTTTGCGGTAGCTCTTGCGGAGCGACTCGATCTTGAGGCCACCCTCTCCATCCGATACTTCAAACCGAGGATCCGCCATTATTTGGATCCACTGGGCAACACGGTACGCACCCGGCCTTCCATCACCGCGCCCCCAGTATCAAGATCAATTGTCAGAAGATCAGCAGACAGGCTTATCGAGCCCTGATTGAGCAAAACATTGCCGCGCATCCGCAATTGGCGCGCCGTCAAATCATACTCCGCGCTATCCGCTTGTGCTGACTCTGTCGATGACACCAAAAGGACATCTCCGCTGGCCGACAACCGGCCAATCCCGCCGGTCTCCAGATAGGTGACATCCACCAAATCGGCGGAGAGTCGCATGTCCCCCTGTGCAATCACCACATTGCCCTCAAACCGCGCAGCACCATCCGTTTGACTGACGGTGAGCCTATCGGCCAGCACCTCAACAGAGGCTTCAGGATCACTTTGAAACCCGTCCAGTGCCAAAGTGGTTTGCGCCGAAAGCGCCAAGGCGCCGCACATCGTCGACAACAGAACTGAAATAAGCAGAACAATGGGGCGCACGGATAACCTCAATCACTAAGTTTCGGGGAGTATACCAGCCGCACGTCATTTAGGAAAACAATTTGCTGGTCGTCGGCGGTCATTTGCAAATGCATTTCTCCCGCAGTGATTGCACCCAAGGCTGTGACCCCCTGAAATCCGCCATTGGCCGATGCCACGCCCTGTTTGAGATTCATTTCTAAGGCCTCCGTTGTGACCCAAAAATCCGGCAGCGCCGCAATGTGAACATTCTTCGATATTTGCGCTGTTTGCGTTGCCGAGTCCAGCGCGCCGCGTCCTGCTGTCACTTGAACCATCTGATCGCTGGTGGATCGAAGCACAACGGACAAATCGGTGATCTCAAGAATATGAGCGTTTTCAACCTGCGGTGAGGCATAGGCCGCAGATAGGGCGATTTCAGTGCCATTGCTGGCAATACCCGTGAAATAGGGCTGTGTGATGCGCTGTTCTCGGATAATTTCAGCGACGTTATGTTCGGCATAGGGCAGGGATTGGGTCACATCCACTTTTCCAGAGAACAGAAAAATCGTCGACAAAAGGCTAAGCGCGACAATGGGCAGCAGGGTTTTAAGCCATGCCACAAACGCCGAATATCCGTCGTCGAAGGAAAAATGCATTGCGCCTCTCAGTGATCAAATCCCAGTCTAAGAATGGGCAAAAATATCGCTGTCTGGCCAGCCTGCAAGATCAAGCTCAGCCCGCGTGGGTAAGAAGTCGAAACACGATTGCGCCAGTTCCATGCGCCCCTCACGGATCAGCATCTGGTTCAGGCGCTCACGCAATGCGTGCAAATGTAGCACATCAGACGCCGCATATTCCACCTGCGCCTGAGACAAATGCTCTGCGCCCCAATCGGAAGATTGCTGCTGTTTGGAAATATCCAAAGAGAGCAATTCTTGCAGCAGGTTTTTCAACCCATGCCGATCCGTATAGGTTCGGGTCATGCGACTGGCAATCTTGGTGCAATAAACAGGCGCAGCTAAAGCCCCAAATGCCTCCTTCATGGCTGCGATGTCAAACCGACCAAAGTGAAATATTTTCAGCACATTAGAATCTTCTAGCATCCGGCATAGGTTGGGAGCGGCAGTTTGCCCCTTGGCGACCTGCACCAGATGCGCATGTCCATCACCGCTGGACAGCTGCACCACGCAGAGGCGGTCGCGCTTGGGGTTCAAGCCCATGGTCTCACAATCAATGGCCACAATTGGACCCAGTTCCAACCCATCCGGCAAATCGCCTTTATATACATGATTCGTCATCGTGATCCCTTGTGCTTGACGCGGCTGTGTCGCCTGCCTGCCCCTCCAGAGCCCTGCTGTCAATATAGGCGCCGAAAGGTCGCGCGTCACCCTTCGCCCTTCGCTTTGATATAGCCACTGCCCAAAAAACGATTTATCTGCAATTTAAGAATTCACACCGCCACTCAATCGGGAGCCTGAAAATGCGCGACACTGGTAAAACAATTGTTAATAGTTGGAATGAATGGGACCCGCTGCGCCATGTCATCGTTGGCCGGGCAGATGATTGCCATATTCCAGCAGAAGAGCCCGCTCTGGATGCGAAAGTACCAGAAGATAGCGATATGCGCGGCCAATGGGGTCGCCGGCCCCAAGAAACGATTGATCGCGCCAATGAGTTGCTCGATAATTTCGCCAGCCTATTGGAAAAACGCGGCATTCGCGTGGACCGCCCCACGTCAATTGATCACTCCCTGCCGGTGCAAACTCCAGATTTCTCGGCGCAAAGCCAATTTGGCTGCATGCCGCCGCGCGATGTCTTGCTGACCGTCGGCTCTGAGATGCTTGAAGCAACCATGTCTTATCGCTGTCGCTGGTTTGAATATTTGAACTACCGCCCGTTGATGCAAAAATATTTTGAAGAGGACCCAAAATTTCGCCATGAATCCGCACCCAAACCGCGGTTGACCGATGCGGATTACCATCCCGATTACCTCTCTGAAAAGATTGGTGTGGAGAAGCGGTTGAAATGGACGGCGGAAAAATTCTTCGTCACCACTGAGGAAGAGCCCCTGTTCGATGCCGCGGATGTTCTGCGGTTTGGCCGAGATTTGGTCGTTCAGCATGGGTTCACCACCAACCTCAAGGGAATCGAATGGCTCCGCCGCCACTTCCCAGACCATCGGGTGCATGCGGTGAACTTCCCAGGTGACCCCTATCCCATTCACATCGACGCAACATTTACCCCCCTGCGCCCCGGGCTCATCTTGAACAACCCACAACGCCGCTTGCCCGATGAACAACGCGAAATGTTTCAAAAGAACGATTGGCAAATTGTCGATTCTGCCCAACCAGCCCACAACGCCCCGCCACCATTGTGCTACTCTTCCACATGGCTGAGCATGAATGTTCTCGTGCTCGATCCTAAAACCGTTTGTGTGGAAAAGTCTGAAGTCTATCAGGCAGAACAAATGGACAAGCTGGGCATGGAAGTGGTCGAAGTCGACCTACGCGATGCCTATGCCTTTGGCGGCGGGCTGCACTGCTGCACCGCAGATGTTTACCGCGAAGGCGTTTGCGAGGACTACTTTCCAAATTCCTAAACCGGCTGTGTAAACGCGCGACGAGAAGGGCCTTCCCATAAGGGGGAGGCCTTTTTTGATCCCTGCCGCGCAGTGAAAGCCGGCGTTCACATCTGCGCCAGAAGCTCTGCGTGTTTCGCCGTAAAGTCTTGTCGCACCTCAAGGGGGGGGCGCAGATGGAGGGTTAGGCTGCCGGCAAGATTGGCGTCCACCTTGCCAAACAGCCGATCCGCTTCCGCCCGTGAAAACCCGGCCAGCTGCGTGGCTTCCAACCATGCGCTAATCTTATCTGCCTTTTTTATCTGCTTTTTCAGTGTGGGGGCCGTAACCGCCGGCAGACCAAAACGGATATGGATAGCGGCGGTTAATCGTTTGTCGAGATCCTCGTATCCTGGTCCAACCGAAGCCTTTACCGGAGAGATCATATCTCCGATGACATATTCTGGCGCATCATGCAAAAGGGCGGTCAACCGCTGCGCTGGCAGGGCCTTTGGATGCAGGCGCAAAAATATCTGTTCAACCAATAAAGAATGTTCTGCCACCGAATAGGCAAAATTTCCAACGGTTTGGCCGTTCCATCGCGCAACAAAAGCCAGTCCATGCGCAATATCTTCCACCTCAATATCGACAGGTGTCGGATCCAGCAAATCCAGCCTACGGCCAGATAGCATCCTTTGCCATGCGCGGGGTTGTTTCATCAGTACTTGCCCTTTTTCCGCGTAAGTTATCTTGCGCCCTGCCCTATTGTCGAGAGGGCAAAGCAATGTTATGTCGGCACAAATCTTGAAGCCCTTCGACATTAAAACCCCATGAGGACCGCTAAATGGCACATGACTATATCGTAAAAGACATCTCCCTGGCTGCATTTGGTCGTAAGGAATTGGATATTGCCGAAACCGAAATGCCAGGACTCATGGCCTTGCGGAAAGAATATGGGGCCGCCAAGCCTTTGAAAGGCGCGCGCATTGTTGGCTCATTGCATATGACCATCCAAACGGCAGTCCTGATTGAGACACTGGTAGAGCTTGGCGCGGATGTGCGCTGGGCCTCTTGCAACATTTTCTCCACTCAGGATCACGCCGCCGCGGCAATCGCAGCGGGTGGCACGCCAGTGTTTGCGATCAAAGGCCAGTCTTTGGAAGAGCATTGGGATTATCTCGACCGGTCTTTCATGTTCCCAGAGGGCGCAAACATGATTCTTGATGATGGCGGCGATGCGACGCTCTATGTGCTTTTGGGTGCACGGGTGGAGGAAGGGGAAACCGATCTTATCGCCATTCCAAAATCCGAAGAGGAGGCGGCCATCTTCGCACAGATCAAAAAACGCATGGCCGAAACGCCGGGTTGGTTCACAAAAACTCGCGCCGCAATCCAAGGTGTTTCTGAAGAAACCACCACAGGCGTGCACCGCTTGTATGAATTGGTCAAGCAAGGCCAGCTGCCCTTCCCGGCCATCAATGTGAATGATTCAGTGACCAAGTCGAAATTCGACAATAAATACGGCTGTAAAGAATCTCTGGTCGACGGCATCCGCCGCGCCACCGATACGATGATGGCTGGTAAAGTGGCCGTGGTTTTGGGCTATGGCGATGTGGGCAAAGGCTCTGCGGCCTCTCTGCGCGGTGCCGGTGCGCGGGTGAAGGTCACGGAAGTTGACCCCATCTGTGCCTTGCAGGCGGCTATGGATGGCTTTGAGGTTGTGCTCTTAGAAGATGTTGTATCCAGCGCAGATATCTTCATCACCACAACAGGCAACAAAGATGTGATCCGCATCGAACATATGCGTGACATGAAAGACATGGCGATCGTTGGCAACATCGGTCACTTCGACAATGAAATTCAAGTCGCCAGCCTTCGGAACCACAAATGGACCAATATCAAAGAGCAGGTTGATATGATCGAAATGCCAAATGGCAATCGTTTGATCCTGCTTTCGGAAGGTCGTCTGTTGAACCTGGGCAATGCCACGGGCCACCCCTCCTTTGTGATGTCCGCCTCTTTCACAAACCAAGTTCTGGCACAGATTGAGCTCTGGAGCAAAGGCGATACCTATAAAAACGACGTCTACATCCTGCCCAAACATCTGGACGAAAAGGTCGCCCGTCTGCACCTGGATCGCATTGGCGTGAAATTGTCGAAACTCAATGACGAGCAAGCTGCCTATATCGGCGTGAGCTCCGAAGGCCCGTTCAAGCCAGAGCATTACCGCTACTAATACATTGATCCTCAAATCCAGCCCGGCTTTCACCGCCGGGCTGTTTGTGGCCTAGAGATTATATGTCAAAGGCGATCCACCGCACCATTAGCGCGGGCTGCGTTTGGCCAGAATACGCTGCAACGTTCTACGATGCATGGACAGGCGCCGCGCCGTTTCGCTGACGTTGCGGTCACAAAGCTCAAACACCCGCTGAATATGCTCCCAGCGCACGCGATCCGCAGACATTGGGTTCTCCGGGGGCGGCGGCAATTCATCCCCTGTGGCCAGAAGGGCATTTGTGATATCCTTGGCATCGGCGGGTTTAGACAGATAATCTGTCGCACCAATCTTTACGGCCGCAACCGCTGTAGCAATCGCCCCATAACCCGTCAGCACCACAACACGGCAATCGGGACGTTTCGCGCGCAGCACTTCCACAACATCCAAACCGTTGCCATCTTCCAGTCGCAAATCGACAACCGCAAAGGCCGGAGGGCGCGCCGTCGCAATCGCCCGACCCGCAGCGACTGATCCAGCTTGCTCAACCGAAAATCCACGTTTTTCCATCGCTTTCGCCAGGCGCTTTAGAAACGGCTCATCATCATCAACCAAAAGCAAAGATTTATCTTCACCGATGTCCAGCGGCTCATTTGCCATGATCTGATCCTTCCGATTTTCTCTAAGTTAATAAGATGGTTCGAATATGGCCAGTATCAAGAGGCCCTCAATACACAGGCCACACGATCCGCAACCACCTCTGAAGGAAGATCGCTTCGCAAAAAGTCTACAAAGCCAACATCTGGAAGCATAAGATAAGAAAAACTTGAGTGATCCATAAGGTAATATTCTTCATCTTCGCTCGATTGTTTGCGATAATAAACTTTATAAGCCCGGGCTGCTTTCGCTATTTGCTCTGCTGTGCCGGTCAGACCCACCATTTCGGGATGCGTGTTGGCAACAAAATCCGCCAGATATTCGACCGTATCCCGCGCCGGATCAATAGTAATGAACACCGGTTTCACCTTAAAACCCGCATCGGCCAAAATCTCCACCGCAACCGCATTGCGTGCCACATCCATAGGGCAGACATCCGGGCAAAAGGTATAGCCAAAGTAAACCAAAGCGGGGTGATCTAACACCTGAGCATCCGTCACCATTTGCCCCCTGTGATCGATGAGCTCGAAGGGCCCACCAATATTGCCACCCGCAACAGAGCCTTCAATGCAATCTTCAAATCGCTGTCCCGGCGCCATGATCTGGGTAATGGCAAACGTGACCGCCAGCGTCACAACCACCGCGGCACCAGAAAAGGCTGCAAATTTCGTCACTGACATCATGGCCCCCTTATCGTTTCTAAGATACTCCTATGACATATCTTATGAATGTGCAGCCTCAGATCGTCACAGGAACATAAAATGTCACAGTCCAGAATTGGCTATATTGACCAAAATGCCCGCAGCAATTGGATGCGCCTGCGCACACTGGTGACCGTGCGTTGGGTGGCGATCACCGGGCAAATATTGGCGCTGGCCCTTGGCCAAGAGCTTTATGGCCTCTCCTTGGCCCTTGGCCCCTGCTCTGCGGTCATTGGCCTGTCGATCATTGCCAATATTTTTGCGGTCCTCATCTTCCCCGACAATCGCCGCCTGTCCGAATTGGAAACCGTGTTAACCTTGCTATTTGACACGCTGCAACTGTCCTTGCTTTTGGCGTTCACCGGCGGGCTCAACAATCCCTTTGCCCTGCTCATTCTGGCCCCCGTCACAATCGCAGCCACCGTGCTTCCCACCCGTTCAACGCTTCTTTTGGCCTTTTGCGCGGTGGTCATGACCACCACCGTTGCGTTGGTTCACCTCCCCCTGCGCACAGCGGAGGGGGGGCTGCTTGAGATGCCCTTGGTTTTTGTGTTCGGATTTTGGGTGGCTATTGTCACAGGCATCATCTTTATCTCGATCTACACCCGGCGGGTGACCACCGAAATGACCTCCATGTCAGAGGCGCTATTGGCCACGCAAATGGCCCTGGCGCGGGAGCAAAAGCTCACCGACCTGGGCGGCGTTGTGGCAGCCACAGCCCATGAATTGGGCACGCCGCTTGCCACGATAAAATTGGTCAGCGCAGAGCTGATGGAAGAGCTGAAAGATATAGAGCCCCTGCATGCCGACGCCCAGCTTATCCGCGAACAGGCCGAACGATGCGGCGCGATTCTCCGATCCATGGGGCGCGCAGGAAAAGAAGACCTGCATCTGCGCACCACGCTGTGGTCCGCTCTTGTTCGAGAGGCTGCGGAACCGCACCTGGACCGTGGCAAGACCGTTACCTTCGCTTTTGAAGACAATCTTGAGGCCGACCCTGATCAACCGCTTACCTTTCGCAAACCCGAGGTGATCCACGGCCTGCGCAATTTAATTCAAAACGCGGTGGACTTTTCGCAATCCGAAGTGCGGGTGGATATCCGCTGGAGCAAAGACACTTTGGCCGTGAAAATTTCTGACGATGGGCGCGGCTATGCGCCACAAGTCATCAATCGCATCGGCGACCCCTTTGTCCGGCGCCGCAATCGATCCTCCACCCATGGCGCCCGCCCGGGATACGACGGCATGGGGCTGGGATTGTTTATCGCGAAAACCCTGCTCGAAAGATCCGGCGCCCAGTTGGAGTTTTTCAATGGTACGGGGAAAGATCCCCTTCGCGGTGCCGTCGTGACCAGCATTTGGCCGCGCCACAAGCTGGAAGCCAAAGATGAGCCTTTCGGTGAAAACCAACAGATAAAAATTGGCTGAGCGATTAATTAGGCATTAAGACACTTGCGCAACACTGCGCCCGAAAGGGTAATGCTGTGTTGGGAATCGTAGAACAAAATTTGCTGATCTCGGGCTTAGTGTTTCTGGCAACGCTTATTGCCACCTCATCAGGCTATGCGTTGCTGCGCAAAAACCTGCACGGTGCAGCGCTGGCCACGCGCGCCCATCACACCGCGCGGGGTAACACCCGGCCCAGAGGGGAGTCAGATGACGACGGGCCAGATGCAGCTGCTGAACTGCACCCGCATCCCATCTGGATGACCAGCCATGATCGGCAAGTTACATGGGGCAATAACGCATTTAAGACCAGCGAATCGGATTTTGTTGCCACATGCAAACATTGGCTCTCAATCGGTCAAACCAATGGGCGGATACAAGCGCACAGCGGCGCTGGGCGCATCTGTTGGTACGATATCACGGCCAAAGTGCAGGATCATGAAACCCTCTGGTTTTCCAGCCCTGTCGATGGTGAGGTCCGCGCTGAGGCGTCGCGTCGTGAATTCATACAAACCATGTCTAAGACCTTTGCCCAGCTCTCAACGGGCCTGGCCATTTTTGACCGCAAGCGCGCGCTCATCCACTTTAATCCCGCGCTTTTGGATATCACCGGGTTGGACTTTGAGGCGCTCAGCTCAAAGCCCGATTTACCCACGTTCCTAGATACCCTCCGCGGCAAAGTATTTTTGCCCGAACCCAAGGATTACAACGATTGGCGCGACCGGCTGGCCAGGCTCGAATCCGCCGCTGAAAAAGGCAGCTATCATGACATCTGGGAACCAAGAGACGGGGTTACCTATCGCGTTACGGGAAAGCCACATCCGGACGGGGCAATTGCGTTTTTGCTCGAAGATAGCAGCGCCGAAACCGCCCACGCCCGCGAAGCCCGTTCAGAGCTCTGCCTTTTACAAAACGCACTCAATGCGGTCACCGCTCCGCATGTGATTTTTGATGGGCTTGGTGCCTATGTGCGCTCAAACCCTGCATTTCAATCCATCTGGCCCGAAATTGCGCAGAAGAGCACCGTGGAAAAATCCCTGTCGGGGTGCCTTCCACTTTGGCAAAAGCAGATGCTGCCACATGGCGCCTGGGAAAAATGCGCGGAACGGTCTTGGGTCGGGGTGATCGGCAGCGTTGGAATGACGTTTTGACGTCAAAAGAGGGTCGGCCATATGCCCTACAATGTACACCGCTGGCCAATCGTCATACGCTGATTGAACTTGGCCCAAGCCCAGAGGCGGCAATCGCCACGCATCAGCAATCCGTGGCCTAATTTTCGCTTGCAGCATCGGGTGCCCACCGTATTGTAAACCCATGCACGCCCCGCCCCTGCCCTCCCAACCCAAAGTCACCCACAGCGGCTCGACCGCGCGACCTCTTGCCGGGCAGCGTAAGGCCGCCGAGGCGGAGGGGTCGCCATGAGCCGCAGCGCCGATATTCATGCCTTCCTAGAAGCCGCCGGTTGGGACATAGCGCAGCGCCTGCCCTTGGCCGGAGATGCTGGAAATCGAAAATATGACCGCCTGATCCACCCAGAAAAGGGCCCAGCCATATTAATGGATGCCGACCCGGCCCGGGGAGAGAACGTCCAGCCCTTTGTAAATATTGCCGCGCATTTGAAAAGCTGTGACCTATCCGCCCCTGAGATTTATGGCGTGAACCACGATCTAGGGTTGATCCTCCTTGAGGATTTCGGCGATCAACTGCTGTTCGATGTCGCCAACACAACCCCAAGGCTCGAATATCCGCTCTACAAGCTGTGCCTCGAAGCTCTGGATCAATTGCACCAAACGCCGCCGCCCGTGAATGTCGGATCCTATTTTCCGCAAGAGATGGCGCGTGCCGCTGAGATCACCCTCCCTTGGTATTGCGACCCCGACCTTGCGGCGGCCATTACAGACGCGCTGCTCAAGCAATTGGACAGCCTCGATTGGACACATCCTGTTCTGGTCTTGCGGGATTACCATGCGCAAAATGTCGTCTATCGACCCGAAAAATCCGGACTGGCTCAAATTGGGTTGCTGGACTTTCAAGACGCCCAGCTCGGCCACCCGCTGTATGACGCCGCGTCGCTCATCCATGATGCCCGCCGCAGTTTAAATCCCGATGTTGAACGGCGGCTCAAGGATGGCTTGGCTGAAACATACGCAGGCAGCGATGATTTTTACCGCGCATTGTCCACGCTCAGCGCCCAGCGCAACCTCAGAGTCCTGGCCCTGTTTGCCCGGCTGTGCCTCAGAGATGGCAAACCCGGATACCTTAAATTGATGCCGCATGTTTGGAACAACCTTTGGCGCGATTTATCCCATCCGCATCTGTCCGACCTGTTCCGCATCTGCCAATCCCTTCCCGAACCCACACCAAAACGACAATCAGAATTGAGAGCAAAATGCGCCAGCCGCCCCATGAGATGATGCTATTTGCTGCCGGTTTTGGCAGTCGCATGCAGCCACTTACCTCTCGTCTTCCAAAGCCGCTGATCCCTGTGGCTGGAATAAGCCTGCTTGATCGGACATTAACGCTCGCGGAGGCGGGGGGAATCACCAAAACCGTGGTCAACACCCATTACCTTGGCGATAAAATCGCGAGGCATTTGGAAAACCGCCCGGTTCAGCTTCTCCATGAACCCAATATCCTCGACACCGGCGGCGGGCTGAAAAATGCCAGCAGCGTCTTTGATGGACCTACGGTTTTTACCAGCAACAGCGACGCCATTTGGTCGGGCCCCAATCCCTTTTCCTATCTCTCTCAATATTGGCAAGACCCCTGCGATGCATTGCTCCTCTGCGCACCCGTAAGCCAGGTCACCGGTCGCTCGGCGCCAGGAGATTTCTCCATGTCGCAAGATGGTCAGGTTATCCGTGGCGGGAATTTGGTCTATCTTGGTGTTCAGATTATTCGACTGGACACAGTCCAGCATATTCGTGAAACACGATTTTCGCTCAATATCATTTGGGATGAGTTAATGGCCAAAAATACCCTGCGCGCGTGCCTCTATCCGGGGCAGTGGTGCGACGTCGGCACACCTGAGAATATTGCCCTCGGCGAGAAGTTGTTGGGTGCAAACCATGTTTGAGGATCAGCCAGGCTTTCGCGTTTTTGGCACCTATTCAGGTCAAGCCTTCCCAGAAACATTGCTTGAAGGGTTGACCACCCGGCTGCAAGGGGCCGCCCCCGAGCAGTGGGCGCGGGTTGAGGTCTATGTCAACACGCAACGCATGCAGCGGCGGTTGGCCGAATTGTTTTTGCAAGGCCCAGCGCGCCTAATGCCCAAGTTTCATTTGGTCACAGATTTGGCACATGACCCACTTCTGAGCGATCTACCCATGCCAGTTCCAACCCTGAAACGCAGGTTGGAAATTGCACAGCTGGTACGCAAATTGATCCAACGCGTTGAAGGGCTGGCACCCGCAAGCGCAGTCTTTGATTTGGCCAATAGCCTGGCGGATTTGATGGATGAAATGCAAGGGGAGGGCATCGCGCCCGATGTCATTGAAGGCCTCGATATTTCGGACTTCTCAGGGCACTGGGAACGCGCTTTGCAATTTATCACCATCGTACAACGCTATTTCGAGGGCGGCGAAGCCCCAGATAAGGAAGCCCGCCAGCGGGCCAGCGTTTTTGCCCTCACGCAACGCTGGCAAGAAAGCCCGCCAGATCATCCGATCTTAGTGGCGGGCTCCACCGGGTCCCGCGGCACGACGTTTCATCTGATGAAAGCGGTGGCCGGATTGCCGCAGGGCGCGGTGATTTTACCTGGATTTGATTTCGACATGCCGCGCCGGGTTTGGGCCCAGCTGTCTGATCCGAAAACCAGCGAAGACCATCCACAATATCGATTTTCGCGCCTGCTCGGAGCCCTAGATCTCACATCCGAACAGGTCATTCCCTGGATCGAGTCTGCTCCCAAGGCGGCCGCACGCAATCGGCTCGTATCCCTAGCCTTGCGCCCAGCGCCGGTGACGTTTCACTGGCGGCAAGAGGGGCCGTATCTGACGGAGCTTGACCAAGCCACCCAAGATATCACCTGGCTGGAAGCGCCAAACCAGAGGGTAGAGGCCAAGGCCATTGCGCTGCGGCTGCGCCAGGCCGCCGAATTGGGGCAGACCGCTGCGGTGATAAGCCCGGACCGTAATTTGACCCGGCGAATAGCAACAGCGCTGGCCGCATGGAACATCACCCCAGATGACAGCGCGGGAATTCCCTTGAGCCTCACCGCGCCCGGGCGGTTTTTGTTGCATGTGTTGGATCTGGCGCAGCCGCAACTCACCTCCGAGACCCTATTGGTCTTATTGAAACACCCGCTTGCGCATTCTGGTGCAGACCGCGGCCAACATCTGCGCAACACCCGCGAACTCGAGCTTTATCTGCGCCGCGACGGTCCGGCCTTCCTCACGGCGCAAACTCTTTTGCAATGGGCTGAAACAAAAGATCATTATCGCCCGTGGGTGGATTGGATCAATGCCAAGGTCTTTGATCGATGGCCCCAAGGACCGCAGCCGCTGGAAAACTGGATTGCGCACCATCGGACGCTTGCAGAGGGGTTGTCCGCTGGTCTTGTCGGAGACAGCGGCCAGCTGTGGGAACAAGCACCAGGGCGCGACACAAAAACTGAAATCGAGAACCTCACAAAATACGCCCCAGCCGCGGGAGATGTGGACCTCACAGACTATAGCGCCATTTTGCGCGGTGTTTTGAACGCCGGGCAAACCCGCAACCAAAATCATGTGCATTCGAATATCTTGATTTGGGGCACATTGGAGGCGCGGGTGCAAAGCGCTGATCTGGTGATCCTTGCGGGATTAAATGATGGCACCTGGCCCGAGCCCCCTGCCCCGGATCCCTGGCTCAACCGCAGTTTGCGGTTGCAAGCAGGCCTGCTTTTGCCAGAACGCCGAATTGGTTTGTCAGCACATGATTTTCAACAGGCCGTTGGCGCCAAAGCGGTTTGGCTCACCCGATCCATAAGATCAGATGATGCGGAAACGGTACCTTCCCGCTGGCTCAATCGCATTGAAAATCTGTTGAACGGGCTTGAGAAGCCAGATGATGCCTCTTGGATGGACCGCATGCGCGCCCGAGGCAATGAGTGGCTTGGAAAAGTCGAGGCCCTGGAGGCGCCGCAAGCCGCGCCACCGAGCATCCGGCCTTCGGTCGCGCCACCGGTGGCATGCCGGCCCGAAAGTTTGTCCGTCACTGACATCAAGCACCTGATCCGTGACCCCTATGCAATCTATGCCAAGCGCATTTTGGACCTAAAGCGTCTGGACTCCTTAACCAAATCTGCCGACGCCCCGCTGCGCGGCACTGTTATTCATGATCTTTTAGAGGCTTTTTTGCAAACTGGCCCCTGGACCAATGCAGAGGCCGCAAAAGCCACCCTCCTCGCCCTGGCGGAAGAGCGGCTTCAGGCCACGGTGCCCTGGCCCGCTGCGCGCCGAATGTGGCTGGCCCGGGTGGTTCGATTTTCTGAATGGTTCGTCACACAGGAAATGGTGCGGCAGGCGCAGATCGTCTCGACCAAAACAGAAATTAAGGGCGAAATTGACCTGCCAGAGCTCAATTTTACCCTCCGCGGCACGGCCGATCGCATTGACCTGTTGAACGATGGCACAGCCCATATTTACGACTACAAAACCGGCAAGCCGCCGACCCAGGCACAGCAATTGCATTTTGAAAAACAGCTCCTACTGGAGGTTGAGATCCTGCGGCGCGGTGGATTTCCTGGATTGGGTTCGCTCAAAGTGACAGGGGCAACTTATATCGGCCTTGATAATGCGCCGACCGAACTGCCCGCACCGATAGATGAGGCTGATGTGTGGTCGGATTTGTCCAAACTCATCCGCGCCTATCAATCCGCCGAACAGGGCTATGCCGCACGGCGCGCGATGCTAAAGGCCGAGGAGTCCTCCGATTATGATCACCTGGCCCGCTACGGCGAATGGAGCACCAACCAGCGCGCCACAATCATCAAGGTGTCAAAATGAACTTGAGTGATGCAAGCCTCCGACAAATCGAAGCAGCCCACCCGGCGCGCTCGACATGGCTCGCGGCCAATGCCGGCTCTGGAAAAACCCGCGTGCTGACAGATCGCGTGGCGCGGCTGTTGCTCGATGGGGTGATGCCGCAAAATATTCTGTGTCTGACCTATACAAAAGCTGCGGCCTCAGAAATGCAAAACCGGCTGTTCAAGCGGTTGGGGCTCTGGACCATGTTGGACGATGCCATGCTTTTGGAAGAGCTGGCGGCCCTTGGCGTCGAGCGCGACCTCGGACCCGACGACATTGATCGCGCCAGAACGCTCTTTGCCCGCGCTGTGGAGGCGCCCGGCGGCTTGAAAATTCAAACCATCCATTCCTTTTGTGCCTCAATCTTGCGGAGATTTCCCTTAGAAGCAGGGGTTAACCCACAGTTTGTCGAGATCGACGAAAGGGCGCAAAATCTTCTTCTTGATGAGGTGGTTGAAGCCATTGCGGATGTCTCTGGCCAATCCAGCTTTGATGGCATCGCAGAACATTTCACAGGGCCAGAATTGCAAAAATTTCTGCATGCCATTTTACATTTGGATCATCATTTTGACAGCCACCCCGGCGCAGACGGTATTTGGGAGGCTCTGGGTCTGCCGGCTGGCTATGATGACGCTTCTCTGGCGCGTGAGTGTTTCCTGCCGGACGATTTCCTGCTTGTTGAGGCGCTGAGATCGCTCCTCTTGACCAAAGACGAAAATGGTCAAGACTTTAAGGCCGGTCTAAGATTGCAAGTCATCAGCGGCCCAACACTCACCCCGGCCGACCTTCCAATATTGGAATCCGTATTTTTGAACAAAACGGGCAAGGCCCCGGGCTCGGCGAAAATTGGATCTTTTCCCACAAAGGCCACCCGCTCCGAACTGCCCTCCATGGAACAGCTTGAGGCGCTTATGTCGCGCGTTGAGGCCGGGCGGCACAGGCGTTTGAGCCTGAATGTCGCGCAACGAAGCCGAGCGCTTTATGATTTCGCAGCGGAATTTCTCAGCAGCTATCGTGCAAGAAAACAGGCGCGGGGGTTCTTAGATTTTAATGATCTCATTATGCGCACGCGCCATCTGCTCTCTGATGAACGCGTCGCCACATGGGTCTTATTTCGCTTGGATGGTGGCATTGATCATATTCTTGTAGATGAAGCCCAAGACACCAGCCCAGCGCAATGGGATGTCATCCGACTCCTCGCACAGGAGTTCACATCCGGTGAGGGCGCGCGGGCAGATGTGCCCCGAACCATCTTCGTTGTGGGCGATAAAAAACAGTCAATCTATTCCTTCCAAGGCGCAGATCCGGAGGGGTTTGACCGAATGCGCGACCAATTTTCCCAAAAATTGCGCGAAATCGATCAGCCGTTTCAATCAACCACTTTGGATTATTCCTTTCGCTCGTCTTCGGCGATCTTAGATGTCGTAGATCAGGTCTTTGCCCATCGCAGCGGACTTGGCTCTGGATCCAAACATTTAGCGTTTAAAAAAGATTTGCCCGGTCGCGTTGACGTTTGGCCTGTGTTTCAGGCCCCCGAAAAATCAGACCCGCACCATTGGACGGATCCCGTGGATGAGGTGTCAACAGATCATCAGGACAAGCAATTGGCAGATGCTCTGGCGGGCCATATCTGCGATTTGATCGAAACAGAAACGCTCACTCAGTTGGATGACACAGGCGCCGCCAGTCGGCGAAAAATCACTGCTGGTGATTTTTTGATTTTGGTGCAGAGCCGTCAAAAGCTGTTGTTTAGAGAGATTCACCGGGCCTGTAAGGAAGCTGGCCTGCCAATTGCCGGGGCGGATCGTTTGAAGGTTGCATCCGAGCTGGCGGTTAGAGACATCCGCTCCTTGCTGGCCTTTTTGGCACTGCCCGAAGACAATCTGTCCTTGGCCGAGGCCCTAAAATCACCGCTTTTTGGCTGGTCGGAACAAGATCTATATAACCTCGCTCAGGGCAGAGAGTCGTCAATATTGTGGCGCAGTTTGCAAAACCGCGAAGAGGAATTCCCAGATACCGTGCAGCGGCTGACTGAACTTCGCGATCTTGCGGATTTCAAACGCCCCTTCGAACTGATCGAACATGTCTTGACCACCCGTGGCGGCCGGTCCGCTTTGCTGGGCCAATTGGGACCAGAGGCGGCGGAAGGAATAGATGCTTTGGTCAGCCAATCTCTTGCCTATGAGCGCAGCAATATTCCAAATCTCACTGGGTTTCTTGTCTGGCTGGACGCCGATGATCTGGAGATCAAGCGCCAGATGGACAGTGTTGGCGACAAAATTCGTGTGATGACAGTTCATGGCGCTAAGGGCCTGGAGGCGCCGATTGTAATTTTGCCCGACACTGCGCCGCGTAAACCCCCCAAGCTGCCAGAGGTCGTGCCCTTTCATAATCTCGCCATTTGGCCTCCAAACAAAGATCTTATACCGGCTGCATTACAACCCAGCCTGCAAGACATGCAGCGCCAGCAGGAAGAGGAGCGTGACCGTCTGCTCTATGTGGCCATGACCCGCGCCGAGAGCTCGCTCATTGTTATGGGTTCAGGGGATATTAAAGAGGGGAAAGACTGTTGGCATAACGCCATATACGAGGCAATTTCGACCCTTGGCGCGGCACCTTTGAACACCATCGCCGGCCTGGGATTGCGGTATGAACCCATGCAATGGTCAATGGGCCCCCACAGCGACCCGATACAAACTCAGGCCATGAAACACGCCCTACCAAGTTGGGCCACTCCCTATGCCGAGCCGCCCCAGGCCCCGATGACCGTCCGCTCGCCATCTAACTTGGGGGGCGATAAGGTCTTGCCGGGCGGCATGCAGCGCAGCGCGGACACGGCAATGCGACTAGGAACAGCGACGCATCGGCTCTTGGAAATCCTGCCCAATGCGCCACAAGATCAATGGGGCAAGATCGCCGAGCGGTTGATTGAGGAAGATATCCGTGCCCTAGCCCTTCAAGAAGCCCGCTCAGTGCTGAAGCGACCGGAACTGGCCTATATTTTCGCACCCGAAAGTTTGGCCGAGGTGGATATAACCGCCCATTTGCCAGAGCTGAACGGTGATCCAATTCAAGGATCTATAGACCGTCTGCTCATATCGCCCACACGGGTCTTGGCGGTGGATTTCAAGTCAAACCAGATCGTACCCAGAGAGGCCGCGCAGGTTCCGAGCGGGCTTTTGAGACAGATGGGCGCCTATGCGGCCGCCTTATCGCAAATTTATCCCCATCATGACATCGAAACCGCGATTTTATGGACAAAAACCCTTGAGCTGATGCCGTTGCCGCGGGATCTTGTGATTTCATCCTTAGCATATACGCCACTTACTTGACGCTGGGCGCTTGCAACTCTAACTCTTACGAAAGCCTTATAACATTTGGAGCAACCCCATGGCCACTATAGCTGCTACCGACGCCACGTTTGATAGTATTGTGAAAGATTCGGATCTCCCCGTCGTGGTAGATTTTTGGGCAGAATGGTGCGGACCGTGCAAGCAAATTGGTCCCTCACTGGAAGAGCTTTCCGTCGAAATGGAGGGCAAAATCAAAGTGGTAAAAGTGGATGTCGACAGCAATCCTTCCGCCGCTGCGGCTCTTGGTGTGCGTGGCATTCCAGCGTTGTTTTTGTTCAAAGACGGGCAAGTCATTTCAAATAAGACCGGCGCAGCCCCAAAAGCAGCCCTAAAAAGCTGGATTGACGACGCCATTTAAGATTAAATCTGTATTTCTGGGAAGGGGCGCCCCTTTGGGCGCCTTTTTTCGTGCCCTTGTTGCCAGCAGTGGCATTTCCCATATAGCGTCCATAGTGAGGAGAAGCAGATGAGCGATACAAAATTCCCCGGATGGCACGGCACAACGATTATTGGTGTACGCAAAGGCTCTCAAGTGGTGGTTGCTGGCGATGGTCAGGTCAGCCTCGGGCCAACGGTCATAAAGGGGTCCGCACGCAAAGTGCGGCGCTTATCTCCCGGCGGAAATGATGTTGTGGTGGGTTTTGCCGGCTCTACGGCGGATGCCTTTACCCTCTTGGAGCGGCTCGAGGCAAAGCTGGAGGCCACGCCTGGACAGCTGCAACGCTCTTGTGTTGAGCTGGCCAAAGATTGGCGCACTGATAAATATTTGCAAAAACTTGAAGCCATGCTGATTGTCACCGATGGGGCCGAACTCTTAATCATCACCGGCGCCGGTGATGTGCTGGAGCCAGAACATGGTGTTGCGGCCATTGGCTCCGGTGGCAATTTCGCTCTGGCCGCAGCGCGCGGCTTGCAAGAAACAGATCTCAGCGCAGAGGAAATTGCCCGCAAAGCCATGGCCATTGCCTCAGATATTTGTGTCTATACAAATGGCAACCTGACCGTTGAGGTAATTTCAAAATGACCGACCTAACCCCTCGCGAAATCGTATCTGAGCTAGACCGCCATATTGTCGGCCAAAATGACGCCAAGCGCGCGGTTGCCGTTGCCATGCGCAACCGGTGGCGCCGCAAACAATTGCCCGATGAGCTCCGGGATGAAGTTTATCCCAAGAATATTCTCATGATTGGTCCCACTGGGGTCGGTAAAACCGAAATTAGCCGCCGATTGGCCAAATTGGCCCGCGCGCCCTTTCTCAAGGTCGAAGCCACAAAATTCACAGAGGTGGGCTATGTCGGCCGGGATGTTGAGCAAATTATTCGGGATTTGGTCGATTCCAGCATCGCCATGACTCGCGATCACATGCGCGAAGATGTCCGCGCGCGCGCGAAAGAAGCCGCCGAAGAACGTGTGATTGAAGCCATTGCTGGAACAGATGCCCGCGATGCAACCCGCGAAATGTTCCGCAAGAAATTGCGCAATGGTGAGCTGGATGACACGATGATCGAACTTGAGATCGCCGATACATCTAACCCCCTGTCGGTCCTGGATCTTCCCGGACAACCCGGCAGTCAGATGGGAATGATGAACCTTGGTGATCTCTTCGGGAAAGCCATGGGTGGCAGAACCAGCCGCAAAAAGATGACCGTGGCGGCCAGCTATGATGTGTTGCTCGGAGAAGAGGCGGATAAGCTGCTCGACGATGAAGCCGTCACCAAGGCCGCTCTGACGGCTGTGGAGCAAAGCGGAATCGTGTTTCTGGACGAGATCGACAAGGTCTGTGCGCGCGCCGATGCCCGTGGAGCGGACGTCAGTCGCGAAGGCGTGCAGCGCGACTTGCTGCCCTTGATTGAGGGCACAACCGTGTCCACCAAACATGGGCCGGTGAAGACAGACCACATTTTGTTTATAGCCTCTGGCGCATTTCACGTCGCAAAACCCTCCGACCTGCTGCCTGAACTTCAGGGCCGTCTGCCGATCCGTGTGGAGCTGCGAAATCTCACCGAGGAAGATTTTATCCGCATTCTGTCAGAAACAGAAAATGCGTTAACGCTGCAATATTCGGCGCTTATGAGCACGGAAGATGTCTCTGTTAGCTTTAGTGAAGATGGCATCAAGGCCTTGGCGCAAGCAGCCGCCGAGGTGAATCGTTCGGTCGAAAACATTGGTGCACGGCGACTTTATACCGTCATCGAGCGGGTGTTTGAGGAATTGTCTTTCGCTGCACCCGATCAGGCCGGTTCACAGATTGTTATTGATAAGGCCTATGTCGACAAACATCTCGATAGTCTTTTGCAATCTACAGATTTGTCTCGCTACGTATTATAGCTCTTGTCAGCCGTCTATTTTCGTCTGAGAACAGCGCATGATACGCTTTATCTTGCAAAACAGCCGGTGGCTGACAGCTGGTGCCCTGCTCACTTTAATCTCGAGCTTTGGGCAAACCTATTTCATATCAATATTTGCAGGTGAAATCCGCGAAACCTTCAACCTATCCCACGGAGATTGGGGTGCGATCTATGGGTTTGGCACATTCGCCTCCGCAATTGTGATGGTTTGGTCCGGAGGTTTGACCGATGTCATGCGGGTGCGTCACTTGGGACCGATCGTCCTGGCAGCGCTCGCTGCCTCTTGTGTGTTCATGGCGCTCAATCCTTGGGTTGCACTGCTGCCCGTTGTCATTTTTTGTTTGCGCTTTACGGGTCAGGGCATGTCGACCCATATCGCGGCGGTGGCGATGTCCCGCTGGTTTGTCGCCAATCGCGGCAAGGCTCTTTCCGTGGCCAGCCTTGGGTTTTCAATGGGTGAGGCCTGTTATCCAATTTTGGTGGTTAGCCTCTTGGTATTTTTTTCCTGGCAAGGCGTTTGGATCTTGGCGGCCGGCGTCGCGCTTTTGGCCATTCCCGCGCTGCTATGGTTGCTCGCAGAAGAGCGCAGCCCACAATCGAGCGCCGCCGAGGGGCAATCCCTTGGAATGGACGGGCGCCATTGGAGCCGCAATCAAGCGCTTGGCCATCCTTTGTTTTGGTTCATGATCCCTGCGCTACTGGGACAATCAGCATTTAACACCGCTTTTTTCTTCCTGCAGGTGCATTTTGCAGAAATCAAAGGTTGGGAACATTTGCAATTGGTTGCCATGTTTCCAGTTTACACAGCTGTTTCTATAGGCGCGATGATTTTATCTGGGATCTTGCTGGACAAATTAGACACCGCCCGCTTGATCCCCTATTTTCAATTGCCGATGATTGCTGCCTTTTTGATTTTTGCAAATGGTCAATCACTTCTTGCCGCTTTGATCGGATTTATTTTCCTGGGCCTATCCGCCGGTGCAAACGCGACACTGCCAAATGCGTTCTGGGCGGAATTTTACGGCACAAAACACCTCGGCTCGATCAAGGCAGCGGCTGCGGCTGTCATGGTTTTAGGCTCTGCCATTGGTCCTGCTGTGACGGGAATTTTGCTTGATTATAATCTTGCTCTTGATGCTCAATATCTTGCTATTTCTGTATTTTTTGGCTTCTCATCTCTCATGATGTGGACTGGTGTCAAACGCGTAGGCACCCGATTACAGGCTTAACGGCCCCGACGCAGATAGACATAAAGCGCCCCTGCTCCGCCGTGACGTTGATGGGCGGGGGTCACCTCCAAAATCACTGAGGATAGAGGTGACTGGCGCAGCCAAATCGGAACATTATGCCTCAATACCCCATGGCGTTCAGGAATAGGCCCATAATCGGGCTTGGATTTGCCCTTGCCGGTGATCACCAGCACCAATCGACGTTGCAATTGCGCGGATCCCAGAATGAAATCTTGCAAGGCTGGATGCGCCTCCGCCATTGTCATCCCGTGAAGATCAATGCGCCCCTCGGGCCGCAGCTTGCCGCGGGTCAACTTCCCAAATGATTTTGCATCCATCACTGGCGCAGGTTTTGCCGCGTTCCTGCCTGGGTTGGTCACGGGCATGGCTCGTAATTTGGCGCCAATCTTAAAGCCCTTGAGGTCCGGCTGTACCAGTTCTGGGCGCTTAATCTTTGGTTTTGGTCCAGTTAGAGCAGTCGGCATTTCCATCTTTGCGATCGGCGCCAGAGGCCTTGCCATTTCCGCCACTTTTTTCCAAAGCTCTCGTTCTTCGGGACGCAGTTTTCTGGCCATCTCTATTGTCCCGAAACCCGAGCGCGCGCCACTTGGATCGGCAAAAGATGGATCATACGACCCGAATCTTTGGTCAAACCTGCCGCGATCCCTGCCTGAGATCCGGTGCCAAAGAAGACGTCAGCGCGCTGCGGTCCTGTTATGGCGGACCCTGTGTCTTGAGCAATCATAAGGCGGTTTAAGGGTCTCGATCCCCCCTTTTCAAGCCAGATCGGTGTTCCAAGAGTAACATATTTCGGATCTACAGCCACTGTGCGCAAGGTTGTGAGTGAACGGTTCATTGCGCCGAGCGGGCCTTGGTCACTGGGCACATCGTCGACCCGGCGAAAAAACACATAGGCCGGATTTTCCCAAACAATTTCTTGACCCTGCTTGGGGTTATTGAGCACCCATTGTTTAATTCGATTGGCGGAGACTTCATGCTCTTGCAATACACCCAACTCAACCAAATGCGGACCAATGGCCTGATAACGATGTCCGTTTGAACCGCCAAACCCCAAGCGGATGGTCGTGCCGTCATGCAAGCGCACGCGGCCCGATCCTTGGATTTGCAAAAAGAGAATGTCGGCAGGATTTTCCACCCAGGCCAGCTCCAGCCCCCTGCCCTTCAAAATTTCTTTTTCCTCAATATCGCGACGCGTTTTCCAAACGCCGCCTGAGCGCACCTCATCTGGCACACCATAGATTGGATATCGAAACCGACCGGTTCGCGTAAGGGAGCCGTCAAGTTCAGGTTCATAATACCCGGTAAACAGGGCCGGCTTTTTGGTTTTAGTCACCACGGGTTGAAAAAACGTTTCGAAATACAGTCTCGCATCGGGATTTTGCTTTGCAACCGCGCACAGACTTTGCCAATCCTCACCAGACATATCGCCACAGGTGACTTTAAAAGCTTCAAGTGCTGCTGCGTGATCATCATCTTGCCAACCATTGAGCGCCGAGAACGGAATGGCTCGATAGGTGTCGCCTGCATAACCCGGCAAGCCAAAGGCCACCAAAATGGTGGCCAAAAGCTGCGGTCTAAATCTCATTCGCCCGTGGCAATGAGTTGCCAATTTGGATCGTCCGCACCCATTGTGCGGCCAAAAGTCCAAACATCGCGCTGGCGTTTAACCTCAGTCTCATTGCCCTCAATAATGTCTCCATCCGCATTGCGCACCACAGAGGTCAGCTCACAAATGAAACGCACATCAATCTCAGCCGCGTTGGTTTTGGGATCAAAACTCGCGCCGATTAACCCAGTATCCCGCACGCCAATGAATTCTGCCTCAATTGAGAGACCCTGTGCTTTGCGGGCCTCCACCACAGACGCAAACGCATCATAGACATCTTGATTTAAGAAAGCTTTGACACTGTCCAAATCGCCATTCTCAAAAGCCATTAATATCATTTCATAAGCACTTTTTGAACCGTACAGAAATTCTGTTACTGAAAATGACGGTTCCGCTTGTTTCATGCCCAAAAGCGCCCGCGCCGCCTCGCTGTCTTCCGCAACGTGATCTGTAATATCTTGATCCGGCCCGCCTTCAATGACTTCCAGCTTTGGTCGATAATCGGCGCGCGCAACAATGTCTGCTCGTGGACCCTCATGACCTTCTCTTGTGCCCAGAACGCCCCGCAACTTCAAAATGAGATAGATAGCGATACCCGCCAAAGCCAATAACTGTATAATTTGCATGTTCATTGTGATCTGTTGCCCCATGAGGAATAGAATTATTCGATCTTGATACCTATGTAGGGCAGCAGGTGGTTCAAGTCCACCAGCACACAGATGAATCGGAGAGCCAAAATGCGGTTGTTGATAGCTTTTATAGCGGTGCCCTTGATCGAAATCGGTCTTTTTATCCAAGTCGGTGGCGCGATTGGCCTATGGCCAACGTTGTTGATCGTTTTATTAACCGCCATTGTCGGGACCGCGCTGGTGCGCAGTCAAGGCGCGCAAGCGATAACTGCGCTGCAAGGATCACTCCAAGCCATGAAAGATCCAACCGAGCCCTTGGCGCATGGGGCTATGATTTTATTTGCGGGTGCGCTGCTGCTGACACCGGGATTCTTCACCGATGCTATCGGATTCTTGCTTCTCTTCCCGCCCTTCCGACATATGATCACCAACATGATCCGTTCAAGACTTAAAATGGCCAATGTGGCATTCACCTCCGACGCGGCCAATGACGATCGCAGCGTTATTGATGCGGAATATACCGATATTTCAGGGCAGCAGGGCATCTCGAACCCGAAAGTGCATTGAGGGTTACTGCGCATTCTGCTAAGCGGCTTGGGCAATAATTTTGGAGGGATCAAAGTGGCGCAAGAACCGATTGAGAACGGCAAGAGTGAAGAAAAAGTCGAGCAAAAGCCCTTAAAAATGCAAATTTTGGCCCAATATATTCGAGATATGTCTTTCGAGAATATTTTGGCTCAGAAAGGCATCAGCGGCGAAGCTCAGCCAGAGGTATCTGTGCAGGTTAATATCGATGCAAAAAAGCGTCCGATCGAAAACCAATTTGAGGTCATCATCAAGACAGAAATTTCGTCCAAAACTAAGGATAAGGGCGAGCCGATGTTTGTTATAGAGCTGGAATATGCAGGCATTTTCCACATTGAAAATTTGCCAGAAGATCAATTGCATCCCTATTTGATGATCGAATGTCCACGCATGATCTTCCCCTTCCTGCGGCGTATCATCAGCGATGTAACGCGAGATGGTGGCTTCCCGCCGCTCAATCTCGATTCTATGGATTTTGTTCAGCTGTATCGCAATGAAATTCAAAGACGTGTTGCTGAAAACGAAAAAGCGAAAGCGAAAGCGAACTAGGGTTTTTTTGTCCAAAGTGCATCAGATCCCAAAGCGGCGATGAATGTGTCATGAGCCGCTTTTTCAGCATCCGACAGCCTAGAGGCCAGGGGTTTTGGTCGCGGTGCGGGGCGCCAATCAGAAGAGGATGAGCCATCGGCGGATGTTTTGACCTCTGGGCCGGATAAAACCAAATCTGGCTGGCGGCCACCAACCAGCTCTAAATATACTTCCGCCAGGATTTCAGAATCCAACAATGCCCCATGCAAAGTGCGCGAAGAATTATCAATGCCAAATCTGCGGCACAAAGCATCCAACGACGCGGGGGAGCCAGGAAACTTACGGCGCGCAATCGCAAGGGTGTCAATTGCTTGATGGTTCGGCAAGGCCGGCCGATTGACCCAACCAAGCTCGGCGTTTAAAAATTTCATATCGAAAGACGCGTTATGTATGACGAGCTTTGAGTCCTTAATGAAATCAACAAATTCTTGGGCAATGTCTTTAAACACAGGCTTGTCAGATAAGAATTCTTCGCTCAATCCGTGCACATTAAACGCAGCTTCCGGCATGTTGCGTTCTGGATTAATATATTGGTGATAGGTGCGGCCAGTCGGTAAGTGGTTAAACAGCTCAACCGCACCGATTTCAACAATCCGGTCCCCTTCACTGGGCTCAAACCCGGTGGTTTCTGTATCCAAAACAATTTCACGCATCTTGTGGCCTTTTCCTGATATCATCCAAAATTGCCTCGACCGCCCGCGCGGCTGTTTCAGGGCTATTGGTATCAATAATATAATCTGCCCGCGCGGCTTTGTCTTCGGCAGGCCATTGTTTGGATTGGATCATCTTAAAATGCTCTTCCGTCATCCCAGGTCGCGCCAAGACACGGGACTTTTGCACCTCAGGGCGCGACAAAACACATGCGACAGCATCGAAATCAGAAGCTGAATTTAGCTCAAACAACAACGGGATGTCAAAAATCAAAATGGAGTTCGGGTGATTGGCAATAAAGGCTTCACGATCCGTTTTTACAAGGGGGTGAATGATCGCCTCTAGCTTTGGCAAGAGGGTGGCGTCTTGCGAAATGAGAGCACGAAGCTCTGCGCGATCCACTGAGCCTTGAGTCACTGCACTGGGGGCAAGCTTCGCAATACCATCCACCGCCGCACCGTTTTTTTCATAGGCGCGATGCACGGTACTGTCCGCATCCCAAATTTTGCAACCCCGGTCCGCAAAAAGCTGAGCGGTCGTTGATTTTCCCATCCCGATGGATCCGGTCAATCCCAAAAGAAAACTCATGTGAGCACCAATGCCTCGAGCTCTTCATCCACCGCAGGCCGCATGCCGAACCAGGCCTCAAACCCTGGCATGCCTTGATGCAATAACATACCAATGCCACCAACCACGTCACATCCACGCGCCCGCGCGTCCTTCAAAAGCTGGGTTTCGAGGGGGGCATAGATGAGATCGGCGACCAAAGCGCGCGGATTAATATTGGTCAAATCGAACTCCAAAGCCGGCTTTCCTGTCATCCCAAGCGAGGTAGTGTTGACCACTGTAAACACCTTTGGCAGGATTTCTTCCTTGTCCTGCCAATCAATCACTTCAATGCAATCAGAAATATCACTGGCCAAATCTTCTGCCCGGTCACGGGTACGGTTGCAGAGGTAAATTTTGGGCACGCCGGCGTCCAAAAGCGCAACCAAAATAGCCCGCGCAGCGCCCCCCGCACCCAGCACCAAGGAAGGGCCTGCGGCGGGTTGCCAAGTATTGCTTTGCGAAATTAGGTTAGTCATGAATCCGTAACCATCTGTATTATCGCCACGAATTTTGCCATTGTCCATTTTGATCAAAGTATTGGCGGCGCCAATACGCTGTGCCTCTGGGCTTATATCATCTGCGAGCGCCAATGCCTTTTCTTTATGCGGGATGGTAACATTGAAGCCTGAAAAACCGACATCAAACAGCATGCGCACTGTTGACTCAAACCGCGAAGGGGGAATGTCGATGGCGATGTAATCGCCTGATATTTGGTTTTTCTTAAGCCAATGCCCGTGCATTAAGGGTGATTTGCTCTGCGCTATGGGATGTCCCAAAATAGCCGCAAGTTTTGGGGTTTGAAACGGGATGCTTGGATGATTTTGGTTCAAAAAGCCAATGATGGGCCCAATAGAAAGACCCATAATATCAAACCAATTTCCACGCACGACAGTAAAAAGATCTGGCGTTTTTTCAAAGTGATAACCTCCCGCAGACTGTTTCACATCCTGCCAATGCGTTTCCACATAAGCATCTATTTCAGCGGGGCTCATGCACCGCATGGACATATGGCTGATGGAAATATGTCGCCACAGGGGTTTGCTATCCTTGTAGATAACATTGGCAGTGATCAGTCGATGTGTTTGCCCAGAAAGACGAGACAGAGAGGCTTTGAGCGCTTCGGGTGAGGCGGGTTTTCCAGATATTTCCCCCTCAAAAACAAGTATTTGATCACAGCCAATCACCCAACTATTTGGATTCTTACGGGAAATTTTTAGCGCTTTATGCTCTGCCAAAGTGTCGGCAATGTCGCGTGGCGGGGCCTGCTCTGCACTCAAAGATCTCATAATATTTTCTTCATCAATTTGTGGTGAGATAAATTGAGCATCCATCCGTGCTGCATTTAAGATGCGACGGCGCGTGGCAGATTGGGACGCGAGAATAAGATCCATGTAAGATAAACCTGTGGATATGTTTGGTGTGACCTGTGACTGAACTGTGGGGGTAATCGCGGATTTATGCAAACACAAGAATCCTTCCATGATTTCACCTTATTTCAGGATTTTTCAGTGTATTTATCTCATGTGGATATGGATAAATTTGTGCTGATGATATATCTGAGGCTGGTCTTGTTTAGGTACTTTATCTACAGGGTTATACACCTAAAATATATTTAGCCATCTGTTTATATTAATTTATTTTATATCTTTGAAATCTTCACTATTTTTATCCCACTGTGGATAAACCAAGGTATTAAATTTAATCCACAGAATACGGCAACACTACATCTCTCTACTAAAATCATATAATACTTTATTAATATAAAGAGCAGAGAAGAGAGACAGATGATGGATTATTTAATTGCGCTGTACCCATGGCTGAAAGCTGGTCATATTATCTCTGTGATCTCTTGGATGGCTGGTATTTTTTACCTTCCACGACTTTTTGTCCATCATAGCGAAAAAGTAAGTGTTCCATCCGATACAGATAGATTGTTTTCCATGATGGAATCGAAACTTTTAAAGGTTATTATGACGCCCGCCATGATTGCGACATGGGCTTTTGGAATAACTCTGGCGGTTATTCCTGGTGTATTGGATTGGTCGGAAATTTGGCCTTGGGTGAAACTACTCTCTATTTTGGCCATGACTCTATTTCATTTTTGGTTGGCTAAGAAGCAAGCCGGTTTTGAAAAGGGCGAAAATCATCTTTCGGGAAAAACCTACCGAATTATGAATGAAGTTCCGACGATTTTGTTGCTGGTGATTGTTGTTATGGTTGTGGTGCGACCTTTTTAACTAAGCTTGAAATATTTGACTCGCCGCTTGGTTTTGAGTAACGAGAGGGCGCGCCCGTTCGGGATTGCTTTTTCTTAATGACATCTATGGTGCCCTCGGTGATCCTGGGCAGGAAGAGACTCCATGACAAGTAACCGTGTGACTTTGGCCGAATTAAAGGCAAAAAGCCCAAAAGATCTGCTTTCTATGGCGGAGGAGCTGGAAATTGAGAACGCGTCGACCATGCGTAAGGGCGACATGATGTTCTCAATCTTGAAAGAGCGTGCGGAAGATGGAGCCGAGATATCCGGCGATGGTGTTTTGGAGGTGCTTCAGGACGGTTTTGGTTTCTTGCGGTCTCCAGAGGCGAATTATTTGCCGGGACCAGATGATATCTATGTTTCACCAGAAATGATCCGGCAATTTTCTTTGCGGACAGGCGATACCATTGAGGGCATTATTAAGGCACCAGAGGAGACAGAGCGCTATTTTGGTATGACGAAGGTTGAGAAAATCAACTTTGAGAATCCAGAACGCGCGCGCCATAAGGTGGCATTTGAAAACCTGACGCCGCTTTATCCTGATGAGCGGTTGAAAATGGAGCTGGAGGATCCCACCACGAAGGATCGTTCGGCGCGTATTATCGATTTGGTTGCTCCAATTGGTAAAGGTCAGAGATCTTTGATCGTTGCGCCGCCACGGACGGGTAAAACCGTTTTACTTCAGAACATTGCAAATTCCATTGAGAGAAATCACCCTGAATGTTATTTGATCGTCTTGCTGATTGATGAGCGCCCAGAAGAGGTCACCGATATGCAGCGGTCTGTGAAGGGGGAGGTTGTGAGCTCTACCTTTGATGAGCCTGCGACACGTCACGTTGCTGTATCTGAAATGGTGATTGAAAAAGCGAAACGCTTGGTCGAGCATAAGCGCGATGTTGTCATTTTGCTCGATTCAATCACGCGTTTGGGCCGGGCGTTTAATACGGTGGTTCCTTCGTCCGGTAAGGTGTTGACCGGGGGTGTGGATGCGAATGCCTTGCAGCGGCCAAAACGTTTTTTCGGGGCGGCGCGAAATATTGAAGAGGGCGGCTCTTTAACCATTATTGCGACTGCTTTGATTGATACGGGCAGCCGTATGGATGAGGTTATTTTTGAAGAATTTAAGGGCACCGGTAACTCGGAAATCGTCTTGGATCGCAAGGTTGCGGACAAACGCGTGTTCCCAGCAATGGATGTTTTGAAATCCGGCACGCGTAAAGAGGACCTGTTGGTAGACAAAGTTGATCTGCAAAAAACCTATGTTTTGCGCCGGATTTTGAACCCGATGGGCACGACAGATGCGATTGAGTTCTTGATTTCGAAACTAAAGCAAACCAAATCCAATTCTGAATTCTTTGATTCCATGAACACCTAAGTGTCGCGCATGGACAGTATTTTTGCGCAGGCGACGGCAACGGGTCGGGCAGGGGTTTCTGTAATACGGCTTTCTGGGCCTCAAGCCTTTGATATTGCAGGTACATTTTGCAAGTTGCCGGCTGTTGGTCGGACAGGCTTGCGGGCGGTGCGTGCGCGAGATGGGGCACTTATTGATCATGCGCTTGTGCTGTGTTTCGAACAAGGGGCAAGCTTTACGGGCGAGCGTGTTGTCGAGTTTCAGGTTCATGGGGGTCTTGCGACGGTGGCCAAGTTGCTGTCGGAGCTTTCGGAACAGGAGGATTGCCGGCTTGCGGAGCCTGGGGAGTTTACCCGCCGCGCGTTGGAAAATGGTCAATTGGACCTCAATCAGGTGGAGGCCTTGTCGGACTTAATTGATGCTGAAACCGAATCGCAGCGCCAACAGGCCATTCGTGTTTTGGATGGGAGTTTCGGGGATGCCGGAGCGCAGTGGCGCGGCAAGTTGTTGCGTGCAGCGGCTTTACTGGAGGCCAGCATTGATTTTTCGGATGAAGAAATTCCCGACGATCTCTCTGTTGAAGTGGTCAGTTTGGTTACCGAAACGCGCGCATCGATCGCTGCTGTTTTGGAGCGGTCTAGGATGGCGTCAAAAATTCGCAGCGGTTTTACAGTTGCGATTATTGGTGCGCCAAATGTTGGCAAATCCACCTTGCTAAACGCCATAGTGGGACGGCAAGCGGCAATCACGTCAGATGTTGCAGGAACGACGCGAGACGTCATCGAATGTCGGGTTGATTTGCAGGGGCTTGCTGTGAGTTTTCTTGATACAGCGGGCTTGCGTGACTCTGATGATGAGATTGAAAGCTTGGGAATTTCAAAGGCATATGAGATAGCTGCTGCGGCTGATATTCGGGTGTTTTTGATCGAAGAGGCGGGTGAAGCTCTTCCTATTGAGATGCGCGACGGGGATATTGTTCGGCTGAACAAGGGGGATGAGCGGCGCTCTGATGTGGGGTCAGTTTCTGGAAAAACTGGGGAGGGCGTGTCAGAGCTGCTTACTCTAATTGCCGAGCGATTAAAGGTTAAAACATCGCAGGACGTGGTTGCTATTCGAGAGCGGCAAATCACCGGGTTGCGATCCGCGGAGTCTTTTCTGGGGCGGGTTTTGGAGTTGACGGACCTTGACCCGCTGCCTTTTGAACTGGCCAGCCAAGAGCTATATTTCGCGCTCAGTGAATTGGATTTCGTTTTCGGTCGGATTGATATAGAATCTGTGCTGGATGAGATCTTTTCAAGCTTTTGTTTGGGGAAGTAGGGGGCCTGTTTCACGTGAAACATTTTGATGTTGTGGTTGTGGGCGGCGGCCATGCCGGATGCGAAGCGCTTCACGCGGCTTGCCGGTATGGGTTGCGCGCCGCTCTGGTGACTTTGGACAAAACCAAAGTCGGCGTGATGTCATGTAACCCGGCTATTGGTGGCTTGGGCAAGGGCCATTTGGTGCGCGAGATTGATGCTCTCGATGGCATTATGGGCACGGCAGCCGATCTCTCTGGTATTCAATTTCGCCTCTTGAACCGAAGCAAGGGCCCCGCAGTGCAGGGACCGCGAACTCAATCGGATCGGGAGCTATATCTGCAGGCCATCCAGGCCTTGCTGGCGCAGCAAGATTATACTTTGATCGAGGGTGAGGCGGCGGCCCTGATGTCAAGCGCTGGTGTCGTGACCGGTGTTCGCTTGGCGGATGGTTCAGAGATTCCTTCCCGCTCAGTTATCCTGACCGCTGGCACCTTTATGCGGGGAACGATTCATATCGGCGACAAAAGGGTTTCTGCCGGTCGTATGGGAGAAAAGGCAGCGGACGAGCTGTCACAGCAGATGGAATCTTTGGGCGCAGTCTTCGGCCGGTTGAAAACAGGGACACCGCCCCGATTGAATGGTGACACAATTGATTGGAGTCATCTGGAGCTTCAGCCCGCTGATGCCGATCCAGTCATGTTGTCGTTTTTGTCAAAAGGTCCAACCGCGTCGCAGGTCAGCTGTGGCATTACACACACCAACGCCCAGACGCATGACATTATTCGGGAAAATATTGGAAAGTCGGCCATGTATGGGGGGCATATCGAGGGCGTAGGACCGCGCTATTGTCCCTCAATTGAGGATAAAATAACCCGCTTTGCTGATAAATCTAGCCATCAGGTCTTTTTGGAGCCAGAGGGGCTGAAAACAAACTGCATATACCCAAACGGTATTTCGACATCTCTCCCTGAAGATGTACAGGAGGCCTATGTCAGGTCGATCGTGGGGCTGGAGAATGTGGAAATTCAGCAGCCAGGATACGCCATTGAATATGATTTTCTTAATCCCCAGGGCCTATCAACTGATTTGGAATCAAACCTGATGGGTGGATTGTTTTTGGCTGGGCAAATTAACGGGACAACGGGGTACGAGGAGGCGGCAGCGCAGGGTCTGGTGGCGGCGATTGGTGTTGCCAAGCGGCTCAAGGGCGTGTGCCCTGTCATCTTTGACCGCAGCACCAGTTATATCGGTGTTATGATTGACGATTTGACAACACGGGGCGCCACTGAGCCTTATAGAATGTTCACCTCACGGGCTGAGTTTCGATTGAAACTTCGAGCCGATAATGCCGATCAGCGCTTAACGGAGCAGGGTCACGCCTCCGGCTTGGTGTCTCGACACAGGTATGACCTATATCAAGAGAAGATCAGGCGTCTGGACCAGTGTCGTTCGCTGCTGTCCTCAATGGCTGTGTCACCCAACGAAGCGAGACGCGCGGGGATTGATCTTGGGCTGGACGGGCGCCGTCGCAATGGGCATGAATTGCTCTCTATACCGGGGGTTACAATTGCCAAGCTTGCGGACTTGGCTCCAGCTTCGTCAGGCTTTGAGTCGGAATCTCTGGATCAGGCTGCGCGAGAAGCGCTCTACGTAACCTATATCGAGCGTCAGAGCCGCGATATTGACGCGCTTACCCGAGATTTGAGTATCAAGATTCCAAGCGGCTTTCATTATGCGGGCGTTGCTGGTCTGTCTTCGGAGATGATTGCAAAATTAGGCGCCGCCCGTCCAGAGTCGCTTGGCGCCGCTAAAAATATTGAGGGCGTGACGCCGGCGGCCCTGACGGCAGTTCTGTTGAGCATTAAATCCCAAAGCTTGAAAAACACCGGATGACCGAGCGCGAAACACTCACCAGCTTGAATGTTTCACGTGAAACAGAGGCCCTGCTGCACGACTTCGTTGCGCTGGTTAAAAAATGGAATCCAGTGATCAACCTAATCGCAAAAGGCAGTATTCCGAACATCTGGAGCCGTCATATTGAAGATTCGGCCCAAATCGTAGCTTTGGCCCGCCTGTCAGGTCATTGGATTGATCTTGGCAGTGGAGGCGGCTTCCCCGGCATCGTTGTTGCGATTTGCCTGAAAGAAATCTCCCCATCGATCTGCATGGTTTTGGTCGAAAGTGACCTGAGAAAGGCTGCCTTTCTCCGCCAAGCCGCTGCAATTCTACAGCTCAACTGTGAAATCCACAGCTCTAGAATTGAATCTTCGTCTTTGCCTCGGGCGGCGACCCTCTCGGCGCGCGCGCTCGCACCTTTGCCCAACCTTTTGCATTACGCTGAAGCGCTTGTTGAAAAGGACGGTGTTTGTTTGTTCATGAAGGGGCAAACCTATCATGATGAACTTGCGGCGGCACAAAAATCATGGTCATTTGAACACGACATCGTAAAGAGCCAGACAGATCGCAATGCGGCGGTGTTGAAAATCAGGAATATTCGACGTGCAGCAGATTAAACCAAAAATTTTCGCCATCGCCAATCAGAAAGGCGGGGTCGGGAAGACAACCACAACCCTGAATTTGGCAGCTGCAATAGCGGAAGTCGGATTTAAAGTGCTTGTTATGGATCTTGATCCTCAAGGGAACGCGTCAACCGGGCTTGGTTCCCACGCGGATGCCCGCGAATTTACTACCTATGATGTCCTGATCGGCACCCATGTTGAGCCCCAGTTTATTCAAAAGACCGAGTTTGAAAACATCGACTTGGTGCCATCAACAACGGATCTCAGCTCTGCCGATATTGAACTGGCCGCCGCCAAAAACAGAAGTAAGATGCTGCGTAACGTTTTGAGCAACTCAGATCTAACAAGCTACGACTATGTGCTTCTGGACTGCCCGCCATCGCTCAACGTCCTAACTGTAAACGCTCTGATCGCGGCGCATGCGCTCATTATTCCATTACAAAGCGAATTTTTCGCCCTGGAGGGGCTGTCGCAATTGTTGATGTCTGTGCGTGAGGTCCGAGATTTGGGTAACCCAGACCTGCGAATCGAGGGGGTGGTGCTCACAATGTATGACGCGCGCAATCGCCTATCCTTGCAGGTTGAAGAGGACGCGCGGGAAAACTTGGGGGAATTGGTCTTTAAAACAGTCATTCCTCGGAATGTCAGAATAAGCGAGGCTCCTTCATTTGCGATGCCCGTATTAAGTTATGACAGCCGATCTAAGGGCGCGGAGGCCTATCGCGCCCTCGCTCAAGAAATTTTGGCACGACGATGATAAAGAGTTAGGACACACCATGGCCAATACCCCAAAACGTCAAAGAGGTCTCGGTCGAGGCCTATCTGCTCTGATGGCAGATATTGAACAGACCGTTGGCGACTCAGGCCCGGTCAATTCTGAACGGCGCAATGAATTGCTTGTACCGATCGAGGCCATACACCCAAACCCGGACCAGCCGCGTCGGCACTTTGATGCGGATGATTTAAACGACCTCGCCGGGTCCATTCGTTCGAAGGGCATTATTCAACCACTGGTCGTCCGCGCGCATCCGGTGAAGGCCGGAGAGTATCAAATTGTCGCGGGCGAGCGGCGCTGGCGCGCCTCGCAGCTCGCCCAGCTGCATGAACTGCCGATTGTGGTCCGAGAGTTTTCCGACCTGGACGTGCTTGAGATCGCAATTATTGAGAACATCCAACGCGCAGATCTAAATCCTATCGAGGAGGCGATTGGATATCGCCAGCTCATGGATAAATTTGGTCATACGCAAGAGCAGATGGCCGAGGCCCTCGGCAAATCGCGCCCGCATATCGCAAATGTTCTCCGGCTTCTGGCGCTGCCAGAAGATGTTCAAGCCCTTGTGATTAGCGGAAGCCTGTCAAGCGGCCACGCCCGTGCATTGATCACGGCGCCAAATGCCTCTGAATTGGCCCGCCTTGTCGTCGCGCGCGGGCTGTCGGTTCGCCAGACTGAGAAATTGGTGAAAGAGCCCAAGGCGCCCAGCAAAGAGCGCCTGCCGAAAATTACCAAAGATGCAGATACACGCGCGCTTGAAGGGGATCTGTCTGCGGCTCTTAAAATGGCGGTCTCCATTGCACATAGCCCTGGGCAGGAGGGCGGAGCGATCACCATTCGCTATAAAAACCTGGAGCAGCTTGATGAGCTATGTCGTCACCTGGCAGGGCTTTAATACATCAAAGCCTGGACCAGCTGATTGAGCAGAGGCCGGCCGGTTCTTGTGGCCCGAAGTTGAGTGTCCGAAAGCTCCAGCAGGCCCAAATCAAGCAGGTGGTCTGGGATATTGAGTGGGGCGCCCGCGATGCCCTCAATGCGCCTGCGAGAAATTCCGTCTGATACCCGCAATCCCATCATGATCAACTCATTGGCATGATCCCGCGGCGCCAATATTTCTTGATGACTGGTCCCAGTATTGCGCTGCGCCACCCGCTCCAACCAAGCTTGCGGTGCCAAAGCGGTTCTGGTGGCGTGGCGCATCCCGGATAGGGTTAGGCGCCCATGGGCACCCGGTCCAATTCCGATATAGTCGCCACCGCGCCAATATATCATATTGTGTTTTGATTCCAATGACTTGTTAGAATGGTTCGACACCTCATAGCCGTGCAACCCTGCCTGAGCGCAGACCTCTTGGGTGACCTCGAACATATCCGCGCTCAAATCCTCGTCAGGCAACCCGCCCAGCTTTCCCGCCTGTGCACGAAACCCAAAGGCCGTGCCCGGCTCAACCGTGAGCTGATACAAGGAAAGATGCCCTGCGCTCATTTCTATGGCTTGAGTGAGTTCACTTTGCCAGGCTTCAAGCGTTTGATCCTGCCGGGCATAGATCAAATCAAAGCTGACCCGATCAAAATAAGCCTTCGCGACCGCGAGAGCGGAACGTGCCTCTGCCACGGAATGCAACCGACCAAGGCGTTTTAGGTCAGGATCATTCAACGCCTGAATTCCCATGGACACACGATTCACGCCAGCCGCGCGAAAATCAGCGAAGCGAGACGCCTCAACAGAAGATGGATTGGCCTCAAGCGTGATTTCAATATCATTTGCAAAGGACCACTGCGACCGCGCGCGATCAATTAAACGCCCCACCATTTTGGGCGGCATCAAACTTGGCGTACCGCCCCCGAAAAAAATCGAATTCAAGAGGCGATCTGGGGTAAGGGCCGCGTGGCGATCCAATTCGCTCAACAGGGCCGCCTCCCACAGCGCGTTGTCCACCGTGGCGCTGACGTAGGAATTAAAGTCACAATAGGGGCATTTCGATTCGCAAAATGGCCAATGGATATAAAGACCAAACCCGCCATGGCGCCAATCTTCCATCATGAGAGACAGCCAGACACCAGTTTCTTAAAGGCATCTGCCCGATGGCTTAGGGGGTGCTTCTCCTCCGGAAGCATTTCACCGAATGTTTGATCAAACCCATCGGGCTGAAACATGGGGTCAAAGCCAAATCCATGTGTACCGCGCATGGGCCAGATCACTTGCCCCGGCACAATGCCGGCGAAAATCTCATCGTGACCATCTGGCCAGGCCAAACATAAGGTACAATTAAATTGCGCATGGCGCGGGAAGGGCGCATCAGCCGCCTCCAGCGCCTCCCAGACCCGCGTCATTGCCATGGTAAAATCACGACCATTGGGGGTTTCTGCCCAATCGGCTGTATAAACCCCCGGCGCGCCCTCCAATCCATCGACACAAATGCCACTGTCGTCAGACAGCGCCGGCAGGCCGGATGCCTGCGCCGCAAAATGCGCCTTCAGCCGCGCATTTCCTGCAAAACTGGTCTCCGTTTCCTCCGGCTCCTTTAGGCCCAGATCACGGGCACTCACACAGGCGACACCAAAGGGCGCCAAAAGCGCCTGAATTTCGCGCAGCTTGCCTGTGTTATGACTGGCCAAAACGAGTCGAGGCTCCGTGAGCGCGCGCATCAGCCAACAGCCGCCAATTGGGCCGCCACCAGTTGCGACACGCCCGCCTCGGCCAGATCCATCAGCTGCCCCATTTGGTCTCGCGAAAAGGTTGAGCCCTCTGCCGACATCTGGACCTCAACTAACTTACCCGATCCCAGCATTACGAAATTGCCATCAACACCAGCTTCACTGTCCTCCGGGTAGTCCAAGTCTAACACCGCTTGACCCGCATAGATACCACAGCTCACCGCAGCCACAGGATCCACGAGCGGATCGCTGATAATATCTCCGGCTTTCATGAGTTTTTGCACCGCGAGCTTGAGTGCCACCCAACCGCCCGTAATTGCGGCGCAACGTGTCCCGCCATCGGCTTGGATCACATCACAATCGATACTAATTTGCCGCTCACCCAATGCCACCCGATCAACACCCGCCCGCAAACTCCGGCCAATGAGACGTTGAATCTCTTGAGTGCGCCCAGATTGGCCGTTTTTCGCCTCGCGGCGCATGCGAGTATGGGTGGCGCGGGGCAGCATCCCATATTCTGCAGTCACCCAACCCAATCCAGAGTTGCGCAGAAACGGAGGCATGCGCTCCTCCAAACTGGCTGTGCAAAGCACATGCGTATCGCCAATCTTGATCAAACAAGATCCCTCGGCATGGCGGGTGACGTTTGTTTCAATCACAATGTCACGCATTTGATTTAATTCTCGATTGGATGGTCGCATTGCTTGTCCTCTCTGTGTTCATGCGCGAATATGCGATGCGCACCCTAAATAGCAAGGCTTAGTGAATGGATTCGTTTACAGAGTTATTTTCAGAAATGGATGCCCGCAGCCGTGAAGTATTTCAACGGGTGGTGGAAAACTATCTGTCATCGGGGGAGCCGATGGGCAGCAACACCTTGACCCAGCAAATGACTCGGCCCGTGAGCGCGGCCACCATTCGCAATGTCATGAATGACTTAGAGTTTCTCGGCCTGCTCAACAGCCCCCATACTTCTGCTGGCCGTCAACCCACTGAGCTCGGTCTGCGAATGTTTGTTGATGGCATTTTGGAGATCGGGGAGCCCGATGAAGCGGCCCAGCGCAAAATTTCTGCAACCATGGAGGAAAACGACAGCATCACAAGCATGCTTGATCGTATGTCCAGCGCTCTTTCTGGGCTGACTCGTGGTGCATCTTTGGTGCTGGCCCCCAAAAAATCTTCGCCCATAAAACATATTGAGTTTGTGTCCTTAGCTGCCGATCGCGCGCTCGTGGTTCTGGTCTTTGCCAATGGTGAGGTTGAAAACCGGGTATTTCGCCCGCCTTTGGGTCAAACCCCGAGCCAAATGCGAGAGGCGGTCAACTTTCTAAATGCGATCGGTCAAGGCCGGACGTTGCAAGAGTTAAAATCCAGCATTGCCGCAGAGATCAAAAAGCATCGCTCAGAATTGGATGTTTTGACCACCGGCTTGGTTGAGGCTGGCGTGGCCGTGATGGAGGATGCCGGTGGCGATAATGAGCGATTAATTGTTCGCGGCAGAGCGAATCTCCTTGAGAATGCCGGCACAGCCGAGGATTTGGAGCGGGTACGGGTGCTTTTTGATGACCTAGAACGCAAACAGGATATCGCGGAATTTTTGCAATTAACCGATGAAGGCGAAGGTGTTCGCATTTTTATTGGCTCTGAGAACAAACTATTTTCACTTTCGGGTTCCTCTTTGGTGGTTTCTCCCTATATGAACGCTGACCGAAAGGTGGTTGGCGCCATTGGTGTAATCGGACCCACGCGTCTGAATTACGGTCGGATTGTGCCAATCGTGAATTATTCCGCTCAAATGGTCGGGCGGGTTTTATCTGATCGAGGTTAGGTCCGGATGGCAAAAGAACATGAAGACGAGTTTCTCCAAGACGTCAGTCTTGCCGAAGAAGAAGTATATGGTGAGGAAGAATACACCGAAGAGGAGCTAGAGCTTGATGCTCTACGCGCCGAACGTGATGATCTCAAAGATAAGTGGATGCGCGCCCTCGCGGATGCGGAAAACGCCCGCAAACGCGGGGATCGTGATCGCAGAGAAGCGGAAAATTACGGCGGCTCAAAGCTCGCGCGTGATCTCCTGCCGGTGTATGACAATCTCAAGCGTGGCCTTGAGGCTGCGACAGATGACCAGCGCGAAGTCTCAGCGGCCTTGATTGAGGGGGTTGAGCTCACCATGCGGGAAATTGTCAATGTTTTCAAAAAACATGGCATCGAACCCATCTCTCCCGAAATTGGCGAGCGCTTTGATCCTCAAAATCACGAAGCCATGTTTGAAGCGCCAGTTCCAGGAACCAAAGCAGGGGACATCATTCAGGTGATGACCGAAGGCTTCATGCTGCATGAGCGCCTTTTGCGCCCCGCGCAAGTCGGTGTTTCTTCAACACCAAGCTAAGGCTCCTCAGCGCAACTTATGACAAGGGCGGCTTACGGGCCGCCTATTATTGTTTGAGTTTCGACTTCAACTCATAAATGAGATCCAAGGCCTGTTTGGGGCTCAAGCTGTCTGGCTGGACCGCATTCAAGGCCTCTTCAAGTTCAGACTGGGTTGAGGGGGCTGGCGCCGACATCGCCACCGCGGAAAATAGGGGCAAATCGTCAATGAGGGCTTTTTGCTTGCTATGTCCCTCGCGCTCGCCCCGCTCCAAAGCCTCAAGAACCACCTTCGCCCGCTCCAAAACCGATTGCGGCAGTCCGGCCAGCTTCGCCACCTGCACCCCATAGGACCGATCCGCAGCGCCCCTCTTCACCTCATGTAAGAACACCACATCTCCCTGATACTCCCGAACGGTGACGGTGGCGTTGTCCACATGGCTCAGTTTCGCGGTGAGTTGGGTGAGCTCATGGTAATGGGTGGCAAATAATGCGCGGCATCGGTTGACATCATGCAAATGCTCCAGCGTGGCCCAAGCGATGGATAGCCCGTCATAGGTCGACGTCCCGCGACCAATTTCATCCAAAATAACCAGGGCGCGCTCATCTGCCTGGTTTAAAATCGCGGCGGTTTCCACCATCTCCACCATAAAGGTCGAGCGCCCGCGGGCCAAATCATCAGCCGCACCAACCCGGCTAAAAATCTGTGAAACAATGCCAATTTCAGCACGGGCCGCCGGTACAAAGGATCCGGCCTGTGCCAAAAGGGCAATCAAAGCATTCTGACGCAAAAACGTTGATTTGCCCGCCATATTTGGCCCGGTCAGCAGCCAGATCATGTCGTTTGCGCTGGTTAAGTGGCAATCATTGGCGACAAAAACCGTTTCCGCCTGCGCCTTGATTGCAGCCTCGACCACCGGATGGCGCCCTTGCTCAATGATAAAGTCGCGGCTGTCATTCAACACCGGTCTGACCCAACCTTCGGCCATGGCCAATTCAGACAGAGCGGCAGCGACGTCAATTTCTGCAATCGAGACCGCCAAGGCTTGCAGTGCCGCTGCATGATCCAAAACCTGTGCGCAAAGCCCGGCAAAAATCTCAAGCTCCAACCCAGTGGCGCGGCCGGCGGCATTTAGGATTTTGGTTTCCAGATCGCCCAGTTCGACGGTCGTGAATCGCACCGCATTGGCGGTGGTTTGCCGGTGAATGAACGTGTCACTCAAAGATGCTGTCATCATGCGCTGGGCATGGGTGGCGGTGGTTTCAATGAAATAGCCCAGCACATTATTGTGCTTTATTTTCAGGGACGAAATCCCAGATTGACCGGCATAGTCGGCTTGCATCCTGGCAATGACAGACCGCGCCTCATCGCGCAGGGCCGTCATCTCATCCAGCTCCGACGAATAGCCTGTGGCGACAAACCCACCATCTCGCGTCAAAAGGGGTGGCTCGGCGACCAGGGCGCGATCCAATTCGTCGGAGAGGGCCTCAAAGCCCTTCAGATCATCTGCCGCATTTTGTAGGAGCGGCGGCAAATCATGCTGTGCCAAAAGTGCATGCACCTGCTCGGCCTGGGCAATTCCGCTCGCGAGCGCCAACAAGTCTCTTGGACCGCTGCGCTCCAGCGCCACGCGCCCCAAGGCCCGCTCTACGTCGGGCAGTTGCTTTAAGGCTGCGCGCACCGCACCGCGCAGGCCGCTTTGGCCACAGAAAAACTCCACCGCCGACGCGCGCTCGTCGATGGTTGCCAGGCGTTGCGAGGGCGTCGTAATGCGGCGAGACAATAGTCGCGCTCCGGCAGCGGTCACAGAGCGATCCACCACCGACAGCAATGAGCCAGATCTATCCCCGGAGAGCGTTTGCGTCAGCTCAAGATTTTTTCGGGTTGCAGCATCAATTGCAACAAAATCATCTCGCGCTTCGCATACGGGTCGGCGCAGAAGTGGCAGCTGGCCCTTTTGGGTGGTCGAGAGGTATTCAATAAGCCCAGAAACTGCGGCGATATCCGCGCGGCTAAAATCTCCAAGACCGCCCAGGTCCCCAACACCATAGGCCCTGCAAATCGTATCTGCGCCGGCGGTGCTGTCAAAAGCTTCCGGTGGCAATTGGGTTGCGGCTGCGCCGGCTTCATAGATGATTTCTAAAACGTCATCGGATGCGCCCTCAGCGATCAGCACCTCAGCCGGGGCCAGCCGGGCAAGCTCTGGCCCCAATCTTACGGGCGGGCAGGGACTGTAGCGTATATCTCCGGTCGAAATATCCACCCAGGCGAGGCAGCTTTGGTCGCGCACCTGAACAAAAGCGGCCAGAAAGTTACTTTCTCGCGGGTGTAGCAACGTGTCTTCGGTCAAGGTGCCTGGGGTGACCAGCCGAACCACGCCGCGTTTCACAACAGATTTCGCGCCGCGCCTCTTCGCCTCTTGTGGATTTTCCAATTGTTCGCAGACCGCAACACGAAACCCTTTTCGAATGAGGTTGAGCAGATAGCCCTCCGCCGCATGCACGGGCACGCCGCACATGGGAATATCTGCACCTTGATGCTTGCCGCGTTTCGTTAGGGTTATGTCCAGCGCCTGTGCCGCAGCGACCGCATCGTCGAAAAACAACTCGTAAAAATCCCCCATGCGATAGAACAAAAGAGCGGAGGGATAGTCCTCCTTGATCTCAAGAAATTGTGCCATCATGGGCGTGATAGACTGGTCGGGCTTGCTCACAGATTGATCTCCATTTGTGGCAAGTATTAGGCAAAACTTGCAACGAAAGAAAGTGATCATCGGGACGGATTTTGAATTGGTTTGACCTCCGGTTGGCGGTCGGTCATTCTGGCGCGAAGGTGGCGAGGGGTGATGGGCTGTGCCCAAAACTCCAAGCGGCGCGGTTGTTCCTTTTGGCGGTCTGCTAAAAATTGAATTGCACCAGAGAAACAGATAGTTTAATATTAAACTAATTTATATGGAGTGCTGCAATGCCCAATAACAAAGTCACAGACGCTGATGCGCTGGCCTACCACCTGGAACCAACGCCTGGTAAATTTGAGATTACTGCCTCTGTGCCCATGACAACACAGCGCGATCTTTCCTTGGCCTATTCGCCAGGTGTTGCGGTGCCGTGCTTGGCCATCGCCGATAATCCTGAGCTGGCCTATGACTATACCAACAAGGGCAACCTTGTAGCGGTGATTTCCAATGGAACAGCGGTTTTGGGTCTTGGTAATCTTGGGGCCCTGGGCTCCAAGCCGGTCATGGAAGGCAAGGCGGTTTTGTTTAAGCGCTTTGCGGATGTGAACTCCATCGATATCGAGCTGGACACCGAGAACCCCGAAGAGTTTATTAACGCCGTGAAGCTCATGGGCCCGACGTTTGGCGGTATCAACCTCGAAGACATCAAAGCCCCTGAGTGTTTCATCATCGAGCAAGCCTTGAAAGAGGTCATGGATATTCCGGTTTTCCATGATGACCAACATGGCACGGCTGTGATCTGCGCGGCAGGTCTGATCAATGCGCTGCACCTATCTGGCAAGAAAATTCAGGATGTGAAGATTGTTTTGAATGGCGCTGGTGCGGCCGGGATCGCCTGTATTGAGCTTTTGAAATCCATGGGCGCCAAACATAACAACTGTATCGTGTGCGACACCAAGGGTGTGATTTACCAGGGACGTACCGAGGGAATGAACCAGTGGAAATCGGCCCATGCAATTTCGACAGAGTTGCGCAGTTTGGAAGATGCTATGGTGGGCGCCGATGTGTTCTTGGGCGTGTCTGTTAAAGGTGCAGTGACCCCGGCAATGGTGGAAAGCATGGCCCCTGATCCGGTGATTTTTGCCATGGCCAATCCCGATCCTGAAATCACGCCTGAGGAGGCGCAAGCCGTGCGTCCCGATGCGATTGTGGCAACAGGGCGGTCGGATTATCCAAATCAGGTCAACAATGTGTTGGGATTTCCATATTTGTTCCGTGGGGCCTTGGATATTCACGCCCGGGCGATCAATGACGAAATGAAGATTGCTTGTGCCCGGGCGCTCGCGGATTTGGCCCGTGAAGAGGTGCCCGATGAGGTGGCGCTGGCCTATGGCACGAAGTTGAGCTTTGGCCGCGATTACATTATTCCAACACCCTTTGATCCACGTTTGATCTACCGCATTCCGCCCGCAGTTGCTCGCGCAGGTATGGACACTGGCGCGGCTCGCCGGCCGATTGTGGATATGGATGGCTATGAGCTGTCCTTGAAAACCCGCATGGATCCTACCGCGAGTATCTTGCGCGGGATCAATGCGCGCGCACGTTCCGCGCAGGCCCGCATTATCTTTGCCGAAGGCGATGACGAGCGGGTATTGCGCGCCGCTGTCTTGTATCAACGCCAAGGATTTGGAAAATCTATTGTTGTGGGTCGGGAAAGCGATGTGCGTCAAAGACTGGAGGCGGCGGGACTTGGTGATGCGGCCGGTGAGCTGGAAGTGGTGAATGCCGCGAACACAGAACATTTGGAAGATTACAAAAACTATCTCTACCAGCGCCTGCAACGCAAAGGGTTTGACAAAACCGACGTGCATCGTCTTGCGGCTCGGGATCGTCACGTTTTTGGATCCTTGATGCTTGCGCATGGGCATGGCGATGGTTTGGTGACGGGCGTGACGCGCAAGTCTGCCCATGTTTTGGAATTGATCAGCCATGTTTATGATGTCGGCCCGCATGATGGGGCGGTCGGGGTGACTGCGATTTTGTCCAAAGGCAAAATCACTTTGATTGCTGATACTCTGGTTCACGAATGGCCCGATGAAAATGATCTTGCCGACATTGCCGAACGCGGTGCCGGTGTGGCGCGTGCCTTGGGCCTAGAGCCGCGGGTGGCATTTGTGAGCTTTTCAACCTTCGGCTATCCGGTTTCAGAGCGCGCCGAAAAGATGCGCATTACTCCAGATGTCTTGTTAAAACGTGGGGTTGATTTCGAATTTGAGGGTGAGATGGCTGTGGATGTGGCGCTCAACGTCAATGAGATGAAGAAATATCCCTTCAGCCGCCTCACGGGCCCGGCGAATGTCTTGGTGGTTCCAGCGCGGCATTCGGCCTCAATCTCGGTGAAGCTGATGCAGGAAATGGGCGGGGCGACTGTGATCGGGCCGATTTTGACAGGCATCGATAAGCCAATTCAAATTTGCTCGACCGTGTCTTCTGTAAATGACATTCTCAATATGGCAGCAATTGCCGCCTGCAATATCAGATGACGGTCTATAATTTCGGCTCTATCAATGCCGATTACTTCTATCAGGTGCCTCATATTCCGGCGCCTGGGGAAACCCTTGCGGCGACAGGTTTAGATCAAGGCTTGGGTGGCAAGGGCGCCAATCAATCTGTGGCCATGGTTCAAGCGGGTGCGGATGTGGTGCATGTGGGAGCAGTTGGCCGCGATGGGGATTGGTTGCTTGAGCGGCTTGTCGCTTTGGGTGTGGCAGATGATGCCATTGCGCGGCTGTCCTGTGCCTCTGGTCACGCCATCATCACTGTGGCCGCCGATGGTGAAAACGCCATCACGCTCTATTCGGGAGCCAATACGGCGATGAGTGAAGCGCAGATCGCCCAATGGTTGGCCCCGATCCGTGCGGGGGATTGGCTGGTGATGCAAAATGAAACCGCCCACCAAGTTCATGCGGCCCGCCTGGCCCGCGCTCAAGGCGCGCGTGTGATCTATTCTGCGGCCCCCTTCGAGGCGAAGGCTGTGGAAGAGGTTTTGCCCTTCGTGAATATTTTATGCGCGAATGAACATGAGGTGAAAGCACTCCAACAGGCTCTGCGCATCTCCAGTTTAGCCGATCTTGGGCTTGAGGGCATGCTCATCACCTATGGCGCAAAGGGTGCCGCCTATCATGATTTTTCCGCCGATCAGCTGTTTGAGGTTGCAGGAATTCCCGTCATCCCCGTGGATACAACCGGAGCGGGCGACACGTTCTGCGGTTATTTTATTGGGCGATTGTCATTGGGCGAAGATCCCCAAACGGCCTTAAGCTATGCGAACCGCGCCGCAGCCCTCAAGGTTACACGCGCCGGCACAGCGGATGCCATTCCAAGCCTGCAAGAGGTGATGGCATTCGCCCGATGAGAGGTGGGCGTGAGCCTCTTGCCGTGTTTCGTCCTGTCTTGTGAGTTTTCCCTCTTGGCTCGAAAAGTCTCTCAGCCTAGGCTTGAGATATGACAGATCATGTAACAACCCACCAAGCTGCGGAAGATGCCCGCAATGAAGATATTTTGATTTACCTCAATGGACAATTGCTGCCCAAAGAGCGGGCCTTGGTCAGCGTGTATGACAGCGGGTTTATGCTTGGGGATGGGGTTTGGGAGGGGTTGCGCCTTTATAATGGCACATGGGCCTTTATGAATGAGCATCTGAACCGATTGTTTGAGGCGGCGAAGGCTGTGGATATTGATATTGGTATGGATCGCGATGGGGTGGAGCAGGCTCTGCGCGACACGCAGGCGGCCAATGGGATGCAGAGCGATGCGCACGCTCGGCTTATGGTCACACGGGGTGTGAAGATCCGCCCGTTTCAGCATCCAGACCTGTCACAATCTGGCCCCACATTTACCATTATCATGGAACATTCAAAGCCCAGCCTTCCCCGTGGTATTCGTCTTGCTACAGTGCCGCATATGCGAGGCCTGCCGATGACGCAGGACCCAAAATTAAATTCGCATTCTAAACTCAACTGTATTTTGGCCTGTATTGCCGCTCAAAAGGCCGGTTCGGATGAGGCCTTGATGTTAGATGTGCATGGGTTTGTGAACACCACCAATGCCTGCAACTTTTTTATTGTGCGTGATGGCGCGGTTTGGACCAGCACGGGAGATTACTGTATGAATGGCATCACCCGGCAAAAGGTCATCGATCTATGCCGCGGTCATGATATCCCAGTGTTCGAGCGCAATTTCAGCTTGGTGGACACCTATGGCGCGCAGGAGGCCTTTTTGACCGGAACCTTTGGTGCGCAAACCCCTGTGATCGAGATTGATGGCCGCCGCATTGGTGACGGTGACATGGGGCCAGTCACCCGCCGCATTCGTGGGCTTTATCAGGACCTCATCGCACAGGTCTGCGCATGAAGATCGCAATGTGGTCAGGTCCGCGCAACCTGTCGACAGCGATGATGTATTCCTTCGGCAATCGGGCAGATACGCAGGTTGTCGATGAGCCGTTTTATGGTGCCTATCTTCATCATTCCAATGCGGACCACCCGATGCGGATGGAGATAATGGCAAGCATGGTTTGTGATCCTGTGCAGGTGAGTGCCGAGCTGTCAGGCCCTGTGCCCGGCGGTGCCGCGATTTGGTATCAAAAACACATGACCCATCATATGCTAGAGCATTTCCCGATGGATCTGCTGGCGCAGCTGCGCAATGTGTTTCTCATTCGTGATCCCGCGCGGGTGATCGCCAGCTATGCCCGCAAGCGTGCCGCTGTTAGCCTCTACGACCTTGGTTTTTTGCAACAAAAGAAAATTTTTGAACAGTGTTTGGAGCTGGGCCAAGTGCCGATTGTGATCGACAGTGACGATGTCTTGGCAGATCCGAAAGCTGCGCTTATGGCGCTCTGTGCGCGGCTCGAAATTGCCTTTGACCCTTTGATGCTGCACTGGCCTGCCGGGCCACGGGCGCAGGATGGCATTTGGGCGGCCCATTGGTATGATGCGGTGCATCGCTCAACGGGATTTGGACCCGCGCCGGGACCCGCGCCAAGGATTGATGCTGCCTATGAGGGGCTATGGCAAGAAGCGCAGGCGATTTATCAGCAGCTGCAAGCCGCCAAATAATCGCCCGCACGCGTGGATCAGCGGATCCGATTTTTACGCGCTGCCAAAAGTTTGAGGCGCAGGGCATTGAGCTGGATAAAGCCAGCGGCATCTTTTTGATCGTAGGCGCCCGCATCATCTTCAAAGGTGACATGCGCTTCAGAATACAGGCTGTAATCTGACCAACGGCCCACTGTGCGGGCAAGGCCTTTGTAGAGCTTCAAACGCACGGTTCCGGTGACATGTTCTTGGGACTTGTCAATCAACGCCTGAAGCATTTCGCGCTCTGGGCTGAACCAAAAGCCATTGTAAATCAACTCGGCATATTTTGGCATCAATTCGTCTTTGAGATGAGCCGCGCCGCGATCCAAGGTGATGGACTCAATGGCGCGATGTGCCTCCAGCAGCAAGGTGCCGCCTGGGGTTTCGTAAATGCCACGGGATTTCATGCCGACAAAGCGACCTTCCACCAAATCAAGCCGGCCAATGCCATGCTGACCGCCGAGCCGGTTTAACTCGGTCAAAATTGTTGCAGGCGACATATCAACGCCATTGATGGAGACGGCATCGCCGGCCCGAAAGCCAATCTCAATATATTCAGGCGTATCTGGTGCATCCTCGGGATTGACGGTGCGTTGATAGACGTAATCGGGCGCCTCAACGGCGGGGTCTTCCAAGACTTTACCTTCCGAAGAGGTGTGCAGCAGATTGGCATCGACACTAAACGGTGCCTCGCCGCGTTTGTCTTTGGCGATTGGAATTTGGTTTTTCTCGGCAAAATCGATCAGCTTGGTACGGCTTGTAAGATCCCATTCGCGCCAGGGGGCAATGACTTTGATATCGGGGTTCAATGCGTAGGCGGCCAGCTCAAACCGCACTTGGTCATTGCCCTTGCCGGTCGCACCATGGGCGACGGCATCGGCGCCTTCGAGCTTTGCAATCTCAACCAGGCGCTTGGAAATCAAAGGGCGGGCAATGGAGGTGCCCAGCAGGTATAGGCCCTCATAAAGCGCATTGGCTCGGAACATGGGGAAGACAAAATCGCGGACAAACTCTTCGCGTACATCCTCGATATAGATTGAGGCGGCGCCCATCAGTTCGGCTTTGGCGCGGGCGGGTTCAAGCTCTTCACCTTGACCCAAATCTGCCGTGAATGTCACCACTTCGCAGCCATATTCGGTCTGCAACCATTTGAGGATGATCGAGGTGTCTAATCCGCCCGAATAGGCCAGGACAACTTTTTTAGGGGCTGACATGCGTTTTCCAATCCAAATATGGCAAAGTGTGGTCGGCGCGGAGGTATATGGTTTTTGTTTGCGCGGCAAGTTGGTGCGGCGCGATTTTGTGAAGCCCGTGGCATAATCCGCAAAGGGCCTCATTGCTTGCGCAATTTCACAGTTTGAGCCACTAATCTGTCATGACAGATTTTAGCAACCAAGCCGCTGAGGCCACCAAACGCATGCGCGCGTTGTTTCCCGAAACACCGCTGCAGCGCAATGATCATCTTTCGAATGTCTATGATGCGGATATTTGGTTGAAGCGAGAGGATTTGTCGCCAGTGCGTTCTTATAAGCTGCGCGGTGCGTTTAATGCCATGGGCAAGCAGGCGGATAAGGAGGTGTTTGTCTGCGCCAGCGCCGGCAATCATGCTCAGGGCGTCGCCTATGTGTGCCGGCATTTGCAGAAAAAAGGTGTGATTTTCATGCCGGTCACCACACCGGAGCAAAAAATTCGCAAAACCCGACTGTTTGGGGGTGAGTGGGTGCAGGTGCGATTGGTGGGTGATTATTTTGACGATACTCTGCGCGCCAGCCAAGCCTATTGTGCCGATGTTGGCGGGCATTTCCTGTCGCCATTTGATGATCCCGATGTGATTGAGGGGCAGGCGACGGTCACCTATGAGATGCTCGAACAATTGGGCCGCGCTCCAGATGTTTTTGTGGTGCCGGTGGGCGGCGGTGGCCTGTCGTCTTCTGCGCGGCGTTTGTTGTCAGAGCGCGCGCCCGAGACAGAAATTTTTTATGTGGAGCCGTCTGGGGGCAAAAGCCTGGCCGCGGCGGTTCAGGCCGGCGCCCCTGTCGCCCTCGCTCAGGTGGATACTTTTGTTGATGGGGCGGCGGTGGCAAAGATGGGCGTGAATACCTTTGCCGCTTTAAAAGGTGTTGATGCGGATCATGTTTTGGATATTTCAGAAGACCGAATTTGCACCACGATTTTGGATATGCTGAATACTGAAGGCATCGTTTTGGAGCCCGCAGGGGCTTTGGCTGTGGACGCTCTGAAGGATCTAAAAGACAAAATTAAAGGCAAAACTGTCGTCTGCGTGTCCTCGGGGGGCAATTTTGATTTTGAAAGATTGCCCGAGGTGAAAGAGCGGGCCCAGCGCTATGCCGGTGTGAAGAAATATTTTATCCTGCGCCTGCCGCAGCGACCCGGAGCGCTTAAGGATTTTCTGGCTCTCTTAGGGCCGGATGATGATATTGCGCGATTTGAATATCTCAAAAAATCAGCGCGCAACTTCGGAACTGTTTTGCTTGGAATTGAAACCTCAAAGTCAGAGAATTTTGCACTGTTCTCCGAACGACTCCAGGCGGCTGGAATGTCAATCCGCGACATCACCGGAGATGAGGCGATGGTGGATTTGATTATCTAAGACTTGGGTCAGCCCTTGCCGAAAAATTGTGCGACGGCCTGACGATCGCCGTCGCTGGCCAGATGGCTTAAGGCTGCATCGATCGGCAAAATGACTGGATGATGGTCAGGTTCCGAGGGGGCCGATTTCCGATACACGGGGCGTGCGACATAGATCGTGCAAATCTTCTCTGCCCAAAGATCGTAGTCCTCCATAAAGCTGAAGATTTTAAAGCGAAAAAACATCCGGGGCTGCGTGATGCACCAACCGGTCTCTTCAAATACCTCACGACGCAACGCCTGTAGGGGTGATTCGCCTGGATCTACACCGCCGCCAGGCAGTTGATATTCTTGGTTTAGCCCCCCTTGATAGGTGGCCAAAATTCCGCCTTTATAAGGCAAAATTGCATAGGCGCCGGGGCGCCGCCGATAGCGGCGATGGGGATCTGGTGTGGTGCCAAAACGTAGCAATCTTCTCTCCAAAACTTGGTGTGAGCCTAGACGCGCTTATATGGACAGTTTAAGGCAAGGCCAATCTATGGAAAGCTATCATGACACAAACTGCAAAAATGAGTTGGGATGATACGGTTTTGCCGTTTCAATTGGACGCATCCGATATCCGTGGCCGTGTGGCGCGGCTTGATGGCGTATTGGACCAGGTGCTCGCGCAGCATGATTATCCGTCTGTGGTTGAGGCGCTTGTGGCCGAGATGGCTTTGCTCACGGCTTTGATTGGCGAAAGCATTAAGCTGCGCTGGAAACTTTCGCTTCAAGTGCGCGGCAGCGGTGCGGTGCGCTTGATTGCAACTGACTACTATGGCCCGACAGAAGATGGCGCGCCTGCGCGTATCCGGGCCTATGCAAGCTATGATGCTGAGACTCTGGATACACAAGCGCCCGGCTTTGAACAAATTGGCAATGGGTATTTCGCCATTTTGATTGATCAAGGTCAGGATATGCAGCCCTACCAAGGGATCACGCCGATTGCGGGGCCGTCTCTTTCGGCCTGTGCAGAGGCCTATTTTGCGCAATCGGAACAAATACCGACCCGCTTTGCTTTGGCATTTGGGTATTCGCAGGAGGCGGATGGCACCGCTGGATGGCGCGCGGGCGGCGTGATGCTGCAACATATGCCTCCGGCGGGCTCGCATGTGACCTCAGAAGAGCCACAGGGCGAAGAGGGTTTGCTATCGGCAGCGGATCTTTTGGATTCAGATGGGAGCGAAAATTGGAACCGGGCGAATATATTGCTCGACACAGTGGATCAGCTTGAGCTGGTCGGACCATCCATTGAGCCGACGCAATTGCTGCTTCGTTTGTTTCATGAAGAGCAACCGCGGGTCTATGACACGCAGCCGGTGACCTTTGGCTGTACCTGTTCGGCTGATCGTGTGCGTCAAAGCCTGTCGATCTATTCGGCCAAAGACATCGCGCATATGACGACACAGGACAATGAAGTCACCGCCGATTGCCAGTTTTGCGGTGCGCATTACAGCTTTGATCCCGACACGCTTGGATTTGAGGCCAAAACACCCATTGAAAATGATTCCGCAACGCGCTGATATTCTTCGCGCCTTGGCGCGGCCGGGCGGTGCCTCGTCGGATTTCGATCTTAATCCGGGGGCGGCGGGGCGCGGGCCGGCAATGACAGAGGCCGGTGTTTTGGTGCCCTTGATTGAACGGCCCTCTGGCGTGCATGTGGTCCTAACCAAACGCGCGGCGCATTTGTCATCCCATCCCGGACAGATTGCCTTTCCCGGTGGCAAACGCGATGCGGGTGATGCGGATATTTCCGCCACAGCATTGCGCGAAGCGCATGAGGAGACCGGGCTTGATCCATCCTTGGTACAGATCTTAGGGCAATTGCCTGCGCATGAAACCGTGACGGGGTTCAACGTCATTCCAACCATCGGCTGGATCAGAACGCCTTGGGTGGTCAAGGCGGATCCGGGCGAGGTGGCGGAGGTGTTTGAAGTGCCCTTGTCTCATGTGGTGACGGCGCAGAATTTTCAAGTTCAGTCGCGGATCTGGCGCGGACAGAGGCGCTCTTATTATTGTGTCCCTTACGGGCCCTATTACATCTGGGGCGCGACTGCGCGGATATTGCGCGGCTTGGCCGATCGGATGGACCTGCTATGAAGATTGACCCCAACAGGCTTGATATCTCTATCCTAGCACCGCTTTTTGAGGCTTTTGAGGAGTCCGGCGCGCGGTTATTTTATGTCGGTGGCTGTATTCGCAATGCGGTCATGGGCGTTGCGGCAACCGATATTGATTTGACCAGTGACGCCGTGCCAGATCAGATGCGGCGGATTGCTCAAGCCCGGGGAATAAAGGTTATAGACACCGGTGCAGATCATGGAACATTGACCTTTGTGCTCGGCGGAAAATCTTATGAAATCACCACATTTCGCAAAGATATAGCCACCGATGGTCGGCATGCTGAGGTTGCCTTTGGCACATCCCTTGAAGACGATGCTGCACGCCGCGATTTTACCATGAACGCACTCTATGCGGAGGCCTCGGGCCAGGTGATCGACCCATTGGAGGGGCTGGCCGATGCGCAAGCGCGCCGGTTGCGCTTTATCGGTGAGCCGCAGGCCCGCATCACCGAAGACTATCTGCGCATCTTGCGGTTTTTTCGGTTTTGGGCGTGGTATGGCGATCCGCTTGAGGGGGTTGATGCGCCGGCACTTGCAGCCTGCGCGGCTTTGCAATCGGGCTTGGATCGCATTTCAAAAGAACGGATCGGCACTGAATTGCTCAAACTATTGGCTGCCCCCGACCCAGCCCCGGCGCTGGCTGCGATGGAAGCCGCTGGCATCTTGGGCCGCGTTCTACCAGGCGCCTCGGCGCGCCCAGTTTCGCTTTTGGTGCATCTAGAGCAGGGGCATGCCCCCGATGCGCTGCGCCGCTTGGCCTGTCTTGGTGGTGAGGCGGTGCAAGAGTGCTTGCGGTTGTCAAACGTACAGGCGCGCCAGGTTGAGGCGCTGCGGTATCACGGGCAAAATACATCAAAAGCCTTGGCGCATGGATATGCGCTGGGCGCGGCGCAGGGCTGGTCGTCTTGGCTGCTGCGTGCGGCCTGGACGGAGCACAGGGTTACAGAGGCGGAGCAAGAGGCAGTGCGCCGCGGCGCCCAGTCTATGTGCCCCGTTTCAGCGGCTGATTTGATGCCAAAGTACCAAGGCCCAGCGCTTGGGGAGGCTTTGAAGCGCGCGCAAGACATTTGGATTGCACGGGACATGCAGATCACCAAAGATGAGATCTTGGGGCATTTGGACGGCCTTGGGTGACATGCCCTGTCTCAAGGGGTTGTTTGTTTAACCACATTATTTTGTTTGCAAAAATACAAGGCCGCAGTATTCTAAGCGGCTATGTTTAGATTTTTCGAAAGATTGGTTGATCCCTATCAGCCCTACCCAGTCAGCAATCGTCCACCGCGCGCGCTTTCGGCCTTTTTGCGTGACTATCTGCGCCCGTTCAAAACGATATTTTGCTTTTCTGCCTTGTTTCAAACGCTTGTTGCCGCGGTCCAGATTTTTCTTATCTGGTATTTCGGGCGACTGATTGCGTCTATGCAAGAGGCAACGCCGTCTGAGTTTTGGAACAATCATTGGCTAGAGCTGGTTTTGGTGATCGGGTTTATCCTTGTGATTCGACCGCTGATTGATACGCTTTCGACCCTTTTGCTCAACAATACAATTTTGCCAAATGTGGGCACTTTGGTGCGTTACCGCGCGCATCGCCATGTGTTGCGGCAATCGGTTGGCTGGTTTGAAAATGATTTCGCTGGGCGCATTGCCAATCGGATCATGCAAACCCCGCCTGCAACGGGTGAATTTGTCTATCAGCTGATTGATGCGGTCACCTTTTCGGTGGCCTATTTGATCGGGGCATTTTTTCTATTGGGCGAGTCTGATCCTCGGCTGATGATCCCGCTTGCGATGTGGACAGGGCTGTATTTCGCTTTGGTCGTTTGGACTGTGCGGCGCGTCAGCCCGGCATCGGAGGCGGCGTCGAATGCGCGCAGTGCCGTGACGGGGCGGGTGGTGGACAGCTATACCAATATTCATGCGGTCAAAATGTTCTCCCAAAATGATCAAGAGTTGAACTATGGGGTAGAGGCGATTGAAGAGGCGCGCGTGACCTTTCAAAAGGAAATGCGGCTTTATACGATCATGGAATTTGGTCTTATTTTGTTGGATGGTCTCTTGGTCGTCAGCGTGGTGGGTTGGGCCACCTACCTGTGGAGCATCGGCAGCGCGGATGTGGGCGTGGTGGCCGCTGGGACCGCCCTTACCCTGCGGATGAGCGGCATGTCTCATTGGATTATGTGGGCGCTGACCACGCTTTTCAGAGAAATGGGGGTCATTCGCGAGGGGATGGAGACAATTTCTGCCCCCATTGCCCTGGTTGATGCGCCGGGTGCTTCGGAGTTGCAGATGAAGGCGGCGCATATCTTGATCGCCAATCTAACGCATCGCTATGGCAAGGACTATGGTGGGCTTGAGGATGTCTCGCTTGAGATAAGGCCGGGTGAGAGTCTGGGGTTGGTTGGCGCCAGCGGCGCAGGGAAATCAACTCTCATTAAGCTACTGCTTCGGTTTTATGATGTTGAATCTGGGGCTATTTATTTTGACGGACAAAATATTTCTCAGGTCACACAGGACAGTTTGCGGGCGCAAATTGGTGTGGTGCAGCAAGACAGTTCGCTACTGCATCGCTCTGTGCGCGACAATATTCTTTATGGCAAACCTGGAGCCACTGAGGAAGACATGATCGAGGCTGCGAAAAAGGCAGAAGCGCATGAGTTTATCTTGCAGCTGGAAGATCCCGAGGGGCGCAAAGGCTATGATGCACAGGTCGGTGAACGGGGTGTGAAACTATCGGGCGGTCAGCGGCAAAGGGTGGCTTTGGCGCGGGTGATCTTAAAAGATGCACCGATTTTGGTGCTGGATGAGGCCACCTCAGCGCTGGACAGTGCGGTTGAGGCTGACATTCTAGAGACGCTATACCGTGTCATGAGCGGCAAAACCGTGATTGCAATTGCGCATCGGCTTTCAACCATCGCGCGCATGGATCGCATTGTGGTGCTTGACGAGGGCCGCATTGTAGAAGAGGGAACCCATGCCAGCCTGTTAGACGCCAATGGGGCCTATGCTGGATTTTGGAAGCACCAATCTGGTGGCTTTTTGGTAATGGAAGAGACCTAATGGAACTCACAATCGAACGTTTAGGGCACCTGGGCGACGGGGTGGCCGCAGGGCCGATATTTGTTGATCGGGCCTTGCCTGGTGAGGTGGTTTCCGGGGATTTGTTGGGTGATCGGTTGCAAGATATACGCATTGTCACGCCCTCCGAGCACCGCATTACCCCTCAGTGTAGCGCGTTTAAGCGGTGTGGCGGCTGCGCATTACATCATGCACATCCTGATTTTGTCGGGCAATGGAAACAAGAGGTTGTGGTGCGGGCCTTGGCGGCGCAAGGGATCACAGCGACAATCCAAGCGCTCCACACGTCGCCAGAAAATTCTCGCCGCCGCGCCAAACTCACAGGCCGGCGCACAAAGAAGGGTGCAACGGTCGGATTTTTTGGCAAGGCGAGCGACACGATTCAGCCGATTGAGCCCTGCAAGGTTCTGGTGCCTGAGATTATGCAAACCATCCCGGCGCTGGAGCAATTCACGGCGCAATTTGGATCTCGCAAAGGCCAGCTTGGCTTTTGGATCTTAGCGTCAGAGCGCGGGATTGATCTGTCGGTCGAGGGGTTGGATCATCTCAAGGACAAAGATTTTGGTCCATTCGCGCACTGGGCCGGATCCAATGGAATTGCCCGGCTGTCCGTGGGCGATGAAGTCATTTGCCAGCATCAGGCGCCGCAAATGACCTTTGGAAGGGTGAAAATCTCTCCGCCGCCAAGGGCGTTTACACAGGCCACCCAGGCGGGCGAGCGCGCGCTTCAAGCGGCGGTGGCGCATGCATTGGCGGGGGCGGATCGGGTGGTTGATTTGTTCTCTGGCGCAGGAACATTGGGATTGCCGCTGGCGGATGTGGCGACGCTGCAGTGTTTCGAGAATGATGTGGGGCTCCTAGAGGCCTTGGCTCATGGCGTGCGCCACACGCAGGGGATCAAGAGCGTGAAAACCTCCACCCGTGATTTGTTTCGCAATCCGATAGATCACACGGATTTAAAACCGTACAATGCAGCGATCATCGACCCACCCCGTGCTGGCGCAGAGCAGCAAGTGGCGCAGTTGGCGCAAAGCCATTTGCGCGATATCGCTATGGTGTCATGCAATCCCGTCAGTTTCGCGCGAGATGCGGCCTTGCTGTGTAACGGCGGTTATTTGCTAAAGTGGATTGAAGTGGTTGATCAATTTAGATGGTCACCGCATATCGAGATTGTTGCCCACTTCAGCAAGGTCTAAAATCGATGACAAAGCTTCAAACCATTCTTGAGTCCGCCGGAGTTCGTAAATTCATTACCGCGGTGATCGTATTTAATGCGGTTATTCTTGGGTTAGAGACCTCCGATATGGTCATGGCGCGCGCCGGTGGGCTCATTGGCGTATTGGATCGTATTTGTTTGGCAATATTTGTGCTGGAACTGGCTCTGAAGCTCTCGGCCTACCGCTTGAGATTTTTCCGCGATGGGTGGAATATTTTTGATTTTGCGATTGTCGCGGTGTCACTTGTTCCCGCGGCTCAGAGTCTGTCTGTCCTGCGGTCTTTGCGCATATTGCGCATTTTGCGCGTGGTTTCCGTCGCGCCGCGCCTGCGCCGGGTGGTCGAGGGGTTTATCACCGCCTTGCCCGGTATGGCGTCGGTTTTCTTGTTGATGGGGATCATTTTTTATATTGGATCGGTGATCTCAACCAAACTGTTTGGCGCGGATTTCCCGCAATGGTTTGGCTCGCTCGGGCGGTCGGCTTATTCGTTATTCCAGATCATGACATTGGAAAGCTGGTCGATGGGAATCGTGCGCCCAGTGATGGAAGTATATCCCTATGCCTGGGTGTTTTTCGTGCCCTTTATCATGGTCACCACCTTTGCTGTGGTGAACCTGCTGGTGGGTTTGATCGTGAACTCCATGCAGGATGCGCATTCTGAAGAGGCAGATCAAAAAACAGACACCTATCGCGATGAGGTCCTAGCGCGGCTTAAAGCGATTGAGGAGCGTTTAATCCAAGATTGATGAGTTGTATTTTAATCATCCTGAGGTAGAGATGGTCTAGGTGACTTGGGGTGAGGACAATGAGAGTTTTTAATATCGTTGCGATGTTTTGCATCGCTTTGGTCTTGGCCGCCTGCTCCGATCCCAAACCCATCTTAAGGACAGATCTTCCGAAAGCGACAGCCTTGGTCTTATACAAGGCTGAACGCCGCATGTTCTTATTCCAAGGCAATAGGGTCATCAAAGCATATGACTTTAAACTGGGCTTCGCACCAATTGGCCATAAGCAATTTGAAGGTGACGGCAAAACCCCCGAGGGGCAATATTTCATTGATCGTAAAAATCCCAACAGCCAATTTCATTTATCGGTGGGCATCTCTTACCCCAATGCGGCGGACCGGCGGGCCGCTGGGGCGCGAAGTCCGGGAGGCGATATTTTTATACATGGCACGCCGAGTTCCTATCGCTTCTTCTTTAAAGATTGGACTTGGGGCTGCGTTGCGGTGAGCAATAGCGAAATTGAAGAGATTTATGCAATGGTTGATATCGGCACGCCGATTTGGATCTACCCCTAGAGCCTGTTTGGGGGGGCTTTTGCAGTCTTACTGTTGCGCTTCGATGCCGGTGACCAATGTCCACCAAATCTTGCCACCTGGTTCTTGATACCAGCTGAAACCCATTTCTTGCGCTTCTGGTGCGAGGATGATCGTGCGCGTGGCTGGGGTCTCCATCCAAGCTGCGAGGGTTTCAATTTCCGATTCAAATGTCTCTGAAATATTCTCGCCAAGAAGCGTGCCCTCATAGCCAACGCGTTCCATACGGTCGAGCGGAGAGGAGCCGTCAGAGCCAAAATGCCAGGCGCGGTTTTGCACCGACATATCGCGCGCATGGGTGGCAGCAGCGGCGTTGAGCTTGGCATTAAAGATCAATGTTTGCAGGCCTGCGGCGCGCCGCAGGCTGTTTATACCATCTAAAACACTGTATTGAATGCGCGCGGCGTCCGCTTCTTTGATGACATAGAGCGGACGCAATGGGCGATCTCCCGGCCCGAGGCTGGATCTGGTATCTTGTGTACATCCCGCCAAAAGGAGCACGCCAAGCGCTAGAATGACCCGGTAAATCATGTTGAATCCTCGTTTATGTGTCGCATCCATAGCGGCAATGCGTTGCCAATCAAACCCAATTTTAAGACAAATGTGGCAAATAATGTGTGTTTGATTTGTGTGTTGTCGATTTTTTTTGTAAGCAACCTCAACACATGTGGAGTAAAAAACATGGGCGGAGCGAAATACCATTTGCCAAGACGGGCATTTTTGACAGGGGCGGCATCCTTGTCTGGCACGATTGCCCTGTCGCAAGAGACCGGGGCGCTGGATGCTGTCGAGGTGTATGCTGACTCCCAAAAGACGGCCTTGCGCAATATCAGCAGTTTTAGAATGTTGGATTGGCGCCCTTATTTTGACACGCTGAAGAATGGGGCGATTTTATCCGATATTGACTCGCGGGCGCTGCATTACTGGTCTGAAGACGAGTCGATTTACAAGCTATACCCTACATCCGTTCCGATGACCGCCGATTTAACCCGCAAAGGCCGGACGAAGGTTGTGCGCAAAGTCGTTGGCCCCTCCTGGCGACCAACCCCTGAGATGCGAAAGCGCAATCCGGAATGGCCTGAATATGTAGGGCCGGGACCGGACAACCCATTGGGAAGCCATGCCCTGTATCTGTCTTGGACCTATTACCGTATTCACGGCACCCATGACACTCGGAAGATTGGCCGCAGATCCTCCAACGGCTGCATCGGGCTTTACAATGAGCAAATTGCTGAATTATATGAACTTACGAAGATCGGCACTCAGGTGTTGCTAATTTGACGAGTGGCGCGGTTTTTGGCGAAAAGATGCCGAAACTGCATTTGCAAAAACAAATTAAATTTGCTTTATCCGGAGCGTCATCTGGATTGGGTTAACCTTTAGGTTCTGCACGCGAGTCGTGAGAACCAAAACGAATGGAGAAGAAAATGAAAAAACTAGTTTTGGCGACCGTTTTCGCAGCCGCCGCAACAACAGCTTTCGCGGGCGGTATGAGTGAGCCGGTCATGGAAGCACCTGTTGTTGCATCCACAATGGACCAAGCAGCCGGTTCTGCAAGTTCGCTGTTGATCCCACTGGCGTTGATCGCAATCGTGGCATTGGCAACCAACTAATTACCGGTTTGCAAGTACAGTTGAAAAAGGGCCGCTGTTTCAGTGGCCCTTTTTTAATTAGATCCAGCCTTGAAGGTTTTCTGAAATCACGTTGCTGAGGGTTTCAATATGTTCCTTGCTGTCATTCAGGCAGGGAATATAAGTGAAATGCTCACCGCCGGCATGCTCAAAGCTTTCTTTGATCTCTTCGTTAACTTCTTCCAGCGTTTCGATACAATCGGCAGAAAAGGCTGGGGCGCAGACTGCAATATTTTTTTGGCCCTTTTCGGCCATACGCGCCACTTCTTCGACTGTATAGGGCTGCAACCACTCCTCTGGGCCGAATTTTGATTGGAAGGTGGTGACAATTTCTGTGTCATCCCAACCCAGGCGCTCTTTTAACAGGCGCGTGGTTTTTTGGCACTGGCAATGATAGGGATCTCCCTGCATCAAATAGCGTTTTGGCACCCCATGATAGGAGCACACCAAAACCTCGGGCCGCCGCTCGGCCGCCTCATAGGCCTGCTCAATCGAGGTCGCCAATGCGTTGATATAATCGGGGCGATCAAAGTAGGGGCTGACAGTCCGCGCGGCCGGTTGCCAAGTTTGCTTGATCAAACTTCTGAAAAATTCATCATTGGCTGTGGCGGAGGTGGCGCCGGCGAATTGCGGATAGAGCGGAAAGAACAAGATTTTCTGACATCCGGCATCGACCATTTTTTGCACGACTGACTGTGTGGAAGGGTTGCCGTAACGCATACAATATTCCACCATAACAGCCCCGTCATAGCGTTTGGAAATTTCTGCCCGAACCGCTTGGGTTTGCGCCTTGGTGATGGTGGCCAGAGGGCTTTCATTCGCTTCCATATTCCAAATCGACTTATAGGCCGCGCCAGAAGAAAACGGTCTTTTTGTTAGGATAATGAGTTGGAGCAAAGGCTGCCAAAGCCAAGGGCTGTAATCAATCACCCGCCGATCCGACAAGAATTCGCCCAGGTATCGCCGCATGGACCAATAGTCATAATTGTCAGGTGTGCCCAGATTGGACAGCAAAACCCCAATCTTTGGCGCCTTTACCTTTGGGTGATCTGCTGGTGCAGCGGATAAGGGCAAATAGGCGGTGTCTTGATCTGTCACGGCGAACTCCTGAATCTGTTCCCTTGCAAATAACTGGAAAATGGGTCTCGTCAATTGCCCAAGGAGCTTTTTGCCTCTTCTAAAGCCTGTTGGAGCGATTTCGTCACGGATCCGGGTTTTAATGCTTTGGGTTGGCTGGCGTCGGGCGCCCAACCCGAAAGGAAAACCAAATCGAAGGTGCAGGCAACGCGGCCCGCATCGGCGGGGAATTCCGCGGCAAAAATCTCTTGGGCCCGGTCAAAAAGTGACTTGCCGGTGAAGGTTTTTGGACGTGCTGTCATGATATTGGTTTCACCCATATCGCGAAGATCGCGCATGAGGTGATAAATATCGCGATAGGCTGCCGGTATTTTTAGAGAATCTGCCACCGGTAAGGCGAGGCCGGCGCGCTGCAAGAGGGAGCCAAGCTCTCGAATTTCCGCCATAGGGGTGACACGCGGTGACAAGCCGCCGCGCACATTCGCTTCCGCCACGGAGAGGGCGCTGCGCAGTTCCGTGAGGGTCTGACCTCCGAAACACACCCCCATGAAAAGCCCGTCGGCTTGCAACGCGCGGCTGCATTGGACAACTTGGCCTATGGGGTCATTGCAATGATGCAGCGCCATTGCGTGAATGACCAGATCATACTGCCTGGGGCTCAATTCCAGCGTATCCTCATCGCGCACCAGTTCTGCGTTGGGAAAGGGGGCAGACCAAACCTGTGGAAAACCGGTGACGATGGCGACGGATTTAAACTGCCTGTAAACCGCAGTCAGTCTTTCTAGGATTTCAGCGCAGGCCAGCTCTTGCAAAAACATGCCTCCAGCGCCGGCGCGCGCGCGGGCCTTGGCTTGAGCTGTGGGATCGAAGAGTGCGGGCGCTGTCATGGCTTTGGGGTAAAAGGGAGCTCTGTGGTTTGCAAGGTGTGTTGCAAGTGATTTTTCCCCAACAATGTCCCGGTTGTAGAGTCTTGGTGCAAAATCACCTGCACCTTTGCCCGGAATGTTGGCGCGAGGCGCATTTTATTGCCGGATGCTGCTGTCCAAAATGTGGTGCGCCAATTTTGGGGGATCACAATGATGCGAATAGTCTTTGTGACGACTGTTTAAACACACCGCGCCCCTGGATCAGCGGGCGCGCGGTGTTTTTGTACAATGCTAAAGCGCGCAGTATGATTTTAGCCCTCAAGCGCCAAGATCGGCATGACCTAATCGCGCCTTTTGCCCATTGGATGTTGCGCCGGGGCGCGGAGATTTTTCCATCTTCCCCTGTTCGGATTCCAATTCCTCTGCATTGGCAACGGCAATGGCGCCGACGGTTTAATCAATCCGCGCTTATTGCGCAGAAGATGGCGCAGATGGCGGGGCTTGAGTGCTGTTTGGATGGGTTGAGGAAGTGTTGCCGCACTCCGGAGCTTAAGGATCACACCGCACAGGAACGCCGGAAATTGCTGCATGCCTCCATGGCGATAAACCCGGCGCGGGCTGGATGTGTGGCTGGCCAGGAGGTGGTTTTGGTCGACGATGTGTTTACATCCGGGGCAACTTTTTCAGAAGCTGCGCGGGTCTGTTTGGAAGCTGGTGCGAAAACTGTATCTGTCATTGCATTGGCCCGCGCTGCAAAACCATCGTGATCTTGCTCCATCGTGCCGCGGCATGCTGCGCGTGGCGCAGAGAGAAAAAAATTGCTATAGAGCGTCTGGATCATTTACAGCACAGTCAGTGACCGATGAGTTTCGGCATCATCACAGCCTCCAAGCCGCCCAGCGCGCAATAGGTTTGTGGTGGCGCGGTGTTCATCTGAAGTGCTGTAATGGCAACGGAGCCAATGGAGTTTAGAGAATGGCGATTGTCGAAATATATACCTCACCGCTTTGTGGTTATTGCCACGCCGCCAAACGGCTTTTGGATGCCAAAGGCGTAACCTTTGCCGAAGTGGATCTTTCGCGCAGCCCGGAGCGCCGTTCTGAAATGCAAACGCGGGCCAATGGTCGGCATACGGTTCCGCAGATTTTTATTGATGATGTGTATATTGGCGGTTGTGATGAGCTTTATGCTCTGGACCGGTCTGGCAAATTGGCGGCGATGTTGGCGCCGTGAGAGTTGCGATTGCGCAAATAACTTCTAGCGATCAACCCGCTGAGAATCTTGCAACGGTCTTGAACCTTATGGACCAATCGGCCGGGCAGGATATTTTGTTCCTGCCGGAGGTGACAAATTGCGTCTCGCTGGACCGCGCACATCAATTGCAGGTGCTGGAGCCCTATGAGGGGAACAGTTTTATTTTAGCCATTTGCGAGCGGGCGCGGCGCTTGGGGCTTTGGGTTGCGCTTGGCTCTGTGACGGTCAAAACCATGGGCGACGACGGCCGCTTTGCCAACCGCTCTGTTATGATCAATGCAGAGGGGGAGATTGTCGCATTTTATGATAAAATTCATATGTTTGATGTCACCCTGTCTGACACAGAACGGTATCACGAGTCCAAAGGATATCGTCCCGGCACAGAGGCGGCGGTTGTGCAGACGCCTTGGGCTGAGTTGGGGCTAAGTATTTGCTATGATCTGCGGTTTGCAGCATTGCATCGTGCCCTCGCGCAGGCGGGGGCTCAAGTCTTGGCGGTGCCATCTGCCTTTGCCCGTCCCACGGGCGAGGCGCATTGGCATGTTTTGCTGCAGGCGCGGGCGATTGAGACGGGGTGTTTTGTGATTTCTGCGGCGCAAACCGGCGTGCATCCAGGATCTGGGCGCAAAACATTTGGGCATAGTTTGATTGTTGGGCCTTGGGGTGAGGTCATTTTGGACGCAGGGCCGGACATTGGATTGCATTTCGCGACATTAGACCTAGGTGAAGTGGACAGGGCGCGTGCGCGTGTGGCATCCTTGCAGCATGATCGTCCATTTGCTTTGAAACGGTATCTCAGTCATGACAAAATCGATTGAAACTCTCTCTGTCAGCTTGTTTTCGGAAATTCTGGCTTTGGAGCAATTGTTGCGCAGTCGAATTTCAAAGGGCCTGCCGAAAGGTATGGAGTTGTCGCATTTTTCGGTGCTCAATCATTTGGCCCATGTGGGTGGCGAGCGCACCCCGGCGCAATTGGCCAAAACCTTTAACCTGACGCGTGGCGCGATGACCAACACACTCAATAAGTTGGAATGGGCCGGCTATGTTCATATTCGGCCCGATTGGGATGATGCGCGGCGCAAACAGGTTGTGATCAGCCCCGCTGGGCGGGCAGCGCGAGATCATGCTTTTGCCCAGATTGCCCCAATTTTGACCGCCGCAACAGGGGTTTCGGGGGAGGCTAATATCAAGAGCATTCTACCCATTTTGCGCGAGCTGCGCTTGAGCCTGTCCAGCGAGGCCTAGGTGGGCTTGATGCTCGCGGTGACATAGTTGACGCTGAGATCCTGTGCTGAGATCGACCAGCTCCAGGCCACTTTATTAAAGACAAAACCTTTGCGGTCTACCGGCTTGAGCCCAGCGTTTTCCAGCAGACCGAAGAGTTCATCTGGGGTGATAAATTTATTCCAATCATGGGTGCCCTTGGGCAACCACCGCATGACCCATTCTGCCCCGATGATGGCAAATAAAAAGCTCTTGGGGTTGCGGTTCAGCGTGGAGCAAATATGCAGCCCGCCTGGGCGCAGCAGCTCTTGGCAGGCGTGCAGATAGGCCGGCGGGCTGGCCACATGTTCGACCACCTCCATATTCAACACCACGTCAAATTGTTCACCGGCTTCTGCCAAGGCTTCGGCGGTGATGTGGCGGTAATCAATCTCAAGGCCTGATTGTTCTGCGTGTAACTTTGCCACCGGGATGTTGCCAGCGGCCGCATCCGCACCCACAACAGTTGCGCCAAGACGGGCCATGGGTTCACAGAGCAAGCCGCCGCCGCAGCCAATGTCCAGGATCCGCAGGCCTTTAAATGGAAGATTGGCTGATAAATCGCGGTCAAACTCCATTGAAATTTGCTGGGTGATGTAATCCAAGCGGCACGGATTGAGCATGTGCAAGGGCTTGAATTTGCCCTCTAAATCCCACCACTCTGCGGCCATCGCTTCAAATTTTGCGACTTCTGCGGGATCGACGGTCGATTGGTTGCCTTGCATTCCCATCTCCATATGGATTTAACATATCAGGCAGGGCAGGACCCAGCCATTGCTTTATATAGGACAGTTATGGACAAAGTCGCAGGTCAAAAACGCGCAGTTCAAGTTCTTTATCCGTCGATTGAGCCTTTCGACCAACGGATTTTGAGCGTGGGCGATGGGCATCACATATATGTGGAGCAATGCGGCAAGCCCGATGGTGTCCCTGTGGTTGTTTTGCATGGCGGCCCTGGTGGCGGGTGCAGCCCGTCGATGCGCCGGTATTTTGACCCCGCAGTTTACCGGGTTATTCTGTTCGATCAGCGCGGCTGTGGGCGGTCCCGGCCGCATGCGGAGGTCGCGCATAACACCACTTGGCATTTGGTGTCTGATATTGAGAAAATTCGGGAGGCTTTGGGCATTGAGCGCTGGATGGTCTTTGGCGGCAGTTGGGGCGCCACCCTGGCTTTGATTTATGCGCAGGCCCATGTCTCTTCCGTGCGGCATTTGATTTTGCGTGGCGTGTTCTTGGGCCAGAAATCGGAGCTCGATTGGTTTTATGGAGGCGGCGCTGGACGGTTCTGGCCAGAAGCCTGGGCGCGATTTGCCGATTTAATCCCCGAGCAAGAGCAAGATGATCTGATCGCGGCCTATGGCGCTCGTCTGTTCAGTGGTGATTTGATGCAAGAGACCCGCTACGCCCGTGCTTGGGCCGGTTGGGAGAATGCCTTAGCGTCGATTGACTCAACTGGAATGTCCGGTGAAACCCCATCGCAATATGCCCGCGCCTTCGCACGGCTTGAGAACCACTATTTTTCAAACCAGTTGTTTTTGAGTCCGAAACAGGCGGTGTTGAACAATATGGACCGGCTGGCTGAGGTTCCCGGTGACATTGTGCAAGGCCGCTATGACATGATCTGCCCGCCTCAAACCGCCTGGCAATTGGCGCAGGCCTGGCCGAAGGCACGATTGCAAATGGTGGGCAAGGCCGGTCACGCCCTGTCTGATGCGCCCATAAGCGCGCAATTGGTGAAAATCATGGATGCTTTGCGCCCATAGCGGGAAACCGTGATTTAGAGACTTTACATATGTTTTTCAGGCGTTACCCTCACTTAAGCACTTTATGAAATTAGGAGATGTCTGGTGGGGTCTATCTTTCAGATCATTCTTCAACGATTGGCACTTGGATTATTAACATTGCTAATTGTTTCGATGGTTATTTTTATTGCCGTGAATGCCTTGCCGGGTGATTTTGCCCAGGCGATTCTGGGGCAGGGGGCAACCGATGAGGCTGTGGCGCAAATCCGTGCGGATTTGGGTTTGGACCAAAACTATTTCATGAGATATTTTTCCTGGCTGGGCAATGTGTTGACCGGCGATCTGGGGATTAGCTTTGCACAGATGAATTTCGCGTCGAATATGGGCGGAGATCAATTGGTGGGTGTGGTGGAGCAAATCGCTCCGCGGTTCAAAGCAACAATGTTTTTGGCTGGCGTTACCGCCATGTTCGCTGTGCCAATCTCGATCACTTTGGGTGTTCTGGCGGCGCTTTATCGCAATTCGATCTTTGATCGGGCGGTGAATATTACCACGCTTTCGTCTATCTCCAGCCCAGAATTTTTCCTTGCTTATATATTGATTTTGGTGCTTGCGGTGCTCAATCCGATCTTCCCCTCCCTGTCAAATGTCTATGATGGCATGGCGCTGGGCGAAAAACTCAACCGGACCATGCTCCCGGCCTTAACTCTGACCCTAGTGGTGACAGCCCATATGATGCGGATGACCCGCGCGGCGATCATCAACCTTTTGGCCAGCCCCTATATTGAAATGGCCCGCCTCAAAGGCATAAGCCCCATGCGCGTGATCGTGCGCCATGCGCTGCCGAATGCTTTGGCGCCGATTATCAATGTGATTGCGCTCAACCTCGCCTATCTCATCACCGGTGTTGTGGTGGTTGAGGTGGTGTTTGTATATCCTGGCATCGGTCAACTGTTTGTCGACAGCGTGAAAATCCGCGATATTCCGGTGGTACAGGCCTGCTGCCTCATCTTTGCCGCTGCCTATATCTTGCTGAATTTGATGGCGGATATTCTATCCATCCTCTCCAACCCAAGATTGAGGCACCCGAAATGAGTTGGTTGATGAATTTGATTTTTCTTCTGATTGCGACGGCCGTTGTCGCCTGGGTGTTTCGTTTTGCGGGTCAAAAACTCACCGGCAACAAGCCCTTCTTCCGGGATATGCCCTTTGAGGTGGCTTTTGGCTATGTTGCGGGACTGTTGGTGTTGATCGGAGCGGTGAGCTATTACTTCCGGCCCGTTGAGGTGAACGGCGTGCCGGCCGCTGGAGTGATTTTCTTCCGCTGGGCGGTGCAGGGCTTTATCGGCTTTGCGATTGCGGCCTATCTGTTTCGCCTGTTTGGCCGGACCGTCGGTACCCCTGGGACGCGAAAACTGTTTCGCGCCATGCCGCTGACGGCTGCTTTTGGTGTTTTGGTCATCTTGCTTTACGCGCTTGTATCCATTTTTGCCGGATCGATTGCGCCCCATGGGCAGGAAGAGATTTTTGCCAATGCCAATATCGTGCCCGGAGGGAACCCGATGATGGGGGGTGATCCAAATTTTCCGCTTGGTACGGATCAAATCGGCCGCGACATCTATAGCCGTCTGATCTATGGCGCTCAGAATACCGTGGGTATTGCCTTTGCCACCACATGCCTGGCGTTCTTCGTGGGTGGCTCGCTTGGATTTTTGGCTGCAATTGTTGGGGGATGGTTGGATCAAATCCTGTCACGCACCGTTGATGTCTTGATGGCCATTCCGGCTCTTATTTTTGCACTGCTTTTGATGACAATCGCCAGCGTCTGGTCCAACCAGCTTGGGATTGATCGCACACTCTTTATGATTTTGATCATTGCGATGATTGACAGCACGCGGGTCTATCGTTTGGCGCGCGCGGTGGGGCAAAATATTGTTGTGATGGACTACATCGAAGCGGCCAAGCTGCGCGGAGAGGGTATGGGGTATCTCATTTTTAAGGAGATCCTGCCCAACGCCACAGCACCGCTTTTGGCCGAATTCGGCTTGCGGTTTTGTTTCGTGTTTCTCACCATTGCGTCGCTGTCCTTTTTGGGCGTGGGCATTCAGCCGCCCCTCGCAGATTGGGGAACAATGGTTAAAGATCTGTCGCAATTCATTAATTTTGCTGCATTTGCACCAAATGTGGCCACCGCCCCGCTCTTGGCGGCTGGAGCAATTGCCTTGCTCACTGTCGCGGTGAATTTCGTGGTGGATTGGATGCTGCATAAATCTTCGGGCTTAAAGGATTGAGGTCATGACACAGCAGCTCCTCAAAATACGCGGGTTGAAAATCGAAGGCAAATCCGATGAGGTTTGGAACCCAATTGTGAACGGGATAGATCTTGACCTGAAAAAGGGGGAAGTTCTCGGATTGATCGGTGAATCCGGCGCGGGAAAATCGACGGTCGGTCTGGCTGCGATGGGATTTACCCGCGACGGCTGCCGCATATCTGGCGGTACGGTCGAGTTTGACGGGGTGGATTTGGTGACAGCCTCTGCTGCGGTGAAGCGCAACATGCTGGGCAAGAGAATTGCCTATGTGGCGCAATCTGCTGCGGCCAGTTTCAACCCGGCGCATCGTTTGATTGATCAACACACCGAAGCGCCGACGCAACACCGGCTGCGGCCCAGGGCTGAAAGCGAGTTGGATAGTATAGAGCTTTACCGCCGTCTCCGCCTGCCAAATCCCGATCACATTGGTTTTCGCTATCCGCATCAGGTGTCTGGGGGGCAATTGCAGCGCGCGATGACGGCGATGGCCATGTCGTGTCGACCTGACTTGATCATTTTTGATGAGCCAACCACGGCCCTGGATGTGACCACTCAGATTGAAGTTCTGGCCGCCATTCGTGACATCGTGGAGCAGTTTGATACGGCCGCTATTTATATCACCCATGATCTCGCGGTCGTGGCGCAGATGGCGGATCGAATTAAGGTATTGCTGCGCGGTGATGAGGTGGAAGAGGCAGAGACCCGCGCCATGCTCTCGGCGCCGCGCGAAGACTATACCAAGTCCCTTTGGGCCGTGCGGTCCTTCCAAAGACCCGCAAAACCGGCAATTTCAACCGGGGCAACGCCGATTGTCTCTTTGAAGGACGTCTCAGCGTCTTATGGAAAATCCCCCGTTTTATTTGATGTCGCCTTTGATATCCACGCGGGCCGCACGGTGGCGGTGGTGGGAGAATCTGGATCTGGAAAATCGACGACAGCGCGTTGTATCACCGGGTTACTGCCGCCAAGCCAGGGGCATATTGAGTTTAACGGCGAAGCCTTGCCGTTGGATTATCGCAAGCGCAGCAAGGATCAATTGCGTCAGGTGCAGATGATTTACCAAATGGCCGATACAGCGCTCAATCCGCGCAGCTCGATTGGTGATATTATTGGCCGGCCGGTTCAGTTTTATACTGGCCTCACCGGCTCTGCAAAACGTAAACGGGTTGAGGAATTGTTGGCGCAGATTGAGCTGGAGCCAGGACAATATATTGACCGCCTGCCAAGCGAGCTGTCTGGCGGGCAAAAGCAGCGCATTGGCATTGCCCGCGCCCTTGCCGCAGACCCGCAGTTTATCATTTGCGATGAGGTGACCTCAGCGCTTGATCAACTGGTGGCGGAGGGAATTTTGAAACTTCTTGCGCAGCTGCAAGATAACTTGGGCCTGTCTTATATGTTCATCACCCATGACCTCGCGACCGTGCGGGCGATCAGTGATGAGGTTGTCGTCATGAAAGATGGCAATGTGGTTGAGCAGGGGCCCAAAGCCGAGATGTTCCAACCTCCACACCATCCCTATACTGACCTTTTGCTCTCATCTGTGCCTGAAATGGACCCAGATTGGTTAACAAACCTGTTAAATGGCCGTGGAGTGGATAACATCGGTGACGCAGCGGTTGGGAAGATGTAGGATCGAATCACCTCCCCTGCTAAATAGGGGGTGCGGGGCGACCCGCCAAAAAATGAAAGTAACCAGGGAGAAAATGAATGTCTCAATTCAGTAGACGTGGACTTTTGAAAACAGGGGCTGCCGCCGGTGTGATCGCCGCGACGGGTCTGCCAGCGAAGTCTGCCGCAAAACGCGGCGGCAAGCTGCGTATGGGCTTGAATGGTGCGAATACATCTGACAGCTTTGATGGCCGGACGCATTCCGATCAATTCATGATCCACATGGGTCATGGGACCGTATTTGACTGCCTGACAGAGGTCACGGCGGCCGGTGAGCTTGTGGGCGAGCTGGCAGAAAGCTGGGAAGCCAGTTCCGATGCCAAAACATGGACGTTTAACCTGCGCAAGGGCGTGACGTTCCACAACGGCAAACCCTTTGGTGCGGATGACGTTATCGCATCTTTGAATATGCACACTGAGGAAGGCGCGAAATCTGCCGCGCAACCCATTGTGGCTGCGATCACCACCATGAAAAAGATGAACGATCACCAGATCCAGTTCACTTTGGCCGCTGGTAACGCTGATTTCCCATTCTTGCTGTCTGACTATCACATCTTGATGTATCCTGCTGGAATGATCGACGAAGCCATTGCCAAAGGTATTGGCACAGGGCTTTACAAAGTCGTTAGCTTTGATCCGGGCGTGCGCTGTGTGCTCACCCGTGTGGACAGCCATTATAAAGATGGCCGTGCCGGTTGGTTCGATGAGATTGAATGTATCGCGATCAATGATTCCTCCGCGCGGATGAACGCATTGATGACTGGACAGGTGGATGCGGTGAACCGCGTTGACTTCAAGACCGAGCCATTGTTGCGCGCCAACCCAAATATTGAGATTTTTGAAGTGACTGGCAACATGCACTACACATTCCCAATGTTGACCAATCAGGCGCCGTTCGACGATGTTAATGTGCGCAAGGCCCTGAAATATGGCCTGAACCGTCAGGAAATGGTGGATAAAATCTTGCAAGGTCATGGTATGGTTGGCAACGATCACCCGATCGGCCCGGCGAACCAATATCTTGCCACCGATATCCCGCAGCTTGAATTTGATGCCGATAAGGCGAAATTCTATATGAAGGCGGCTGGTTTGACAGAGCTGAATGTGGATCTTTCCGCCTCAGATGCGGCTTTCACCGGAGCGGTTGATGCCTCGCAATTGTATCAAGCCTCTGCGAAAGGCGCTGGGATTAATATTAACGTGGTGCAAGAGCCAGCAGATGGTTATTGGTCTAACGTTTGGCTCAAAAAAGGTTGGTGCGCGTGCTACTGGTCTGGCCGGGCAACCGAAGACTGGATGTTCTCAACAGCCTATGAGAGCGGTGTGCCTTGGAACGATACCCATTGGGAGAACGCCCGTTTCCAAGAGCTGTTGCTGTCAGCCCGTGCGGAGCTGGATAGCAATAAGCGTCGGGCGCAATATACCGAAATGCAAATGCTCCTGTCGCAGGAGGGCGGAACCGTTATTCCAATGTTTGCAAATACGGTGGACGCTACCTCTACAAAACTGGCCCACGGTCCAGATATCGGCAACATCTGGCAAATGGATTCGAGCCGCTTGACCGAGCGTTGGTGGTTTGCCTAAGTCCTTCGGGTTTTAAAGATCAAAGGCCTCGGATTATCCGGGGCCTTTTTGTGTCATATGTGATTGCCAGATCGGTTGTGTCAGTGGCGCCATTTTCATGGCGCGTCCTGTTCAATAACCTTTTGAAAGAATCGCTGTTCTGGGATTGAAACCGCCGGGTAAACTCTATAAAGGAAACTTAATAGCGGCGTTTCGGCTTCCACCCCCGAAATTCCACCGGAAAATATCACGGGCCGCGCGCCCGTTTTTTTGTGCCTGAAAGGTGCCTATGACAGATCTGATTGCCAAAGCTGCAATGGACCAGCGACTGCTCAAGATCCTGAACCCGATGATTGAAGGTTTGGGCTATGAGGTGGTGCGTTTGCGTTTGATGAGCGGCAACACCCCGACGTTGCAAATCATGGCGCAAAAGCCTGATGGCACGATGGAGGTGGATGGCTGCGCTGAGATTAGCACAGCAGTATCCGCTTTGATGGATGTCGAAGACCCGATTATTGAGGCCTACACGCTTGAAGTCTCAAGCCCAGGTATTGATCGGCCTTTGACTCGATTGAAAGATTTTGACCAATGGATTGGCTATGTCGCCAAGATTGAAACCGAACAGCTGATCGACGGTCGCCGCCGCTTTAAGGGCGAATTGGCGGGCACGGATGGGGATGAGGTTTTGATCACCATTGAAGAGGGGACAATTGGTCTCAAATTTGACTGGCTGGCTGATGCCAAGCTGATCTTGACGGATGATTTGATACGCGCGGTTCTCAAGGGCCGCAAAGACGCGGGTCAAATTGATGAAACACAATATGATGAAGTGCAAACCATCGTTGATGGAGAGGAAGACTAATGGCCATTACATCTGCAAACCAGCTTGAATTACTGCAAACCGCCGAAGCTGTTGCTCGTGAAAAAATGATTGATCCCGGTCTGGTGATCGAAGCGATGGAAGAATCCTTGGCGCGGGCGGCAAAGTCTCGCTACGGCGCAGAAATGGATATTCGCGTTTCCATTGACCGGAAAACTGGCCGGGCGACCTTCACCCGTGTCCGCACCGTTGTGGAAGATGAATTGCTGGAAAATTACCAAGCCGAATTCACTGTCGAGCAAGCCAAGCAATATATGGAGAACCCAGAAGTGGGTCAGCAGTTTATTGAAGAGGTTCCTCCGGTTGAAATGGGCCGCATCGCGGCACAATCTGCCAAGCAGGTTATCTTGCAAAAAGTCCGCGAAGCCGAGCGGGATCGTCAATATGAAGAGTTCAAGGATCGGGCCGGCACGATTATCAACGGTCTGGTGAAGCGCGAAGAATATGGCAACGTCATTGTCGATATTGGCCGTGGTGAAGCTGTGTTGCGCCGCAATGAAAAAATTGGCCGCGAGAGCTATCGCCCCAACGACCGCATTCGGGTCTACATCAAAGAAGTGCGCCGTGAGCAACGCGGTCCGCAGATCTTCCTGTCGCGGACAGCGCCAGAATTCATGGCGGAATTGTTCAAAATGGAAGTGCCGGAAATCTATGATGGCATCATCGAGATCAAAGCCGTGGCCCGTGACCCAGGATCGCGCGCGAAGATCGCTGTAATTTCTTATGACGGCTCCATTGATCCGGTCGGGGCCTGCGTTGGGATGCGCGGCAGCCGGGTGCAAGCGGTCGTGAATGAGCTTCAAGGGGAAAAAATTGACATTATCCCGTGGAATGAAGATCAACCCACTTTCTTGGTGAACGCCCTTCAGCCTGCGGAAGTGACCAAGGTGGTGCTGGATGAAGAAGCCGGCAAGATTGTCGTTGTTGTGCCAGATGAGCAGCTGAGCTTGGCCATCGGGCGTCGCGGTCAAAACGTGCGTTTGGCCAGTCAGCTGACCAACCTCGACATCGACATCATGACAGAGGAAGAAGAGTCCAAGCGTCGTCAGGCCGAATTTGAAGTGCGCACCAAGCTCTTTATCGACAGTTTGGATCTGGACGAATTCTTTGCACAGCTCTTGGTGTCCGAAGGATTTACCAGCCTTGAAGAGGTGGCCTATGTAGAGCTGGATGAGCTTTTGGTGATCGACGGGGTGGACGAAGCCACGGCAAACGAGCTCCAAGCGCGTGCGCGCGATGTGATTGAAGCTGAGAACACCCGCGCAATGGCCCGTGCTCGTGAATTGGGTGTCGAAGACAGCCTGGTGAATTTCGAAGGTTTGACGCCACAGATGATTGAAGCCCTGGCAGAGGATGGCGTGAAAACGTTGGAAGATTTCGCCACCTGCGCCGATTGGGAGCTGGCGGGCGGCTGGACCACTGTGGACGGCGAGCGGGTCAAAGATGACGGCGTTCTTGAAAAATTCGATGTGGATTTGGCCGAAGCGCAAAACATGGTGATGACGGCTCGGATCATGCTGGGCTGGGTGGACCCTGAAGAATTGCTCGATGAAGAGGTGGAAGCTTCACAAGACGATGCGGAACAGGTGAGCTAAATGAGCCACAGCGGCGCAGATCCTTCAGAAAATCTGACCGAGCGTAAGTGTTTGGTCAGCCAGGAGTCTGGTCCGAAAGCGGGGCTCATCCGCTTTGTGACCAGCCCTGATGGGGTGGTTGTGCCGGATATACTGGAAAAATTGCCCGGTAGGGGGTACTATGTCACCGCCGACCTGCAAATTTTAGAAGACGCGGTAAAGCGCAAAGTTTTTGCCCGTGGTGCGAAAACGCAGGTCAGCGTGCCAGAAGATCTGATTGCTCAGATTGATCGCCAGCTTGCACGCCGGGTGGTTGATCTTGTATCAATTGCCCGCAAAGCTGGCAAGGCTGTGACAGGCTTTGAGAAGGTTAAAGGGTGGTTGGCCGAAGGGCGGGTCAAAGTCTTGCTGCAGGCCAGCGATGGATCTGCCCGCGGGAAAGACAAATTATGGACTCCAGAGGGTGGTCGGTTTTTTGGATGTTTAACGGCGCAGGAATTGGGTTTGGCATTTGGGCGCGGGCATGCGATACACTGCGCACTCTCCGGTGGCAAACTTAGCGAACGTGTAGTACATGAGGCCGCAAGACTGCGCGGATTAAGAGAAGCCACCAAGGTGGCATAGGGCAATGGCCCACTGAAAAGGACAATAGAGCTTTATGAGCGACGACGGAAAAAAAACACTCGGTTTGATGGGCGGGTCACGTTCGGGAAATGTGAAACAAAGTTTCAGTCATGGCCGGACCAAAAATGTTGTGGTGGAAACCAAGCGTAAACGCGTTGTCGTACCCAAGCCCGGCGCAGCAAAACCTGCGGCTCCTGGCGCTGTGCGTGGTGGCGACCCGGCGCGTCGGCCCGCTGGAATTTCTGATGCGGAAATGGAGCGTCGTTTAAAAGCTGTGCAAGCCGCGAAGGCGCGCGAGACAGAAGATGAGGCGCGGCGCGCGCAAGAAGAACTTGAGCGCGAAGCTGAACGTAACCTTCGCCGCGAAGAACAAGAAGCAAAAGAGCGCGAGCGTGAAGAGCGGACGCAGGCAAAAATCGCGGCCGAAGAAGAGCGGCAGCGCGAGGAGGAGGCCGCAGCACTGCTTGCGGCCGCACCACCACCGACACCCGAAGAGCGGGCTGCAAAAACTGGCGTTGTGCGCAACAAGGTTTCCGAGCCAATGCGCCGTGAGGAGCCTGCGCGTCCAAGCCGCAACAAAGGCCGGGAAGACAATCGCCGCTCTGGCAAGCTGACCGTTAATCAGGTCAGCGCCGGAAATGATGGGCGGCATCGCTCAATGGCATCGATGAAGCGCAAGCAAGAGCGCGCCCGTCAAAAAGCGATGGGAGGGGCAGTTGAGCGCGAGAAAATCATTCGCGACGTGCAAGTGCCCGATGCGATCATGGTGCAAGAGCTGGCCAACCGTATGGCCGAGCGGGTCTCTGATGTTGTAAAATCCTTGATGCAAATGGGCATGATGGTGACTCAGAACCAAACCATCGACCAGGATACAGCCGAGCTGATCGTGGAAGAGTTTGGCCACAAAATTGTGCGCGTTTCAGATGCGGATGTCGAGGATGTGATTGATCAAGTGGTTGATAGTCCAGAAGATCTCCATCCCCGCGCGCCAATCATCACGGTCATGGGCCATGTCGACCACGGCAAGACGTCGCTTTTGGACGCGATCCGAAACTCGCGGGTTGTCTCGGGTGAAGCGGGCGGCATTACGCAACATATCGGCGCCTATCAGGTCGAACAGAACGGCGAACTTCTGACCTTCCTCGATACGCCAGGCCACGCGGCCTTTACCTCGATGCGCTCACGCGGCGCGCAGGTTACAGATATCGTTATCTTGGTTGTGGCTGCGGATGATGCGGTAATGCCGCAAACAATTGAGGCGATTGCGCACGCAAAGGCGGCCAATGTGCCGATGATTGTGGCGATCAACAAAATCGACCGCCCTTCAGCCAATCCTCAAAAAGTGCGGACTGATTTGTTGCAACATGAGGTGATCGTGGAGCAAATGTCAGGTGAGGTTCAAGACGTGGAAGTCTCTGCGACCACGGGCCAAGGCTTGGATCAACTGCTGGAAGCCATTGCTTTGCAGTCTGAAATTTTGGAGCTGAAAGCCAATCCAAATCGTGCTGCCTCTGGCGCTGTCATTGAAGCGCAGTTGGACGTTGGCCGTGGACCGGTGGCCACTGTTTTGGTGCAAAACGGGACGCTCAAACTTGGTGATATTTTCGTGGTTGGGGAGCAATGGGGCAAAGTGCGCGCATTGATCAGCGACTCCGGGGAGCGGCTTAAAACCGCTGGCCCTTCAACACCTGTTGAAGTTCTTGGCCTGAATGGCACGCCGGAAGCGGGTGACGTTCTGAATGTGGTTGAAACCGAAGCCCAGGCGCGCGAAATTGCCGAATACCGTGCGCAGGCGGCCAAAGACAAGCGCGCCGCCTTGGGTGCAGCGACAACTTTGGAACAGCTCATGGCCAATGCGAAGGCCAATGAAGACATCAGTGAGCTGCCCATTCTTTTGAAAGCTGACGTTCAGGGTTCTGCGGAAGCGATTGTGCAGGCTATGGCGAAAATCGGCAATGACGAAGTGCGGGTGCGTGTTCTGCACTCTGGTGTCGGTGCGATCACAGAAACAGATATCGGATTGGCGGAAGCCTCGGGCGCGCCGGTGTTTGGCTTTAACGTGCGGGCGAATGCCTCTGCGCGGAATACAGCCAATCAAAAAGGCGTTGAAATTCGCTATTATTCAGTGATTTATGATTTGGTTGATGATGTAAAAGCAGCGGCATCGGGTCTATTGAGCGCCGAAATTCGCGAAACATTCATTGGTTACGCCAATATCAAAGAAGTGTTCAAAGTGTCTGGCGTTGGCAAGGTTGCTGGTTGCTTGGTTACCGAAGGCGTGGCCCGTCGCTCCGCCGGGGTACGCTTGCTGCGCGATAACGTGGTTATTCATGAAGGCACGCTGAAAACATTGAAGCGCTTCAAAAACGAGGTGCCAGAGGTGCAATCGGGTCAAGAGTGTGGCATGGCCTTTGAAAATTATGATGACATCAGACCAAATGATGTGATCGAGATTTTCGAGCGCGAAGAAGTTGAACGCACGCTGACTTAATTTTTAAAGATGAAAAAATGGCGCTCCTGTTGGGCGCCATTTTTCTTTGTGCCTATGAAACGGGTTGCCCCTCATATAGTTTTTGACCGATTTTAATTTGGATTGTGCCTTTCGGGGTTTCGCCGGCGTAAATTCCCTGGGCCAAAATCCGAGATCCGATCATTATCGTTTTTACGATTGATTGAGTGCGTCCGCTGTCCTGTTGTTCCATTGCATCTTTCCCAAACCTAGTGGGACCAAATTACATTCAAATAATGTAAAAGTTACTAAGATTACGGATAGAATTAGAGCCAATCGTATAGGATTGGAATCAAGGGTAAATCCGCAGCAGGCATGGGATAAGATCTAAGATCTTGTTTGCGAACCCATTTTAGGGCTTGCCCTTCCTGAGGTTGCGGGACGCCTTGCCACTTTCGGCAGGCGAAGAGCGGCATTAATAGGTGAAAATCCTCATAGGCATGGCTGGCAAAGGTGAGCGGGGCAAGGCAGCTTTGCCAGGTGCAAATGCCCAATTCCTCTTCCAATTCCCGGATCAAGGCGGCCTCAGGCGTTTCTCCTGATTCGACCTTGCCGCCGGGAAACTCCCAAAGGCCAGCCATAGATTTCCCCTCGGGACGCTGTGCCAAAAGCACGCGACCATCGGTATCGATCAAGGCAACCGCAGAGACGAGTATCGTTTTCACGAGCGATAGTCCGCGTTGATCTCAATATAGCGATGCGTTAAATCACAGGTCCAAACCGTTGTTTGCGCGGTGCCGACACCTAGATCTGTACGAATATGCAATTCAGCTTGCTGCATGTAGCTGGCGCCTGCTTCTTCGGTATAGCTGGCGGCAACCCACCCATTTTCGGCCACAAGATGCGGCCCAAACCAAATAGAGAGACGGTCGCGGTCGGCCGCGGCACCGGATTTCCCAACAGCCATGACAATGCGGCCCCAGTTTGGATCTTCACCTGCAATCGCCGTTTTGACCAAGGGCGAGTTGGCGATAGACATCGCCACTTTGCGAGCGTCGCTTTCGCTGCTGGCGCCAGTCACTTCAACAGTCACAAATTTTGTTGCACCCTCGCCGTCTTTGACCACTTGATGGGCCAGATCAAGCATGACCTGTTTCAACGCATCTGCGAAATCATCGCTCTGGGTGACATCTACACCCGATGTTCCGGTTGCAGCGCAGATCAGCGCATCAGAGGTTGAGGTGTCGCTATCGACGGTGATGCAATTAAAGGTTTGATTGGTCAAATTCCCAAGCATTTCTTGCAAATCGGGCTGGGGAATTTTCGCATCTGTGAAGATATAAACCAGCATCGTCGCCATATCTGGAGCGATCATGCCTGAGCCTTTGGCAAAGCCGCTGATCGTGACGGGCTGTCCATCTATCTGCACTGTCTTCGACGCACCTTTGGGAAAGGTGTCAGTTGTCATAATGGCCCGTGCGGCCTCTTGCTGCGCCGTTGGGCTTAGGGAGGCTGTCAATTGGTCCAGGCAATCGGTGATTTTGTGATCCGGCAAGACCTCACCAATCACTCCGGTTGAGGAGGTGAAAACGGCATTTGCGGGGATATTGAGCCGGGCGGCGACCTCGGCACAGATGCGATCAACTGAGGCCTTTCCTGCAGCACCGGTGAAAGCGTTCGCATTGCCGGAGTTGACAAGTATTGCCGCCCCTTTGGACATATCGCCGCCAATTTTGTCTTGGCAATCCAATATGCTGGCCGCGCGGGTCGCCGAGCGGGTGAAGACGCCCGCGATGGTCGCCCCAGGTACAATGGCGGCCAGCATGACGTCTGCCCGTCCGGGGTATCTCACCCCAGCGGCGGCGGTGGCAAAGCGCACCCCGTCAATGATGGGCAGATCTGGAAAATTTGCGGGGGCCAGGGGCGATATCTGTGTCATGAGATTATTAATCCAAGGTTGACAGCACTGAGGGGTCAATACCATCGGTCGACAGGTTCACATCCGCGCCATCCATTAAGGCGCGCAAATGTGCCTCGACTGCGGCATTTTGCAGCTCAACTTCCAGCTCTCCGCGCATCTCTTCCAAGCTGGGGGGCGCCATAACGCGGCGGTCTCTCAAAAAGATAAGATGATAGCCAAATTGGGTTTGTACCGGGCCAGCATAGGTGCCGGGCTCCATGTTCAGCACGGCATTTTCAAAGGCAGGCACCATTTGACCCTTACCAAACCAGCCCAAATCACCACCCCGCGGGCCAGAGGGGCCAGTCGAATGTTCTTGGGCGAGCGTTGCGAAATCGGCACCCTCATTCAAAAGCTTTAAGAGATCCCGTGCTTTGTCCTCCGTTTCCAGCAAGATATGTGAGGCTTGATACTCTTCCTCGCCTTCACCGGCCGGAAATCTGGCGTCATAGGCAGTTTGAAGGGCCGCCTCACTGAGCGCGCCTGCGCGAATATCCTCAATCACCGTTGTTGACAGCAGGTTGCGCTCTTGATTTTCCATCGCTGTGGGCAGCCAGCTTGGCGGTGTCTCAACGGAGCTGGCCAAGAGTTGTTGCTGAACCAATTGTTCGATTATTCCATTGAACAATACGCTGTCTTCAAGGTTTTTGTATTGCTCTGGAAGCTGTCGCTTGATGTCGAGCACATGCGCGAGCGTTATTTCTGTGCCGTTTACGGTGGCAACCACAGTGGTCAAATTGGCTTCTTGCGCGGCCAAGGGTGTGGATAAGAACAAAGTTAAGGCTATGTTGCGGAAAATTGTGTTTAATTTTGCCATTGTTTCATCCTTTGAAGCACACGGAATCACCCGTGCCGTTGACACTGTAATGCGAGACCCATACATCGTTTGGGTGGCCCTGAGGGGGCCAGCTCAACTCTGCATGCGTCTTTGGCTTTTCATAAGCTGCGGTGGCGCGGTGGGCAAGCAAATCCCTCATTTGATTTGAATAACCATGCGGGGCGAATATGCTGGGTCTAGGAACACTTGCCAAAAAAGTTTTTGGCACACCAAATGATCGCAAGGTCAAAGCGACCCGGCCGTTGATCGAACAGATCAATGCGCTTGAACCTGAGTTTGAGGCTCTGAGCGATGAGGGTCTGGTGGCCAAGACGGCTGATCTGCGCGCCCGCGCCGTTTCTGGTGAGGATTTAAACAGCCTGCTGCCAGAGGCTTTTGCCAATTGCCGCGAGGCCGCCAAGCGCGCCTTGGGTCTGCGTGCCTTTGATGTGCAGCTGATGGGTGGCATATTTTTGCATCAAGGCAATATCGCAGAAATGAAAACGGGTGAGGGCAAAACCTTGGTGGCCACCTTCCCGGCCTATCTCAATGCGTTGACCGGCAAGGGTGTGCATATTGTTACGGTCAACGACTATTTGGCGCGCCGCGATGCGGATTGGATGTCAAAAGTCTATGGGGCCTTGGGCCTGTCCACAGGGGTCGTTTACCCTCAGCAGCCCGACAATGAAAAGGCAGCGGCCTATGCCTGTGATGTCACCTATGCGACGAATAACGAGCTTGGGTTTGATTATCTGCGCGATAATATGAAGGCCGAGTTGAGACAAATGCATCAACGATTCCACAATTTCGCAATTGTGGATGAGGTGGATTCGATTTTGATTGATGAGGCGCGCACTCCGCTGATTATTTCTGGCCCGTCGCAAGATCGCTCGGAGCTGTACAAAACCATCGATCAGCTGATTCCAGATGTTTTGGCGGCCCATTATACCTTAGACGAAAAGACCAAAAATGTGACCTTCACCGACGAAGGCAACGAATGGTTGGAAGAGGTTCTGAGTGGCAAGGGCATTTTGCCGGAAGGTCAATCGCTCTATGATCCTGAAAGCACTACGATTGTGCACCACGTCAACCAAGGCCTGCGGGCGCATAAGCTTTTCACCCGCGATAAAGATTATATCGTGCGGGATGGTGAAGTGGTTTTGATCGATGAGTTTACCGGCCGGATGATGGCTGGTCGGCGCCTCTCCGATGGGTTGCATCAGGCCATTGAAGCTAAGGAAGGCTGCACCATCCAGGCCGAAAATGTCACTTTGGCTTCGGTCACCTTTCAAAATTACTTCCGCCTATACGATAAATTGGGCGGCATGACGGGCACAGCCTTGACCGAGGCGGATGAATTTCATGAAATTTATGGTCTGGGTGTTGTGGAGGTGCCCACCAATCGCGCTGTGGCACGGGTGGATGAGGATGATCAAGTCTACCGAACCGCCGGTGAAAAATACAATGCTGTGGTGGAAGCCATCAAGACGGCCCATGCCAAAAAGCAACCTGTGTTGGTCGGCACAACCTCAATTGAGAAGTCAGAGTTTTTGTCAAAACTATTGACCGCTGCTGGTATCACCCACAATGTTTTGAACGCGCGTCAGCACGAGCAAGAGGCCAAAATCGTCGCCGATGCAGGCAAGCTGGGTGCGGTGACGATTGCGACCAATATGGCTGGGCGGGGTACAGATATCAAATTGGGTGGCAATGTTGAGTTTTCCATTATGGAGGCTATTGCGGCGGACCCAGAGGCGAACCCTGATGAGATTCGCAGCCGGATCGAAGAAGAACACGCCAGCGATGAGCAGGCGGTCAAAGAGGCTGGCGGACTTTATGTTTTGGCCACCGAACGGCACGAGTCGCGCCGCATTGATAACCAATTGCGTGGTCGATCTGGACGGCAAGGGGATCCTGGCCGGAGCTCCTTTTTCCTGTCATTGGATGATGACTTGATGCGAATTTTCGGTTCGGAGCGCTTGGAAAAAGTGCTCAATACTTTGGGCATGAAAGAGGGCGAGGCGATTGTGCACCCTTGGGTCAATAAATCTCTGGAACGCGCACAGGCCAAAGTGGAAGGTCGCAACTTTGACATCCGCAAACAGCTTTTGAAATTCGATGATGTGATGAATGATCAGCGTAAAGTGATTTTCGGTCAACGGCGCGAGATCATGGAAGCCGATGATTTGGCAGAAATCACCCAAGATATGCGCCATCAGGTTATTGATGATTTAGTGACGCAATTTATGCCGCCAAAATCTTATGCGGATCAATGGGACGTAGAGGGACTACAAGCGGCTCTTGCAGAAAACTTAGGGCTTGATGCGCCCGTGGTGGCCTGGGCGGCGGAAGAAGGCGTCGATGATGACACAATCCGCGAAAAGCTCGAAGACCTGAGTGATGATTTTATGGCCCGCAAAGCGGTTGAGTTCGGGCCTGAAAACATGCGGATGATTGAGAAGCAAATTTTGCTCGAAACCATTGATAGCAAATGGCGAGAGCATTTGCTGACGCTGGAGCACCTACGCTCTGTCGTTGGGTTTCGCAGCTATGCGCAACGTGATCCGCTTAATGAGTATAAATCTGAAGCCTTCCAACTGTTTCAGAATCTGCTTGACGGTCTGCGTGAGCGGGTGACCCAGCTTTTGGCGCATGTGCGGATGCGCTCGGCCGAAGAGCAAAGGGCGATTATGGAAGAAATGGCCCGGCAACAAGCCGCCATTGCAGCAGCGGCGGCGCAATCGCAGGACGCCAAGCCGTCAGAACCTGGTACTTTCGATGAAAATGATCGTGCCACCTGGGGTAACCCCGGTCGAAATGAGGCCTGCCCTTGCGGGTCTGGGAAGAAATTCAAGCATTGCCACGGCAAATTGTAGCATAGGCTTGCGCCATCCCGCTTACCTGCTTTTGGTCGCAGGTAAGCGGGCAGTGATTTAGAACATGCCGTTGTCGCGGGCAAACTCTGTTGGAATGGTTTGAACAACATCCCAATGCTCGGCAATTTTTCCTTCTTCAACGCGCCACAGATCATAAAATGCGGTGGCGGCGCCGTCGTAGATGCCTTCAGATTGGGTGAATACGAAATTGCCTTCGGCTAAAGTTAGGTGCACCTTCTCATAGCCAAAGGCAATGTTGTTGTCGGCCAAATAAGAGATAAATTGCTTCAGCCCGTCTCTGGTATCGGCAACATAAGGATTGTGCTGGCGATAATCAGGTCTGATATCGCTGTCGATTTTAGCGATATTACCGCCGATTAAGACATCCGAAACTAAGGCTTGGACCAGGGCTTTGTTTGCCTCGGTTTTATCCAGATCAGAAATCTCTGTCGCCCCGTCGGTCATGGTGCGACCATTGGCGGTTTTGGTGACGCGGTCTTGGATGCTGTCCCAATGCTCGGCAATTTTCCCATCTTCAAAGCGGAAGACATCAATTATCACCTTTGGGCCGAAGAATTCAGAGTCTTGATGCACTACAGTGTAGGCACCATCGGTGATTACCCGAAGCGGTGTGACCTGCATGGGCGGATCCATGGTTTGAATGAAGTCCACAAAATCCAGCAGCCCTTGCCGACGATCGGCGGCCTGTGGGTTATGCTGGATATACCCCTCTGCCACATGATCCATGATAAAACCGCGATCGCCCTGCGCCAGGCCGCGCTCCAGCAGACCGCGTGCCAGATCTTTTTGGCTGAGGCCTTGCGCCGCGACTGCCGCGCCAGCGAGGGAGAGGGTTGTGGCAAGTGTCAATCCGGTGAGTGAGTTGGACATTTTATTTCTCCTTGGGAATAATTTGAAAAAAGGGTTTACGCTGCATCAGCAGATGACATAGATATAGAAATAATAGGCACTAATAGTAAGTAGGCACTTTTTAGTAACCGGATGAAAAATGAAAAAAAGAGAAGAAATTGAGAAAAAACTGGGGCTTGACCTTTGCCCTGTTCGTACGATCTTGGCGCAAATAGGGGATAAATGGAGCCTGTTGGTGATATTGCAACTCCGTGAAGGTGGGCAGAGGTTCTCGCAATTACAGCGTGCCATTCCCGATATTTCGCAAAGAATGCTCACGCAAACCCTACGCAAACTGGAGCGTGACGGACTTGTGAGCCGAAAAGTCACCCCGAGCACGCCACCGCGCGTTGACTATGCCATCACTGAATTGGG